>JAHFVC010000211.1 GCA_023264765.1 Mycobacterium sp. | reverse complement strand
GCGACGCACGATCCGCGCCGTCAGCACCACGATGACGACGCCGCACACGGCACCGGAGAACCGCCAGCCCAGCCCGTTGTACCCGAAGATCCACTCGCCGATCGCGATCAGCTGTTTGGCCACCGGTGGGTGCACCACCAGTCCGTAGCCTGGGTTGTCCTCCACGCCATGGTTGCCCAGCATCTGCCAGGCCTGCGGCGCGTAGTGCTTCTCGTCGAAGATCGGGGTGTGCGCATCGGTCGGCGAGCCGAGGTTGAGGAACCGGGTGAGCGCGGCCAGCGCGCCGATGACGAGAGTCATCACCCAGCCCTGCAGACGATCCAGCGGCCCGAAGTCCGGGACGGGGACGAGCGGGCCGGGGCTGATCACGGGAACGGCGCGCTCCGGCTGCACGGTATGAGGAGCGGTCATCACCGACGATCGTAGGCTGTGGGGATGGAAGGTGGCCGACTGCTGCTCGCGGCCACGCCGCTCGGACAGCCCGCAGATGCGTCCGCCCGCCTCGTCGACGCACTGACGAACGCCGACATCATCGCCGCCGAGGACACCCGTCGGGCCCGCACGCTGGCCTCGGCACTGGACGTGACGCCCACCGGCCGGTGGCTCAGCGTGTTCGACCAGAACGAGGCGACGCGGGTGCCCGCACTACTGGAGGAGATCCGCGGCGGCGCGACGGTCGTCCTGATCAGCGACGCCGGGATGCCACTGATCAACGATCCGGGCTACCGGCTGGTCACCGCCTGCATCGAGGCCGGCCTGGCCGTGCAGTGCCTGCCGGGCCCGTCGGCGGTCACGACCGCGCTCGCGGTTTCCGGGCTGGGCGCCGACAAATTCTGCTTCGAGGGATTCGCCCCGCGTAAACAGCAGGCGCGCCGCACCTGGTTGAGCGGCCTGGGCGCCGAGCAGCGCACCGCTGTGTTCTTCGAGTCGCCGCGCCGACTGGCCGACACCCTGCGCGACGCGGTGGACACCCTGGGCGCGGACCGGCGCGCCGTGGTGTGCCGCGAGCTGACCAAGACGCACGAGGAGATCAAGCGCGGCACCCTCGGTGAGTTGGCCGACTGGGCGGCCGACGGCGTGCTCGGCGAGATCACCGTCGTGCTGGCGGGCGCGGTACCCACCGCAGACCTGGCCACGCTGGTGGCCGAGGCGCTGGAGCTGGTGGACGACGGTGCCAGGGTCAAGGATGCGTGTGCCGAGGTGATCGCCGCTCATCCGGGCGCGCCATCGCGGCGCGAACTCTACGATGCGGTGTTGAAGGCACGCGACTGAGGGAGCCGCGCGATGACTACGACGGTGTTCGTGATCGTGTTGGTCGGCGGGATCCTGGCTGTTCAGCTGCTGATCGCGGTACCGCTCGTCATCTGGTGGCGGCGCCGCAGCCGGCAGGTCGCCGCATGGCTGGCAGCCGAGCTCGAGGGAGACACCGTCGTGCTCGGGCCGGAGAAGGGGGCGTACCGTGGTGCGACCGCCCCGGGCTACCCGGTGGTCAAGAACAACGGGATGATCGCGCTGACCCGGCGCCGCCTGATCTTTCGGACGCTGACGAACACCACGATCGAGGTCCCCGTGGCGGAGATCACCAGGGTGCGGGAGCAGTCGGTGTTCAAGGGGTCGGTGACCGGCGGGCGACCACACCTGATCGTCACGACGGCCGGTGGCGACATCGGTTTCTACGTCTTCTCCGGTATCGGGCCGTGGATCGCCGCGCTCACCCCGACGACACGCCTGTGATCTGACGCACGATCGACGCGGCCTTGTCGAGGCATTCCTGCCATTCACGGTCCGGATCGGAATCGGCGGTGATCCCGCCGCCGACACCCAGCACCGCATGCCCCTGTGCGTCGAACTCGACGGTGCGGATCGCGACGTTGAGCTCGGTGCCCGCCGCCGGTGAGGCCAATCCGATTGTGCCGCAATACACCCCGCGCGCATCGTGTTCCCATCCGGACAGCAGCTGCCGGGCCCGACTCTTGGGGGTGCCGGTGACCGAGGCCGGCGGGAAGGTGGCGTCGAGTACCTCGCTCATCGGGGTGGCTGCCGGGATCCGGGCGGCCACCGTGGACACCAGGTGCCAGACGCCCGGGGCGGGCCGGACCGCCAGCAGCTCGGGCACGGTGACGCTGCCGGTGACCGCCACCCGGCCCAGGTCGTTGCGGACGAGGTCGACGATCATCACGTTCTCGGCGACGTCCTTGACCGAGGCGCGCAACGTCGCCGGTGATTCATCAAGGGGCAGTGTCCCTTTGATCGGACTCGAGGTCACCTGGTCGCCGTGGCGGCGCAGGAACAGTTCCGGGGACAACGACGCGACCGCACCCCAGTCGCCCGCCACGAAAGCGGCCCGCGACGGCGCGGTGCGGGTGACCGCGTCGACGAAGAAGTCCAGCGGATCGCCTTCGATGCGGCCGGTGTACTGCGTGCAGACGCAGGCCTGGTACACCTCGCCCGCGCCGATCGCCTCCAGGCAGGCCAGTACCCCGCTCCGGTGCGCGGCCCGGTCCGGTGCCCGCCAGGTGATCGCATGGGGCCGCGCCGCGATGGCGGTGATGTCGCCCAGCCAGTCGGGACATGCAGTCCCGGAGAGGCTTTCGTACCACCACTGGCCCTCGAGGTCCTGGCGCAGTACGCAATCCGACCACCCCCCGGCGGCTGCCGGGATGCGGGTGTCACCGTCGGGATAGGACAGGTAGCCGAACCAGCCGCCGCCGATCACCTCGCCAGACCCCGGCGGGACGTCGAACACCCGGTCACAAGACACGGCGGCCAGGCTCGGTGCGATCACGGCGCGGGAGGAGAACCAGTCACCGATCAGCGCGGCCGGCGAGGGCAGGCCGCGGCGCCGCCCGGCGTCGGCGACGGCACGCAGCACGCCCGGGGCATCGCCCAGGTCTGCCAGTCGCTCGATCCGCACGGGTCAAGCGTGACAGAAGCTAGCGGCTCATCGCGCGCGGGACCATGATCGTCGACAGCTTGTCCGGATTGCGCATCGCGTAGAAGTGGCTGATCAGCCCGTCGGTGATCTCCACGGTGATCACCCCTTCCAGGTTGTCGCCCAGGTAGAGGACCAGCGCCGGCGCGTTGTTGTACATGGCCAGGTCGATGCGGGCGTCGCTGCGTTCGCCGGCCCCACGCATCAGGCCGAGCACCAGCCGCGCCACCCGGTCCGCACCGACCACGGGTCGCCGTGCCGCGCTGACCTTGCCGTCGCTGTCCGCCGTCCACACCACATCAGGGGCCAGCAGCTCGATCAGTGCCGCCACGTCGCCGGTGGCGGCGGTCGCGAAGAACTGGGTGGTGAGCTGTTCGCCGATTGATGCGTCGACGGGTTGGAAGCGCTTGCGCCTGGCGTGCACGTGTTCCCGGGCGCGATGCGCCATCTGGCGCACCGCCGAGGTGGATCTGCCGACCGCAGCGGCGATCTCGTCGTGGCTGAAGCCGAACACCTCGCGCAGCACGAAGATCGCGCGCTCGTCTGGGGTCAGGGTTTCCAGTACCACCATCATCGCCATGGAGACCGATTCGGCGAGCACCACGTCGGCCGAAGCATCCTGCACCAGAACAGGTTCCGGTAGCCACGGTCCGACGTACTCCTCGCGGCGGCGCGCCGTGGCGCGTAATGCGTTGAGTGACTGTCTGGTCACCAGCTGCGCCAGATAGGCCTTGGTGTCGGTCACCGAGTCCAAGTCGACATCAGCCCAGCGCAGATAGCTCTCTTGCAGCACATCGTCGGATTCGGTTGCCGAGCCCAGGATTTCGTAGGCGATGGTGAACAGTAGCGGCCGAAGCGCGGTGAACCGCTCGGCATGCTCGCTCACGCGGGATCCTTCTGCAGGGTGGCGGCCAGGCGCTGTGCCCGCTTGCCACCCTTCATCAGGAAGTACGACCCGGGCTTGGCCGCTTCGCGGCGCAGTTGCCACAGCGTGCCCTTGCAGACCATCTCCTTGATGGACGCGGCGATCCGGCCGCCGATGTACGCGCGGCGCGGGCTGTCGTCCGCGTGTGAGATCTGGATGGTGCCGTAGGAGCGTCCGATGCTGACACACTGCCCGGCGAATGCCTGGTCGACCGGCTTGGCCTCGGTCCCGTCGAGGTGGGCCAGCACGGTGCGGGCGGCCTGGGCGGCCAGCGGCATGGCCGCCTGGCAGCTCATCCGCAGCGGCACACCCGACGGCGCGACGGCGTCCCCGGCGCCGACGACGCGATCGTCGTCGATGCTCGTCAGGGTCTCGTCGGTGAGCAGCCGGCCGAGGGCATCGGTGCGCAGACCGCTGCGGGTGGCAAGGTCGGGAACCCCGAATCCGACGGTCCACACCGTGGCGGCGCTGGCCAGTTCGCGGCCGTCGGACAGCGCGACGCGGTCGGCGTGCACCGCCTCGACCGTGGGGCCTTCGATCACGGTGACCCCCAGCTTGGCCAGCTGCTTGGCCGCGGATCTGCGGGCCTGGGCACCCAGCGACGGACCCAGCAGCGGGCCCGCGGCCAGGGTGACGGTGCGACCACCCTCGGCGAACTCCGAGGCAGCCTCGATTCCCGTCAGCCCGCCGCCCACCACCACGATGGGAGCGGATTCCGGGATGTCCTGCAGTCGGGCGCGCAGGCGTTGTGCGTCCTCCAATTCGCTGATCGGGTAAGCGAATTCGGGTGCGGCACCGCTGGTGCTACCGACGGCGTAGATCACGTGGTCGTAGTCCAGCGCGGCGCCGGAGGCCAGCTCGACACGTCGCGTCGCGGTGTCGACCCGCTCGGCGCGGTCCACCACCAGCGTCACCTTGTCGGAGAGCAACTCGTCGTAGGCGGCGGTGGCGTCGTCGTTGCCGATCGCCAGTTGGTGCAGCCGGATGCGTTCGACGAATTCGGGCCGGGCGTTGACCAGCGTGACGTTGACGCCCTCCCGTTGCAGCAAGTGGTTGGCGGCGAGCACGCCGGCGTATCCGCCACCGAGGACGATGATGTTCTGGGTTGTGCTGTTCTCAGTCATGCCCTCAAGACACCGCCCATCCGCGAAGTGTGACAGCCCGTGAGCTAGATCACGCGGGCTCGGGTGCCTGGTACCGCGGGAACACGCCTTCGGGTTTGGGCAGGGCCGTTCCCGGCACCAGCCGGGTCCCGACGGCGGAGAAGTCCCGCTGATCGGCACCCTGCCCGAGCAGGTCGAGCAGGGTGGCCATCGACGTGGGCATCACCGGCTGGGTGATCAGCGCGGCGATGCGCACGGTCTCCAGCGTCGTGTACAGCACGGTGGCGAACCGGTCCGGATCGGTTTTGCGCAGCACCCAGGGTTCCTGGGCGGAGAAGTACCTGTTGGCGGCGCCCAGCACCGACCACGTGGCGTCCAGGGCCAGGTGCATGGCCTGCTCGTCGTAGTGGCCGCGTACCCGTTCGAGCAGCGCGTCGGCGGCGTCGAGCATCTCGGTGTCCGCGGTGGTGAACGCGCCCGGCGCGGGCAGCACGCCGTTGAGGTTCTTGTTCACCATCGACAGCGACCGCTGCGCCAGATTGCCCAGTTCGTTGGCCAGGTCGGCATTGATCCGCCCGATGATCGCTTCCTCGCTGTAGCTGCCGTCCTGGCCGAAGGGCACCTCACGCAGGAAGAAGTAGCGCACCTGATCGACACCGAACTCGTCGACCAGCACCAGTGGGTCGACCACGTTGCCGAGTGACTTGCTCATCTTCTCGCCCTTGACGTTGATGAACCCGTGGGCGAAAACCCGTCGGGGCAGCTCGATTCCGGCCGACATCAGGAACGCGGGCCAGTACACGGTGTGGAACCGGATGATGTCCTTGCCGATCATGTGCAGGTTGGCCGGCCAGTACTTCTGGAAGTCCGCCGACGAGGTGTCCGGGAAACCGACCCCGGTCAGGTAGTTGGTCAGCGCGTCCACCCACACGTACATCACGTGATCGGGATGATCGGGAACCGGCACACCCCAGTCGAAGGTGGTCCGCGAGATCGACAGGTCCCGCAGCCCACCGGACACGAAGCTGACCACCTCGTTGCGGCGCACGTCGGGGCCGATGAACTCGGGGTGCGCCGCGTAGTGGGCCAGCAGCCGCTCTGCGTAGGCCGACAGCTTGAAGAAGTAGGTCTGCTCCTCGGTCCAGGTGACCTCGGTGCCGGTCTCGATCGCGAACCGGGAACCCTCCCGTTCCTGCGTCTCGTCCTCGGTGAAGAAGCGCTCGTCGCGCACGGAGTACCAGCCCTGGTAGCTGCCCAGGTAGATGTCACCGGATGCATTCATCCGGCGCCAGATCTCCTTGGACGCCTCGTAGTGGTCGGCGTCCGAGGTCCGGATGAACCGGTCATAGGAGGCGTCGAGGCGCTCCTGCATCCGCTCGAACACATCGGAGTTGCGCTTGGCCAGTTCGGCGGCGGTGATGCCGAGCTTGGCCGCGGTCTCCGCCATCTTCAGCCCGTGCACGTCGGTGCCGGTCAGGTAGCGCACGTCGAACCCGTCGAGGCGCTTGAACCGGGCGATGGCGTCGGTCGCGATGTACTCGTAGGCATGCCCGATGTGCGGGTCGCCGTTCGGGTACGCGATGGCGGTGGTGATATAGAAAGGCTCGCTCATTTGGCTCTCACCTTAAAGTGTCGGCGTGAGCTCCAAGAGACAGAAGCCGCCCGCTCCGGAGCCGCTGACCCCGCTGATCGACGCGCACACCCACCTCGACGCGTGTGGCGCCGAGACCGCGCACGACGTCGCCGCCATCCTGGATCGGGCCGCCGCTGTCGGCGTCCAATCCGTGGTGACCATCGCCGACGACCTCGACGCCGCGCGCTGGGCCGCACAGGCCGCGGACTGGGACGACCGCGTCTACGCCGCCGTGGCCTTGCACCCGACCCGCGCGAACGCCCTCGACGATGCCGCTCGCGCGGAGCTGGACGAGTTGGCGCATCGGCCTCGGGTGGTTGCCGTCGGGGAGACCGGGATGGACATGTACTGGCCGGGCAAGCTGGACGGTTGCGCCGACCCCGCCCAGCAGCGTGATGCCTTCGCCTGGCATATCGACCTGGCCAAGCGGACCGGCAAGCCGCTGATGATCCACAACCGTGACGCCGATGCCGAGGTGCTCGACGTACTGGCGGCCGAGGGTGCTCCGGACGCGGTGATCTTCCACTGTTTCTCCTCCGGCCCGGAGATGGCCAGGACGTGCGTGGCCAACGGCTGGACGCTGAGCCTGTCGGGCACTGTCAGCTTCCGGAACGCGCACTCCCTGCGGGAAGCCGCCCGCTTGATCCCGGATGACCAGCTGCTCGTCGAGACGGACGCACCGTTCCTGACGCCGCACCCGTTCCGCGGTGCCCCGAATGAGCCCTACTGCCTGCCCTACACGGTGCGTGCCCTGGCCGACCTGACAGGCCGGCCCGCAGCCGAGCTGGCCGAGGTGACGACGGCCAACGCGCGCCGCGTCTACCGTCTGAAGGCTGCGTAATTGGCGCCGACCGCAGATTTTCGTTACCTTCCTGTGATAGAACGCGGGCGGCCAGCCGGGTCGCGAGTTCCGCGGGCCCGCCTGGGTCGAGAGCCGGGGACAACAGACTCTTGAACATCCTGAATAAGATCCACGAAGTGCGTTCGCCGGCGTTACGGCTGCTCGTGGGTGCGCTGTTATTGACACTCGTGTTTGCTGGCGGGGTGGCAGTCGCCTCGCACAAGACGGTGACGCTGACCGTCGACGGCGCCCCGATCACGGTGACCACGATGAGGTCCAAGGTCATCGACGTGGTGCGCGAGAACGGCTTCACCGTCGGCGAGCGCGATGACCTGTTCCCCGCGGCCGGTACCGCGGTGCACGACGCCGACACCATCGTGCTGAGCCGCAGCCGTCCCGTCCAGATCTCCCTGGACGGTCAAAACAGCAAAGAAGTGTGGACCACCGCCTCGACCGTGCAGGACGCGCTGGCGCAGCTCTCGATGACCGACACGGCACCCGCCGCGGCCTCGCGCGGGACCCGCGTGCCCCTGGCTGGGATGTCATTGCCCGTGGTCAGCGCCAAAACCGTGCGGATCGACGACGGCGGCGCCATCAGGACCGTGCGCCTGGCCGCACCGAATGTCGCGGGCCTGCTCGATGCCGCCGGTGTGCCGTTGCAACAACGCGACACCGTCGTGCCTGCCGCGGCTTCGCCCGTCGTCGACGGTATGCAGATCCAGGTCACCCGGCTCCGGATCGAGAAGGTCACCCAGCAGATGCCGCTCGCTCCGGTCGCTCATCGCATTGACGACGTGACGATGAACATGAGCCGACAGGTCGTCGTGGATCCCGGGACTCCGGGCGTCCAGGACGTGACCTTCGCCGTGGCCAAGGTCAACGGAGTGGAGACCGGGAGATTGCCAGTAGCCAATGTCGTCGTCTCTCCGGCGCGCGATTCTGTGCTGCGTGTGGGCGCCAAGCCGGGCACCGAGGTGCCCCCGGTGACCAATGCTGCGGCCTGGAATGCCGTTGCCCAGTGCGAATCCGGAGGTAATTGGGCCATCAACACCGGGAATGGATTTTTCGGTGGGGTCCAATTTGATCAGAACACATGGGAACGGCAGGGGGGTCTGAGGTATGCTCAGCGGGCGGATTTGGCAACCCGTGAGGAACAGATCGCGATTGCTGAAGTAACGAGGGCGCGTCAAGGATGGGGCGCCTGGCCTGTGTGTAGTGGGAGAGTAGGTACGTCCTGATGACGATCCGACTCCTCGGTCGAACCGAGATCCGGCATCTGGCGCGTGAGATCGACTTCCGGCCCCGAAAGGCGTTCGGACAGAACTTCGTGCACGACGCCAACACGGTGCGCCGCATCGTGTCGGCCTCTGGCATCCACCGACAGGACTGTGTGCTCGAAGTCGGGCCCGGCCTGGGCTCCTTGACATTGGGCCTGCTGGACCGGGGTTCGCGGGTCACCGCTGTCGAGATCGATCCGGTGCTCGCGCATCAGCTCCCGAAGACCATCGCGAACCATTCGCACAGCGAGATCAGCCGGCTGACCGTGCTGAACCGCGACATCCTCACCGTCAAGGCCGGCGATCTGGACGAGCAGCCCACCGCTCTGGTGGCGAACCTGCCGTACAACATCGCGGTGCCGGCGCTCATCCATCTGCTCTCCGAGTTCCCGTCCATCAAGACGGTCATGGTGATGGTGCAGGCCGAGGTCGCCGAGCGCCTGGCCGCCGAGCCCGGTGGCAAAGAGTACGGCGTGCCCAGCGCCAAGATCCGCTTCTTCGGCAACGTGCGCCGCTACGGCATGGTGTCGCCGACGGTGTTCTGGCCGATCCCGCGGGTGTACTCGGGCCTGGTCCGTATCGATCGGTACGAGACGGCCCCGTGGCCCACCGACGAGTCGTTCCGTCAGCAGGTTTTCGAGCTCATCGACATCGGCTTCGCGCAGCGCCGCAAGACCTCGCGCAATGCCTTCGCCGAATGGGCGGGTTCCGGCAACGAGTCGGCCGAGCGGCTGCTGTCGGCCAGCATCGACCCGGCTCGCCGCGGCGAGACGTTGTCGATCACCGATTTCGTCCGGCTGCTGCAGCGCTCCGGTGAGCTCGAGGTGCCGTCCGCGCCGTCCATCGAGTCGATCGAGGCCGTCGAATCCGTCGAGGATGCCGAGGCGTCGCTCAACTGAGCAACTCAGCGGGAGTTGTCCTCGTCGTCTTCACCGGCGGCACCATCGGTTCGAGGCGCTCCGGTGATGTGATCGGGCTGGCGCCCGGCCAGACCCGGCTGTTGTTCCGGGACTACGACACCGCGCGTTTCGACGTGATCGAACCCCTGTCGTTGCTCAGTGAGAACGCCAGGCCGTCCGACTGGACGGCCATGGCCTCGGCCGTGCGCGCGGCGATCGGGCCGCAGCACACCGGCGTGATCGTCACGCACGGCACCGACACCCTCTCCTACGGCGCCACCGCGCTGGCCTTCGCGCTGTGCGATATTGAGCTGCCGGTCGTGGTGGTCGCCAGCAATCGGCCGTTGGATCATCCAGATGCCAACGGCCACAGCAACTTTCGTGACGCTCTGGACGTCCTGCAGGCGAACCGAGGCGGCGGTGTGTTCGTCACCTTCCGCAACCCCGACGGCCGCCGGTTGGTGCACGCGGGCGCGCGGGTGCAGCCGTCGACGCCGATCCGGCACGAGGTGCACAGTGACGGCGAGGTCGAGATCGCCGACCTGACTGCCGTGACGCAACCCCGTCGGGACGGCCCACCCTGGCCGGCGGGGCCGGTCCGTTTCGGGGCGCGGGTGCTGTTACTGCGGCCGTATCCCGGGCTGGACTACCGCGCGGTCGACATCGGCGGTCATGATGCCGTCGTGCACGAGACCTACCACTCCGGGACCGCCTGCACGATGGACCCGTCCGGCCCCACCGACATCACCGAATTCGCGCGGCGCTGCGGTGCCGCCGGGGTGCCGATCTTCCTCGGGCCCGTCCCCGGTGATGTCGCCGCCTACGAATCGGTGACCGGGTTCGCCGCGGCGGGCCTGATCCCGTTCAGCGGTATGCGTGCCGAAACCGCTTATGTGAAAGTCTCTTTGGGCACGGGGATGGGCCTGGCGGGGGACGCACTCACCGATTTCGTCTGCCGCCGGGAGATCGCGGGGGAGTTCGTCCGCTGATCGTGTGCGGCCGGCAACTATGCCCGTGGATCGCCAGCGAATAAGGTCGACCCGTGCCCTCCTCCGACGGAAACACCGCATCCGTTTGGGTGGCCACTGGGTCGGTGACCGTGCGGGTGCCGGGCAAGGTCAACCTCTATCTCGGCGTCGGCGATCTGCGCGATGACCGCTATCACGAGCTGACCACGCTTTTTCATGCCGTGTCGCTGTTCGACGAGGTGACGGTGCGCAATGCCGACCTGCTGTCGTTGGAGATGACCGGCGAGGGTGTGGCCGGGCTGCCGACCGACAACCGCAACCTGGCCTGGCGCGCGGCCGAGCTGATGGCCGACCACGTCGGCCGGGCACCCGATGTGGCGATCTCGATCGCGAAAGCCATCCCGGTGGCCGGCGGAATGGCCGGTGGCAGCGCCGACGCCGCCGCCGTGCTGGTCGCGATGAACACCTTGTGGGAGCTCGGCGTGGCCCGCCGCGATCTGCACGCACTGGCCGCCAAGCTGGGCAGCGACGTGCCTTTCGCGCTGCACGGCGGGACGGCGCTGGGTACCGGCCGCGGCGAGCAGCTGGCGACGGTGCTGGCCCGCAGCACCTTTCATTGGGTGCTGGCCTTTGCGGAGAAGGGTTTGTCCACACCCGCGGTGTTCGGTGAGATCGACCGACTGCGGGCGGCGCGGGACCGGGACGCCCCGCCGCGCCTGGACGACGTCGAGCCGGTGCTGGCGGCGTTGTCGACTGGGGATCCGGCCGAACTTGCGGCGCTGCTCGGCAACGATCTGCAGCCTGCGGCACTGAGCCTGCGCCCGGATCTGCGCCGCACCCTGCGCGCGGGCACCGAGGCCGGCGCCTTGGCCGGCATCGTGTCGGGTTCCGGCCCGACGTGTGCGTTCCTGTGCGGATCGAGTGATGCCGCGGTCGCGGTCGGTGCCGCGTTGTCCGGGGCCGGGGTGTGTCGCACGGTGCGGGTGGCGAGCGGGCCGGTGCCCGGTGCGCGCGTCATCGCCGAGGTGTGACGCCCTGGGGCGAGCGGAGCGCCGGGGTGTGACGCCCTGGGGCGAGCGGAGCGACGGGGTGTGACGCCCTGGGGCGAGCGGAGCGACGGGGTGTGACACGGGACTCAATTCT
>JAHFVC010000210.1 GCA_023264765.1 Mycobacterium sp. | reverse complement strand
GACGGCCCCGAGAAAGGGGTGAATCACGATGGCCACGGCGGAATCGCAGAGCGTGGGCGGCGCCCTTGTCCAGGAACTGTCCAAGAAGATGTTGGACCAGGACGAGAAGATCGCCACCACGCTCCGGCTCAAACGATCCACCATGAAGCGGCTCAAAGCTCAAGAGCAGCGCTGGAACACCTCGATGTCCCTGATCACCGAACGAGCGCTTGAGCCCGTGCTCGACGAGCTGGAGAAGGCCAACCCACCCATCCCCGGCGGTGACGGCGATGGCTAGATTCGAGGCAGTGGAGGTCACCGCACACCAGGCGTTCTTTTTGGCCGACTACCTCGGGGCGGGCGCCTACCCCTGGAAGCTCGCGATCACCGGCGCCTACGTCGATCCCGCCGAGCGGGAACCGTTCAACGCCAGATGCATCGAGGATTTGACCGCAGCGGGTGTGATCGACTCCGACGGTCGCGTCAAACACTCTGTCGCAGAGTCGGTTCGGACCGTGTGCAAGGCCCGCCAGTGGCTGGAGTGGTACACCACCGTTGATGCCGATCAGATGCTTCGGGGGGTGCTCGCCAGGGCCTCACCGCCCGATGCGGTGGTGGCGTTGCGCTATGCCCAGATGGTCACCTTCACCCCGCTGCAACTGACCCACAGTGAGGCGGTCGTCCCGATCATCAGTGCTGGGCTGCCCCAGGATCAGCCGCCCGCGCAATTCGAGGAGTTCGAGCTGCCCATGGACCTCGGGCGCCAGATCGACGAGCGCGTCGCCCGTGGCGCCGACGTTGCCGAGACCTTGGCCGACCATGGGGTTCCTCCCCGCGCTGCCGAAGTAATGGAGATGGCTCGCACCGGCAAGCGCATCACCGTGGAGTTGACCGCCCACGACGCCGGCGACAGAGGCCGCCAACAGACCGACGTGAGCGTGAACCTCATCAGCACTGAGGTGGGGCTGGTCCTGGTCAGTCCGCCACCCGGAGAACCACGCGAAGGCGGAGTGTCGGTCTTCGCGCCCGGTGATCCATTCGCGATTTCCATGGCAGTGCGCAACCTCACCGACCGATTGCCCTCGGGCACTTGGTTTCCCGATGAGAACTACGACATCTGACGACTCGACAGAAACGGATTTGAACGCGATGAGCACAACCTCTGACTTCTTCGCCCCCGACAACGAACCACGTCCGGGAGAGCCCGGCGGCGATGAGCGCCGTCCCGCGGCACCCAGCGCCCCCGACACCGGTTCCCACCGGGCTGCCTCCCCGGCGCCGGCGCCCCCGTGGGGTGCAGCCGCGACACCTCCGCCCGCCGCCCCACAACCAAGCGAAGACGAGCCGCGCCGCACACCCCCGCCGCCTCCGCCGGCGCAGCCCAGTACCCCTCAGCCCCTCTCGACCCCACCTCATGCCCCCCAGGGTCAACAGCCTCCGCCGGCCCCGCCGCAGCACTCCTCGCCTTCGACGCGTCATCAGCAGCCGCCGTACCGGCCCAGCCAGGCAGGCTCGCCCTACCCGCCGGCCAACCCTCGCTCGCCCCGGCGCGAGGGGGATCCCGAGAGCACCGAGCAAACGACGATCTTGTCGCGACAGCAGATGGCCGCTGCCCGCGAGCAAGCAAGACACGACCCCGGAGTGGGCGACTTCTTCGGTCCGCCCTCCGGTCCGAATTCGGCGGCCTCCGAGGCTGACTGGCCACCCGCGCCGACGCAAGGCCCGGCGTCGGGGCCGCTGCCGTTCGGCGACGCCTTCGGCGGAACGGGCGAGCCTTTTGTCGGTGGCAGCAGCTACGCCGGTGACGACGGCCCAGAGGCTTTTGGGCCCGCGCAGCACACCACCCCGGTCACCGGCTGGCGCAAGGCGGTGTCGGTGCTGACCTTCGGACTCGTCAAGCCGAGTCCGGGTGCCAAGCAGCTGCGCGCCGAGGAGCAGCTCCGGGCGATCACGGCGTCGCTGCTCGACGTCTACGTCGTCGCGTTCGTGAACTCCAAGGGCGGTGTCGGCAAGACGACCATGGCCGTGGCGGCAGGCAACGCGATCGCCCGTGAGCGCGGTGACCGGGTGATCGTCGTTGACGTCGACACCGACCTGGGCAACTTGTCGGCCCGTTTCCACGAGAACGGTGGGCCCAAGGCCAACATCGAGGCGCTGTCGGCGTTGCAAAGCGCCGGCAGCTACCAGAGCGTGCGCGTGTTCACCGTCCAGAACCCCGACCGGCTGGAAATGCTGTCCTCGCAAAACGATCCGCGGTCCAACTACCGTCTCAACAGCCATGACTTCGAGTCGGCGATGCAGATCTTGCGGGCGCACTACAACGTCATCATCCTCGACTGCGGCACCTCGATCACCTCCAATCTGTTCCCGGCGATCGCCAAACAGGTCAACTGCCTGGTCGTCGTGTCGTCCAACGATGCGCCCGGCCTCAACGGAGCATGGCGCACGCTGACCTGGCTGCAGGCGCACGGCTTCAGTAACTTGCTGCCGCGCACGGTGATTGCGCTCAACGCCAACAGTGGTGACAAGCCGGCCGTGGACATGAAGGACGTCGAGGCCAAGTTCCGCGAGCAGGTCCAGGAGGTCGTCAACGTCCCCTACGACGCGCACTTGCACGAAGGCGGCTTCATCAGCTTCGAGAGAATGGCCAAGCAGACCCGCAAGGCGGTGATGGAACTGGCTGGCTCGATCGCCCAGTACTACCCGACCCGTCAACCACGTCAACGTCCTGAAGAACTGGGGAGATACTGACCATGGATCCGGCCTCTGCCACCGGACAGATCCGCGTCGCGATCATCGGCGACGGCGCGGCCGCTGACCTCGCACTGCCAACGACGTTGGCGATCCGCGAACTCATTCCGCGCATCCGCGCGACACTGGCCTCTGGCCGCGACGACGATGCCCTCGCGCCCGATGACGTCACCTCCGGTCCGCGGCCGTATTCCCTTGCACCCCTAGGGGGAACGCCATTCAGCCTGGACGCCACGCTCGAGACGTTGGCAATCGACGACGGCGAGCAGCTGATCCTGTGCAAACTGCCGCCGGGGCCAGCCGCCCCGCCCGTCGTCGAGGACATCGCCGACGCGTCGGCGATTCACTCTGCCCGCCAATTCAAGCCGTTCACCCACGCGCAGTTGCCGGCTGTGGCGCAGGCAGTCGTACTCGGGCTTGGAGTGCTGGTGTGCGGCCTGGCGATCGACGGTTGGCACCGTGGATTCCAGTGGTGGGCCGCCGGTGCCCTGGGGCTGCTATCGGTGGTCTTCATCCTGGCGACCGTTCTGCTGCGCCGACGCGGCAACGAGGTCGCGGCTGGCCGCATGGGCGTGGCCACCACGGTTCCGCTGGCCCTGGCCCTTGCCGCGGCAGTGCCCGGTGACGCCGCGGCCCCCCGGGTGTTCCTGGCCGCCGCCGGTCTGATCGCTTGGTCGATCTTGCTGCTGACGATTACGACCTCCTGGGTGGCCACCTACACCGCGATCATCGCCGTTGCGGCCACGGTCGCGCTCGCCGCGGGGCTCCGAATGCTCGCCCACCTGCCGTACTTGTCGCTGGGATGCGGGGTGGTCGCCATCTCGCTGCTGGTGGCGCTCAACGCCCCGACGCTCTCGGCGGTGTGGGCCCGGTTCCCGATGCCCAACGTTCCCGCTCCCGGTGAGCCGACTCCGGCGGCGCCCTCGCTCGCCGCGATCGAGGATCTGCCCCGCAAGAACGCGATCAGCGCTGCTTACCAAGGCGGCATGGTCGCCGCCTCGGTGATCTTGGCGGTGCTGGGCTCGGTGTTGGTGGTGTGGTTGCCCGAGCAGCCGCCGCTGCTGGCGTGGTGGTTGGTCGTGGCCACCATCACCGTCACCGTGCTGCGCATGCGCATCTGGGACTCCGCGGTTCCCTCGCTCTGGTTCCTGTCCGCACCGTTCGCGACGGCGCTGACGTTGGCGATCTCCTTCGCCGTGACCGGCCACTTGGTGGCCGCGATGTACGCCACCGCGACGGTGGTGGGCCTGACGGTGGCTTTGCTCGTCGCCTCGATGCTCAAGCCGCGCGAACTGACCATTCCGCAGCGCCGCTATCTCGACCTGTTCGAGAGCACCTTGCTCGCGACCATCGCCCCCACGCTGCTGTGGCTGGTGGGCCTGGTCAGCCTGATCCGCAATCGAGGGGCCATCTGATGATCCGACAGCTCGGTTCACTCGCCGCGGCGGTGGCTCTGCTGACGGTGTGCTCGCCGCCGCCGGCGGCCTTCGCCCTGGCTCAGCCCGTCGTCGATCCGGCTGCCCTGCCGCCCGACGGCCCACCCTCACCCGAACAGGAGATGCGCCAGAACGACGGACCGCCCTCGTACAACGGCGCACTGCCCGGCTTCGACCCCGCCGCCATCCCACCCAGCCAAGCGATGCTCAACTTGCCCGAGGCCTGGAAGACATCCCGCGGCAGGGGAGTGGCCGTCGCGGTCATCGACTCCGGTGTCACCCCGCAGCCCCGCCTGCCCAATCTGAACCCCGGCGGCGACTACATCAACCCCCCGGCCAACGGCCTGGTCGACGAAGATGGGCATGGCACCGCGGTCGCCGGAATCATTGCCGGCCAACCCGGTCCCGACGGCTTCTCCGGTGTCGCCCCTGAGGCCTCCATCGTCTCCATTCGCCAGACGTCGGCTCACTGGGCTCCACGGATGCCCAGCGGCGGGGATCCGCAGACGGTCAAGACCGCAGGCGACATCGCCACCTTGGCCCGCGCGGTCCGCCACGCCGCCGACATGCCCTTCGTGCGCGTGATCAACATCTCGACCATCGACTGCATCGCCCAGTACAAGCAGGTCGACCAGGCCGCCCTGGGCGCCGCACTGCGCTACGCCGCGATCGACAAAGACATCGTCGTGGTGGCCGCCGCCGGCAACACCGGCGAGTCCGGCAGCGGCAGTGGGGGCGGAGGCAACTGCGAGAGCAACCCGCTCACCGATCCGAAAAATCCCCAGGATCCCCGCAATTGGGCCGGGGCCACCACCATCTCCACGCCGTCCTACTGGCAGCCCTACGTCCTGTCGGTGGCGTCGCTGACCCCCGACGGGCAGCCGTCGAGCTTCACCATGGCCGGCCCCTGGGTGGGTGTCGCCGCGCCGGGCGAACAGATCGTGTCCCTGGGCAACGCGCCCAACTCCGGTCTGGTCAACGGTCAGCCATCCAACAAGGAACCGCTGGTCCCCATTAACGGCACCAGCTTCTCCGCTGCGTACGTCTCCGGCGTCGCGGCCCTGGTCCGATCGCAGTTCCCCACTCTGTCGGCTCGCCAGATCGTCAACCGGATCGTCGCATCGGCACACAACGCAGCCCGCGACCCGTCCAACGTGGTCGGCGCCGGCGTGATCGACCCGGTCGCCGCGTTGACGTGGAACATCCCCGATGGCGAGAAGGTCCCGGCCAACATGCCCGTGGTCCGTGTGGCACCACCGGCGCCGCCGCCGCCGGACAACCGACTGCCCCGCCTCATCGCCCTGGGCGGCGGCATCTTCGTCGTCGCCGTGGCAATCATCGCCGTCACCATGATTGGAATGCGCCGTGGCAACACCCGTTGACCGCTCCCGAAGCCGTCTGGCCCCGGCGGTGCCGAGTTGGCGCCGCCTGACCGTACTGGTGTCGCTGCTCCTGCTGGGCTGGGCCGCCCTACTACCGCCAGGGCGCACCCCGCAGTGGTGGCACTACGCGGCCGGCGTCGCGCTCATCCTGGCATTCCTGGGGTCCTGGCACGGCCAGCACGTCTCCACCACCGTCCGACGTTGGGCTCCGGTGTCGGCGTACAACCGGCGCCTACGCAGCCGCCGCCTCTCCCAGCGCCCCACCGCTACTACGTCGGCTGCAACACCCCCCGAACCCGCCCACGGCTCCGACATCCTGCAGGCACAAGTAGTCATCCACCTTCGGCCACACGCACACGCCCTGACCACCCCCTCCGATACCGCAGACCAGTTGCCGTGGCGGTTCATCACCAGCTGGCTCGACCGGTACGGCGTGCGCGCCGACGCGGTGACCATCACCGCACTCACCAGGACCCCGCCGGCGAGCGGCCTGCGTACTGACGCGGCCGCGCTGCTTACCGGCCGCACCCCCCAGCACCGCGACACCTGGCTGACGTACACGCTGCGCGCCGAGAGCAACGTGGGTGCACTGACCGCCCGGCGCACCACCATGGGACACGCTCCGGCCGAATCCGGGGGCGCCGAGGCCGAGAGTGGCCACACCCCGCAGCAGACCGCCCTAGCCGACACCGTGGCACGCCGCCTCGTCGCCGAGCTGCGCGAGCAGGGGTGGCTGGCCACCGTGACCGAGGCGGACACGTGCCCGGTGTTCACCCCACCCGCCGCGACGGTCCGCCGCGAGCACTGGACTGCCACTGAGCACGCCGACGGCTTCCGGGCCGTCTACGCCGTTGAGCCCGGCCAGCTGGCCACGGTGCTCGACACGCTGCCTGCACTATCGACCAAGGCCACCTGGGTCGTCATGACCGTGCGCGACCCAGGTGGACGGTCCGTCACGGCCGACACGGCCGTCGGCATCGTGAGCAGCGCCAAGCCCAGCCGTAATCCGCTGCCGGGTCTCACCGGCTTTCATGGATTGCACCGCAAGGTGGCCTCGGCGCTGTCGGTGACCGGGTTCGATCAGTCACGATTCTCGTTGCCCCAGGCGCAGCTGTCCTGGGATGCACTCACGTCGTTGCGGTGGACCACCGCGGCCGCCGGCGTGCCAATCGGGTTCAACCGCAACCGGGAGCCGGTGTACTTAGGGCTGGCGTCTCCGGAACCGGTCCGCGTCACCATCACCGGCACCGGTCAATTTCAGGTGGGCATCGTATCAAGGCTGGCCTTGTCGGGTCTGCCGGTGGCCCTCTACACCGCAGATCCTCGTCCCTGGGCATCTCTCGGCAATCATGGTGCAACGCAGCAGTTCTCGGTACGTCCGGCGGCCCTGCAGCCCGGCGCGATCGTCGTCACCGACGGCAGTGTCGACCCCCCAAACGGGGGCGGCCTCACCGTGACCTTGCGGCGCCCCCAGTCAGCGCAGGCACCGTCGACCACGATCGTCATCACCCAAGACGGCGCACGCGCCGACCTGTTTCAGTTGATCACCGGGCACGACCGACAGTGGCTCAGTACCCGCCTCGTCGAAGCCGCCCCGCGACGCTGACGCGGTCACGGGCCGCACAACCCCGCATGGCGTGTGCGATCATCAATCGCCCCGCCACCAGCGACGCTCGTACTGGGCATTGGCCCACAGCTGATAGAGATTGGCCGCATCGTCGAACGAGTGCGGTGCGATCACGTCCAGGAACCTCTGGAACCTGTCAGCGCTGGGAATTTTGACTCCGCCCGTCACCCAGTTGTGCACGGTCGACTTGGAGACTCCGGAATCGTGCGCTGCTTCTCGGATAGAGGGATAGTACTTCTGAACAGCCGCCTTCAGGGCCGCCGCGAACGTGTCGACGTGGTAGTCGAGTCCGTGCTTATCGGGCGGCGGATCGGTGAGGTGTACGGACCTCCAGTCGAATCCGCCAGGCGTCACTAGGTCCAAATACGTGACGTCGTAATCATGCAGAGCTTCGCCGTCCGCCAAAACCGTGCTGGGACCCGTTGCTCGCGGCTGCTCAGCTGCGGCGCCAAGGGCCGCCCTGGTAGTCGCCGACGTCGGGTTCGTACCCGCCCAGCGCTGTTCCTTGACGCCAGCTTCCCACAACCGCATTGCTTGCTCTTCGGCCTTCGGGTCTGCACTGAGATGTCGGGCCAGCCGGCGGGTCATGTCCTCGCTGGGCATCTTGGGGCCCGTGAGCGCTTTGTAGATCGCTTGGTGGTTCCTCCCGACCGCGGCGCCGATGTCCTTGACTGATAGGTCTCCTGAGTCAACGACCACGTTTTGCATCCAGCGGAAGAACGTCATCCTGTCGCCGGCGGGCAGCGCCGGGGTCCTCAACGGTCTTTTCGCCACAGCGTGCTCCTCACTGTCTGATCAAGGCGCGCCACGCCTGGCCCCGCCGATCTGCTCGCATCCATCAAGCAGCCTACGTCTACCTTGTGTCTACCTGCCATCTCGATGACCGCAGACGGTCTTGAACTGGTCATTCATGGCCCACATACTGCTGAGTGTCCAAGGTAAATCGGGACAGGGTGTCCCAGGTTGGACAGGTCGAGAGGTGGTTTGTCATGGCTCAGGCGCTGATCTTCATCGCGGTGGTGGCCGGCGTAGCGATCGCCGTGTGCGTCATGGTGCCCGCGGCCGGCCCGGTGCTCGGCATCGTGGTCAGTGCGATGTTCGGTGGGCTCGATGTCGTACGGACGTCGCAGCGGCCGTCAGACAATGCGTGAGGCGGCCAGGAGGACGTCGTGGCCGAGGCCTTCGGGGCGGGTGAGGCGTGCGCTGCAGACGCACGAAGGGGCGGTCACCAGTTCGGTGACCGCCCCTATCGGTGTGGGTCGTTGCGCTACGCCGTGCGCCGGATTAGGCCGGCATCCACTTCGATCCCTGGGCGTTGTCGCGGCCCATCATCTGGTGGGTGTTGTCCTCGTGCGCGGAAGCCATCCCGCGCAGGCCCTGGGTGGTCTCCTCCAACGCGGAGTTCCACTGGGTGAGCCACTGCTGGACCGACATACCGGTGTCACCGACCCAGGACGCGCCCAGCGCGGCCTGCTCGGACTCGACGTTGCCGCCCATGGCGGTGAGGGCAGCGGCCTGCGCGTTCATCTCCGCTGCGGTGCCGAGCATTCCGGGGTAGTTGTAAGTGATCTGTCCCATGATCGCGATTCCTTTCGAGAATGAAGTGTGTTGTTGGGGAAGGGGATTAGGCGCGGATGCCGAGGCCGCCGCCGTCGCCGATCGGCACCTGGTTCATCATGTCGGCACCGGCCTGGTCGCCCATCGTGTACTCCTGGCCGCCGCCCTGAGCGTTCATTCCGGCCTGCGTCAGCAGTGTCTGCAGCTTCTGCGCGCCTTCGGAGAAGCGGGCGTGAGCCTGCTGGAACGCCATCGACGAATCGCCCTGGTGGAAGGCCTGCGCCTGCATGGCGGTGGCCTGGGCCTGATGCAGGGTGGAGGCGAACATGGTGGACGCGTCGTGCACGCCAGCCGCCGAGGACAGCACCTGGGCGACGTTGGTATCGAGGAAAGACATTGTCGGTTACTCACTTTCGTGTGTTGAGACTGGTGGTTGCCCCGCCTGAGCGGTGCTCTTGAGTTGGGCTGAGTTGATCCGCGGAGGGTGGTCTGTTCGTCAGCGGGTCATCGCGTACGCCCCCCCGTCACTGTCGGCGTCGGCGTCTTCGTCGACAGCATCATCGGAGTACGTGGTGATCCGTTGGGATCCCTTGCCGCGGCGGTTGTTCGCGCCTTGGCCCATCATGCCGCTGCCCCCGGATCCGGACCCACCGGCGCCGGCGCCGGGCATTCCGGTGGCCACCGGCGAGAGACCGCGCGCACCGGCCTCTTCGAGCGCGACGCTGCTCGGTGCTGATCCCCAGGTGGAGGGCAGCATCGGTCGGGATGGGCCGCCACCGAGCGCACCGCCGGCGAGGCTTGTCATGCCGGCCGGGTTGATCCCGCTCACCGGCGCTGTGCCAGGGAAGCCGATTTGACCAAGCCCCTGGGTGGCCAGGTTGCCGCCACCAGAGAATTGCCCGAGCAGACTGCTGAGCTGCTGAGGAGCTGACGCCAGTTGTTGGGGGGCTTGCATCAACATCTGGGCTGGCCCCTGGATCGCCGAGGACGCCGCTTGCGGGGCGCTGGAGGCGATCTGGGTGAACTGCTGCATCACACCACTGGCCTGGTCCGGCTTGAGTTGCTGGCCGGCCTGTTCGCTTTGGTGGCTGGCGGTCTGAGACCGTGCAGCTGCCTCGGCGGCGCCTTCCTGCGCCGCCGCCGCCGGCTTCCCGCCAGCCTGCCCCACCAGCAGTTTGGTACCGATGGCGTCGCCGAGGTCGAGCTGGGCGCCACTGACACCGGCCGCGACGGTGGTGGTGAACGACGCAACGCTGGCAGTGATGTCGCCAGTTTCGCCGACGCCGGGGATGAGGGTGGTGGGGGAGGGTGGCGTGTCGGGGATGCCGTCCACAAGCATCGTGGTCGATCCGTCGTAGGTGCCCTGTACGTCGGCGGCCTGGTTCCACATCCGGATGTAGTCGCCCTCGTTTATCCCAATCGGGACGAGGTTGCAGCCAAAGAAGTTGGTGCCCTCCAGCAATCCGTGTATGTCGTGGTTGGCGATCAGTTCCAGCATGGTCGGCATGAGCGCGACGGCCGTCTCGTAGGCGATGGCTATTTCACCGTGGGCGGCGGCGGCCAGTGTCGCCTTGGCGGCGACGTCGGCCATCCACATCAGCAGCGGTTGATGTGCCATCACGAATTGTTCAGCCGACGGGCCTTGATAGTTGGCTTGCACCGTGGCCAGAATCGCCTCCAACTCGGCCATTCCCGAGACGTACTCGGCCGCCACGTGCGCCCACGACGTACCGGCGGCCGCCACTCCAGATGGGCCGGCCCCGGTGTTGAGCAGCGTCGAATGCACTTCGGGGGGCGCCGCGCCCCAGATCGGCGGCGCGGGGGGGATTGCTCCTACGGCTGGCATGCAGACATCTCCACGGCGGGTTTAGACGAACCCGCCGGCCGCGGTGTAGGTGGCGACGGCCTCGCCCTCACCGGTGGCGTAGCTGACGCCGGACTCGCCCACGCCGTAGGACGATGCCGCCATCTGGAAGTTGCCCATCGCCGCCATCGCGTCGTGGTCGACCCCGGCGGCCTGCAGGCTGGCAGCCGTCTTGATCGACGAGATGTCCGACCCGGGCGGCAAGACCATGTGCTCGGCGACCATGTGCGAGGCGTTGACCCCGAGCAGGCGACCGGTGAGTGCGGCGACCTGCGCGCTCGCCGCGGTGAGCGCTTCGGGAGTTACGTCGAGTTGCATGGGATAGCGTCCCCTCTTCCGCTGTGACCTGAGTTTCTTCTATTGTCGCCGACGTTTCACAGTGCTCATGACGGCAATTTCTTCGCTGGTGCTGTCTGAGACATAACGTACCGCCAGCAAATGACACGTGCCACCAATTGCAGCAGGCCTCTTACCTGCTCGACACCCCACAAATGCTCATTTAACACGGCTGTTACATACCGTCTGGGAGCGCGGCCAACTGTACGTACCCGGCATTGTCGTCATTGCTGGACAGCGCGTTTCCTCGTCCGGGCGCCAATCCCGCCTCGAACTTCACTCCGGCGACCTTCTCGTTGTGCTGCCGGGAGCCGAGCAGGATGCGCGTCGATGGTTGCGAGGCGATGTGATGCGGAATCAACCTGCGGTCGATCTCAGCGGTCGTGATCTCCGCCGCGCGGTGCGTCACCACGACACGCAGGCCACGGTCAATGGCGTTGGCGAAGTGCCGCAGCACCGGATCCCACGTCTGGGTCGTCACCATCTTGTTCACGACCTGGAACTGCGGCTCTGGCGCCCCGGCGCCGGCGGCCACTGGCACCCTCGTCGGGGTGTCGACTTCGACCTGAAGCGGGATGGCGTCCAGGTCGTCCACGACAAGGTAGATCTTGGGCCCCACGAAGCTCCACGACGTGCGCTGCTCCCATCCCAGGTCCGCCGGCGGTTGCCGCCGGTCGAGGATTTGGGCGATTCCCCTGACGTAGTTCGCCATCGTCGCAAAGTCGGTGGCGTAGAAGTCGGCGGGATCGTCGCTGGCGGGGTCCTTTTCGATGAGCAGCCGAGTCAGGTCCCCCAATCGACGCTTGGGAT
>JAHFVC010000209.1 GCA_023264765.1 Mycobacterium sp. | reverse complement strand
GCATGACGATCTCGGACTTGCTCATTTCCAGCGAGAAGATGACGCTGGCCATGCGGTGCTTGATGGAGCAGGACCGCATGAAATCCAAACCAAGCGTTGAGTTGTGGGTCGGCACCATGGCCTGCGAGGCCAAATACATGTGGCTGTCGTTGTCCACCTCGACGCACCGGACCGGCACCGACTCGACCTTGCGCACGTCCACGATGAAACGTGAATTGTGGCGGGCCGGGCCGCACATGGCACGGCGTTCCTTGTGCAGCAACGCCTTCCGCTCCAGACCGAACACCACGTCGTCGGTGGCGAAGGTCAGCGTGTAGGCAATCGACGATTCCTCGGTACGCCCGGCGACCCGCTTGGTCGACATCTGGCACCGGTAGCCCAGGCTCACGATCAGCTCGGTCACATCGTCGACGAGCCGGCGGTTGGTGACCGAGAACTGCACCGAGCCGCCGTGGGTGACGGTGCCGTCAGTGTCGAGCAGCCCGGCCAACACCGCGCGCCGCTGCGGTTCCGACGCACGCAGGTACTGCATCGGAATGTGCTTGTCCCCCAACACCCCGATGGTGCGTAGGCGAGCCTGCAGGGTGCCCGCGCTCAGCCCCTCACCCTCGATCCGCATCACGATCTCGGGATCGGCGGTGGTGATCTGTGCTGCGGCGGTCGTCCCGTCACCGAGCCACGCGCCGAGCGTGTACGGCGGGACCAACAGATCCGCCTCCGGCGCCGCGATCGGCGCTGCGTTCACGACGGAGTGGTTGATGCGACGATCGGCTGTCGGGCACCGCAGGGTGTCGAGAATTTCAGCGGTGGTCCGGATCTCGGCGGCAGCATGGGACGACCTGCGTGACGCGCGGGTGTCGGTGAGCCACTGGTGCTGTTCGTCGGCGATGATCACGGTGCCGTCGGAGAACTCGACCTCATAGCAGGGCCGATCCAGCATCACCTCGGTCGCCGCGACCACCCGGGTGGGCAGGCCGTCGTCGCCGATCAGTTCGTCCCCCACGCTGACATCGGCCATGGTGGTCCAGCCCGTCGGCGTCGGCAGCGGCGTGTCCAGCGACAGAGCCTTCCCGACGCCAGGCCGTGCCGCCACGATGATCATCTGACCGCCGTGCAGCCCGTTGGTGACCTCGTCCAGATCGATGAAGCCGGTGGGCACACCGTGGGCCATGCCGCCGGCCGAGGCGATGGCATCGATCTCATCCATCGTCGGCTGCAGCAGTTCCTCCAGTGGGACGAAGTCCTCGGACTGGCTGCGCTTGTCGGTGACGTCGTAGATCTCGGCCTGGGCACGGTCGACGATGTCGTGCACGTCGGCGCCGTCCGCCCCCGCGTAGCCGTACTGCACGACGCGGGTGCCCGCCTCCACCAGCCGGCGCAGCAGCGCCTTCTCGGCCACGATGGTGGCGTAGAAGCCGGCGTTGGCCGCCGTGGGCACGGTGGAGATCAGGGTGTGCAGATACGGGGCACCGCCGATGCGGCGCAGCTGCCCACGGCGGTCCAGTTCGGCGGCTACGGTCACGGCGTCGGCGGGCTCACCGCGGTCGTAGAGCCCGAGGATGACGTCCGCGACGTCCTGGTGCGCTGGCCGGTAGAAGTCGCCCGGCTGCATGCGTTCCAGCACGTCGGCGATAGCGTCCTTGCTCAGCAGCATGCCGCCGAGGACAGCTTGTTCGGCCGCCATGTCCTGCGGGGGCTGGCGCCCGAAATCCTCGCTGGGCGGCTCGCTCATACCGTGATGACCGAGATCGTCCACGACAGCCACTAAGCGTCCCCCACCCTTCGTTTACAGCGTCGAACGTTCGTTCGAGATGAGCTGTCATGACAATAGAATTCCCCACCGACAAGCCCGATGGGGGTCAGCTCCATTGCCTAGCGACGGCCAACACTAGACGTTGCTGAGGGTTGCGCAATCCAGCCTGTTGATAGGTCTGTGGATGGCGTGTGCACAGCTCTGGACAACGATGTTGAGTCATTGGGGAGAACCTGTGGATTAACTCACTGGTAGTCAAACAACCTGCTGGTCAAGGCTACCGCCGCCGCGTCCAATGTTGTGGATGCAAATTATCACGGCGTGTCGGCCGGGGTTGCCACCTCGGGCGTGTTGCATTGCGCTTGAGAGCCGACGAGGTTAACAGCCGGTTGCAGTTGCTGGGGCAATAAGGCGAGATACGTTCGCTGGAGACACAGCAACGCCCGGGTGGGAAGTTTTGGGCTTCCACCCGGGCGTTGCACTGATGTGCGAAGGTGTCGAGCTTACTCGGCGACGACGTTGAGCGGGACCGAGACGGTCACGCCCTGGTGCAGCTTCACGCTGACCGGATGCGTTCCGGTCGACTTGATGTGCGCCTTCGGCAGTTCGACGGTGCGCTTGTCCAGGTTCGGGCCGCCGGCCTTCTTGATGGCCGCGACCACGGTCGCCTGCGTGACCGAACCGAACAGCTTGCCGCCCTCGCCGGCACGGACCGCCAGAGCAACGGGGCCCAGCGCCTCGATGGCCTGCTTCAGCTCGTTAGCGTGCTCGACGCCACGAACTTCCTTGGTCTCGCGGGCGCGACGGATCTCGTCGGCCTGCCGCTCCGCACCACGGGTGGCCACGATGGCCAGCCCGCGCGGGAGCAGGAAGTTACGGCCGTAGCCGTCCTTGACGTCGACGGCGTCGCCTGCGACACCCAGGTGATCCACCTCAGCGGTGAGAATGAGCTTCATGATGTGGTTCCTCCCTTACCGCGTCGACGAACCGAACGGCAGCAGAGCCACCTCACGGGCATTCTTCACCGCGACGGCGACGTCGCGCTGGTGCTGGACGCAGTTGCCGGTCACCCGGCGGGCACGGATCTTGCCGCGCTCGCTGATGTAGGTGCGCAGCAGCGCGGTGTCCTTGTAGTTGATGTCCTGCCCCTTGCCCTTCTTGGAGCAGAACACGCACTTGCGGGTCTTGACCGGCTTTTCGGGAGCCGGGCGCCGCTTGGTGCCTGAGGATTTGGCCATGGGTCTATCTCTTTCTCAGTTCAAAAATTTGTCAGTGTTTGTCAGAAGGGCGGTTCTTCGTCAGCGCCGCTGTAGGAGCCCGCCGCGGGAGCACTGCCCCACGGATCGTCTTTCGGCTCCGCACTGCGCGGCTGACTCGATCCGCCGCCGAATCCACCACCACCGCCGCCGCCACCACGGCTCGCCTTGTTGACCTTGGCCGTCGCATACCGCAGCGACGGGCCGATCTCGTCGACCTCGAGCTCGACGACGGTGCGCTTCTCACCCTCACGGGTTTCGAAGGACCGCTGCTTGAGCCGACCGCTGACGATGACGCGCGAACCCCGGGTGAGGCTCTCGGCCACGTTCTCGGCCGCCTCCCGCCAGATGTTGCAGCGGAGGAACAGCGCTTCGCCGTCCTTCCACTCGTTGGTCTGACGGTCGAACGTCCGGGGGGTGGACGCCACCGTGAAATTGGCGACAGCCGCGCCGGACGGCGTGAACCGCAGTTCCGGGTCGGCGGTCAGGTTTCCGATAACGGTGATGACAGTGTCACCAGCCACGAGGTCCTCCTGGGCAGTGGGCAGCCTATGTTGGGCGCGAGCCTACGCAACGCACCCGACATCGGCGGGGTGTATCGACCTAGTGCTTGTCGGTCCGCATCACCTTGGTCCGCAGCACCGACTCGTTCAGGTTGAGCTGACGGTCGAGCTCGGACACCGTGGCGGGCTCGGCCTTGAGATCGACAACGGCGTAGATGCCCTCGGCGTGCTTGGCGATTTCGTACGCCAGCCGGCGGCGGCCCCAGATGTCGACCTTGTCGACGGAACCGCCGTCCTTGCGGATGACGTTCAGGAACGTCTCCAGCGAGGGAGCTACGGTGCGCTCGTCAAGTGTGGGGTCGAGAATGACCATGACTTCGTATGGACGCATGAGAAACCCATCACCTCCTATGGTCGTTGCGGCCACGGCGTATCCGTGGCAGGAGGGTCGCCTGCGTCGGCAACCTGGCTAGGTTACAGGTAGGGCCGCTGATCTGCGAAATCGTCCCGATCGCGCCGCGTTTGTGCGTCCCGATACGCCCTCAGCGGTGAGTCGCGGACGAAACCGCACTTTCCAGATCGTCGGGCGCGCGCTCGGGCCCTATCGGGATCTCCCTGGGCCGCAACCGTGCCGGCAACCACGTCGGGAAGGCATCCGGCGCACCGTCGAACACCCCGCCGGACGGGTCGTCGATACGCCCGTGATGGCGGACCAGGTCCAACTGGGGCCGGTAGATCTGCCGGATCACCAACGCGATGAGCGCGAACACCGCGATATCGCGCAGCAACACCGTCGCGGTGAACCACTGCTCCGGCAGCCCGCGGTTCTGCTCGCCGAACAGGAACAGCATCCGCGGTATCCACACCAGCGCGTCGATGGTCATCCACGCCAGCAGGATCCGCCGATGCGGCAATGCCAGCACGGCCAGCGGCACCAGCCACAGCGAGTACTGCGGGCTCCACACCTTGTTGGTCAACAGGAACGCCGCCACCACCAGGAAGGCCAACTGCGCCACCCGGGGCCGCTGCTGCGCGGTCAGCGCGACGTAGGCGATCCCCGCACAGCACACCGCGAACAGTGCGGCCGTCACAGCATTGGTCACCGAGGGGGGTTCCCAGAACCCTAGGTGCGGGTCGAACCCGCCCCACCCGGTGAACGACTTCACGACGTTGTACAGCGAATCCATATCGTCACCGCGGCGGGTGTTGAGCCGGAAGAACTCCGACCACCCGCGCGGGAACAGCAGCAGCACAGGCAGATTGACCAGAATCCAGGTGCCGACCGCCGTCAGCGCCGTCGTGCCCACCGCGCGCCAGCGACCGGTGCGTAGCGCCAGGATCACCAGCGGCACCATGAGCAGCAACGGGTACAGCTTCAGCGCCACCCCGACGCCGATGAGTATCCCGGCCACGGCCGGTCTTCGGCGCGCCCATGCCAGCATCGCGCCGGCTGCGCACGCCGCGGCCAGGGCGTCGAAATTGGTGAAGATCTGGAAGATCACCAACGGTGACGCCGCAACCAGAGCGGCATCCCAGATCCGCCGCCCGGCCAGCAGCGCCGTCGCCCACACCGTCGCCAGCCACGCCAGCCCCAGCCCGAACGCGGAGATGTTGAAGAACATCACCACCTCGGCGACCAACGGCAACGAAACCAGTTTGGTCAGAGCCGAATACGTCTTGGCCAGCGTCATCGACAGGTACTGGTAGATGCCCGTCAGGACCGGATATTCCATGTAGCGGATCGCCGGGCTGCCGTCGTATTGCACGTTGGGCTTGCCGGTGCTGTCGGTGTCCACCCAGCTGGACTTGTACGGAAACTTGCCCTGGCTCAACAGTTCCGCGGTGTAGAGCGGCACCGTGTCGGAGTAGCAGAACTCGTAGTAGGCCCGCTGGTTCTGCCAGTTGGCGACGCGCTGGGCCGCGGTACCCGTGTTCGTGGACTGCAGGCACGCGGCCTTGGTCGAGTAGCCCAGCGCCAAGAAGATGACACCGATCACCAGCATCACCCGCAGCGGGGTGAAAAACCGCGTCCGCCCGATGAGCGCATGCCTGCCCACCGGGCCACCGATGGTGTGCGACAACGCCGAGCCGATCACGTCCGTGCGGCTGGGCAGATCCCGTTCGTAGGCGCTGCGCAGATCACGCGCCAGCGGTACCGGGGAAACCGTCTGCGGCTCTTCGGGTTCCGTCACGGTGGCGGCGGCGGGCCGGGTGGCGGGGCATTCGGATCCTCGGGCACCGGGGGTACCGGCGGGCCGAGCGGCACAGTCGTCGGCGGCCCCCACGGGATGGTCACGCCGGGTGCGATCTCCAGCGTCGGCTGGATCACCGTCTCCGACGGCGGCGGCGGTGCCACCGGGGGCGGTGGGGGTGCCTGTGGCACACCGGCGTACCCACCGATGTCGGTCGGCTTCGGGAACGTCTCGTTGTCGGTGCCCTTGAGCGCACCGTCCATCGTCGCCTTCCAGATGTCCGACGGCAGACCCGACCCGTAGACCGGGCCGCCCCACTCGTTGACCAGAGGCTTGGTGCCCGACGTGGTGCCGACCCAGACCGCCGTCGCCAGCGACGGCGTGTAGCCGACCATCCAGGCGTCGCGGTTGGCGCCCGTGTCACCGAGCTGGTTGGTGCCCGTCTTGGCCGCCGAAGCGCGGCCGCCGGCCAGGTTGTGCCCGTTGGACCAGCCGGCGATCGGCTGCATGGCCGCGGTGACGTTGTCGGCCACGGCCTTGTCGATGCGCTGTTCGCCGGTGTTGTCCTGCTGCGAGGCGTCGAAGAGGACCTTGCCGTCGGCGTCCACGACCTTCTGCACGAAATGCGGCTTGTGATAGACGCCGGAGTTGGCCAGCGTCGCGTAGGCCGAAGCCATGTCGAGCACGCGGCTCTGGTACTGGCCCAGCACCACACCGTTGTTCGGCGGGCCGCCCTTGCCGTCCTCACTCAAGGTGTGGTCGACACCGGGGAAGCTGTCGGCGATGCCGGCGCTGTGCGCCGCGTCCGCGACATCCTGCGGACCGTTCTTCAGCTTGAGCATCAGCCGGTAGTAGCTGGTGTTGAGGGAGCGCTTCAGCGCCTCGGCGATGTTGCAGACGCCGCAGCCCTCGCCCTCGACGTTGGTGATCTTGATCCCGTTGACCGTCACCGGCGAGCTGTCCACCTGGTAGCCCAGCCCGATGCCCTGCTGAAGCGCGGCCACCAACGCGAACACCTTGAACGACGAACCCGTCGGCAGACCGGCCTGCGCGAAGTCGAAGCCCTGGGCGTCCGAACCGCCGTAGTAGGCCTTGATACCGCCGGTCTTCGGGTCGATGGACACCGCGGCCGACCGCATGTCGGGCATCTGCCCGTCCAGGGTCTTGGTGACAGCGTCCTCGGCCGCCTTCTGCGCGGTCGGGTCGATCGTCGTGGTGACCTGCAGCCCCTCGGTGTTCAGCGTCTGCTCGTTGATGTTGAACAGGTCCAGCAGTTCCTTGGTGACCTGCCGCTCGATCAGCCCGTTCGGCCCGGTGGTCTGGTCCTGCTGGCTGGCCTGCTCGGGCGGCACCGTCGGCGGGAACACCTGCGCGGCCCGGTCCGTCTTGGACAGCGCGCCGATGTCGACCATGCCGTCGAGCACCCAGTTCCACCGGTCGGCGGCACCCTCGGGGTCGACGGCCGGATCCAGCGTGGACGGACGCTGGATCAGCGCCGCCAGCAGTGCGCCCTCGGCGACGTTGAGCTGTTCGACCGGTTTGTCGAAGTAGGCCTTGGCCGCCGCCGAGATGCCGTAGGCACCGCGACCGAAGTAGATGATGTTGAGGTAGGACTCCAGGACCTGGTCCTTGCCCCATTCGCGCGACATCTTCGTCGAGATGACGAGCTCCTTGGCCTTGCGGACAACGCCGCCGACACCGGATCGGGCGTCACCCACGAGGGCGTTCTTGACGTACTGCTGGGTGATGGTCGAGCCACCCTGCAGGTCACCGCCGAAGATGTTGTTCTTAAACGCACGCGCGAAGCCCGACAACGAGAAGCCCGGGTTGCTGTAGAAATCACGGTCCTCGGCGGCCATCACCGCGTCCCGCACGTGCACCGGGATCTGGTTGATGCTGACGTCGTTGCGGTTGCCTTCCGGCGGGACGATCCGCGCCAGCTCGCTGCCGTCACTGGCCAGGATCGTCGACACCTGCGCGGTCCGGATGTCGCCGGGCTTGGGCACGTCGACGATGAGATACGCCATCGCGAACGTCACGAACGGCAGCACGAGGAACAGGACCAGCGCGACGTAGACGGCGCGGCGCACCCACTTCCACTGGAACTGCCCCCGTTGCTGCGGCGGCCGTGGCGGCGGACCACCCGCCGGTGGGCGGGGAGGCGCCGGTGGCGGCGGCTTGCGCGGAGGCGCTCCGTCGAGCGCCGCCTTCACGACGTCGATCGGGTCGCGCAGGTGCGGCTCGGTGGTGTTGCGGACGGGTGGCAACAAGGTGGTCTGCCGGTCATCGGGCGCAATGTTCGGCCGGCGGTGTGCGCCCGGGCCGGCGGCATGCTCCTGATCGGCACCCCCCGCTGACCTCGTATGGCGCCCTTCGCTATTCACTGGCCGTACGCGCGCCGGAGCGCGCCGTTCGAGTGCGGGGCGCCTTCGGGGCCTTGGGGGGCCTTGGCGCGCCGAGCACGTACGACTTGACCAGATGGTTCCAACTGCAGGTCCTGCATACCTCCACCACATGTACCGCGAACTCGTCGTAACGCGTCGCCAACAGGACCAACTCCTCGGCGGTGCGGGCCGAACCCGACACCGGACCGAGGTGGTCACCGAATACCCACGACACCAGGGTGAGCTGTTCTTTGCGGCAGATCGGGCACATCACCGAGCTGGGCTTCCCGTGGTATTTGGCGGCGCGCAATAAGTAGGGATTGGCGTCGCACACCTCGGTCACCCCGGTGCGCCCGGAGTACACCTCGGCCAGCAGCGATCGGCGCCGGAGCGCGTAATCCACCACCTGTCGCTGCAATCGCACGTTCACCAGAGTACGTCGGCGCCCCGGCCGCAGAGCGAGGACGGCGCCAAGCATCGGCGGCGCGGCGCCACCGGCAATACGATCTTCGCCATGGCGGCACGCACCCGGGCAAAGGACAGCGACCGCGATGCGACCTGCCGGATTCTGGACGACGCACTGGGTGACGGCCAGCTCTCCGGCGAGGAGCATCGGCGCCGGGTGGAGGCCGCCGTCACGGCCACCACACTCGGTGAGCTGGAGCCGCTGGTGGCCGATCTCCAGCTGGTCAGAACGGTGGAGCCGCCCGCGTCGCGGGGCGCGCGCTCACGCGGACCGATCCTGGCCGCGGCCGGGGTGGTCGCGGTCGTGATCGTCGCGCTCGGCTGGGGGCTGGCCAAGGACGACACCCCCGCCCCGGCAGGCAAACCCAGCGCCGCCGTGCCGGTGCCCGAGGAACATGTGGCGCTCGACACCGTGGCACCGGCCGCCGCACCCGACACCGTGCCCCCGGCCGTGCTCAAGCCGGTGCGCGACCTGCTCACGGCCGAGGGCCTGACCGCCGTGATCGACGCGATCCGCGCCCGGTTCGGCGACACGATGGGCTACGAACTGGCGATCTCGACCGACCGGGCCACCCTGGCCCGGCCCGACCCCGCCGATGACCGGGCCAAGATGCTCTACCCGTTCCGCGGCGGGTGGGACGATCCCTCCCAACGGTCCCGGTCGGACACCGACGATCTGACCGACCTGGCGGCCTTCGACATCCCCGCCACCGCTGCCGCGGTGGCAGCCGCGCCGGCCACGCTGAACATCGCGGCGGGTGACGTGTCCAGCGTCGACCTCGACATCGATCACCTCGCCGACGAGGGCGCCCTCGAGCTGTTGGTGAAGATCGTCACCAAGTCCGGTTCCGTCGGCTACATCTATCTGGACCCGGCGGCCAAGGTGAAGCGCGTCGAGAATCACGGCTGATCTGCAGCGCTCGCCCAGGAACTCCTACGATCATCGCGTGGCGACACGGCAGACGGCAGGGACGCGGGCCAAAGACAGCGACCGCAACGACACGTGCAAGGTCCTCTACAGCGCGCTGAGCGAGGGTCAACTGTCGATGGAGGAGCACCGGCAACGCGTCGCCGCTGCCACCAATGCGGCCACCCTGGGCGAACTGCAGGGGTTGGTGGGCGATCTGCAGGTGGCCAACGCCCCGGTCAAGCTGCCCAACCTGAAACCGGAGCGCGCCGTGGCGGTGGGTGCCGGCGCGGGCTGGGGTCTGCGCGCGGCCGTGGCCGCCGTGCTGGTGGTGCTGGGCATCGCGATCGGCTGGGGGCTGTACGGCAATTCGTCCTCCCCGCTGAGCTTCACCACCGACCCCGGCGCCAAGGCCGACGGGATCCCGGCCACGGTGCTCACCCCGCCGCGGCAGCTGCAGTCGCTGGGCGGCCTGACCGGTCTGCTCGAACAGATGCGGCAGAAGTTCGGGGACACCAAGGGCTACAGCATCTCGATCTTCGAGGACTACGCCTCCCTCGAGCGCCCCGACCCGAACGAGCCGCGTCGCGCGCTGAGCTACTACTACCGCGGCGGCTGGGACGACCCCAACGAGACGAGCGTGAGCTCCGACGACAAGGTCGTCGACCTCGGCGCCTTCGACGTCCCGAAGATCGTCGGGCTGATCCGGGGCGCCCCCGAGAGCGTGGGCATCAAACCCGACGAGGTGAAGAACACCCACGTCAGCATCGAGCCGAACAGCGATATCACCGCGCCGCCCGGCAGCATCGAGATCAGCGTCTACGTCACCCCGAAGTTCGGGAACAGCGGCTACATCTCGCTCAACGGCGACGGCACCGTCAAGCGCATCAACTACGCCAGCTAACGCACCCGCGTCACGGGCATATCGTCCCCACCTAGCGTCATATATATCGGCGCGATACAATTGCCCGACGTGTCGAGTCGACGTGACATTTGATCGACTTTGGCAATCGCGCGATGAGGGGGAGGTGATTCGATGCTGGAGCTCGCCATTCTCGGGCTGCTGCTCGAGTCGCCGATGCACGGCTACGAGCTGCGCAAGCGGCTGACCGGATTGCTCGGAGCTTTCCGGGCCTTTTCGTACGGCTCGCTCTACCCCGCACTGCGGCGCATGCAGGCCGACGGCCTGATCGTCGAGGATGCCGCCCCGGAAGGCACCCTCAAGGTGCGCCGGGCACGCCGCGTCTACCAACTCACCGAATCGGGCACGAAGCGGTTCACCGAATTGGTCGCCGACACCGGGCCGCAGAACTACACCGACGACGGATTCGGTGTGCATCTCGCCTTCTTCAACCGCACCCCCGCCGAGGCGAGGATGCGGATCCTGGAGGGCCGTCGGCGCCAGGTCGAGGAACGCCGCGAGGGCCTGCGCGAGGCGATCGCCCGGGCGAGCAGTTCCTTCGATCGCTACACCAAGCAGTTGCATCAACTGGGCCTGGAGTCCAGTGAGCGCGAAGTGAAGTGGCTCAACGAATTGATCGCAGCCGAAAGGGTGGCGCAGGGCCACCCGGAATCTCAACCCTGACCGACCCTGCCGTCACACCAAGCATCGAAGTAAGTAGAGAAGGAGAGCGTCACATGTCTGAGTCGAACGAGGTTCGGGTCGCTATCGTCGGCGTCGGCAACTGCGCGTCCTCGCTCGTCCAGGGCGTCCAGTACTACCAGGATGCCGACGAGAACAGCGCGGTCCCCGGCTTGATGCACGTCAAATTCGGCAAGTACCACGTGCGCGACGTGAAGTTCGTCGCCGCGTTCGACGTGGACGCCAAGAAGGTCGGCTTCGACCTGTCCGAGGCCATCTTCGCCTCCGAGAACAACACCATCAAGATCGCCGACGTGCCGCCGACCGACATCGTCGTGCAGCGGGGGCCGACCCTGGACGGTATCGGCAAGTACTACGCCGAGACGATCGAGATCTCCGACGCCGAGCCCGTCGACGTCGTGCAGGCCCTCAAGGATGCCAAGGTCGACGTGCTGGTGTCCTACCTGCCCGTCGGCTCCGATGACGCCGACAAGTTCTACGCCCAGTGCGCCATCGACGCCAAGGTCGCGTTCGTCAACGCGCTGCCGGTGTTCATCGCCTCGGATCCGGTGTGGGCCAAGAAGTTCGCCGATGCCGGTGTCGCTATCGTCGGCGACGACATCAAGAGCCAGGTCGGCGCCACCATCACCCACCGCGTGATGGCCAAGCTGTTCGAGGACCGCGGCGTCACGCTGGACCGGACCTACCAGCTC
>JAHFVC010000208.1 GCA_023264765.1 Mycobacterium sp. | reverse complement strand
AGGCCACCGTCGCCGAGATCATCTATGCCGGTCCGCTGACCCGGGTGACATCGACGGCCCAGGGCACAACCCTGACGGCCACAGTGCTCACGTCGGCGACCTCACTGCCCGCAGGCCTGGACCACGGCTCCCCTGTCGTCCTGTCCTTCCCGGACTCCGCCGTCCACCACCTGAAATCCTGAGGAGGCCCCATGAAACTCACCGTGATCCGCGCCGGGCTCGCCCTGGCCGCTACGGCGGCCCTGCTGGCCGCGTGCTCGAGCGGTTCCAACGGCGGGTCCACCGGGCAGGCACCCCCGAAACTCGAAGCGCCGACCTCGCTCGGCGATGGTGAAGGCGAACTCAACCTCATCGCATGGGCCGGGTACGCCGAGAACGGCTCCAACGACAAGGCGGTGGACTGGGTCACCCCGTTCGAGAAGGAGACCGGCTGCAAGACCAACGTCAAGGTCGGCAACACCTCCGACGAGATGCTGCAACTGATGCGCACCGGCCAGTACGACGGCGTGTCGGCGTCGGGCGACGCGTCGTTGCGCCTCATCTACGGCGGCGACGTGGCACCGGTCAACACAGCGCTGGTGCCCAACTACGCGACCATCACCCCGTTCCTCAAGGACAAACCGTGGAATTCGGTGGACGGCAAGATGTATGGGATCCCGCACGGCTGGGGCGCGAACCTGCTGATGTACAACATCGGCGTCGTCAAGGACGCCCCCGACTCCTGGGCCGCGGTGTTCACCGACGCCGCCAAGTACAAGGGCAGGGTGACGGCGTACGACTCACCGATCTACATCGCCGACGCGGCGCTGTACCTGTCGAAGACCAAACCCGAACTGGGGATCAAGAATCCGTACGCCCTGACCGCGGCACAGTTGGATGCCGCGACGGATCTGCTCAAGGCCCAACACGAGAATGTCGGCGAATACTGGTCGGACTACACCAAAGAGGTGCAGGCGTTCGAATCCGGCACCTCGGTGATCGGCACCACCTGGCAGGTCATCGCCAACACCATCGGCGGCGACAACAAGGTTCAGGTCAACACCATCCTGCCGAAAGAGGGCGCCACCGGCTGGTCGGACACCTGGATGGTGTCGGCCAAGGCCGCGCACCCCAACTGCATGTACAAGTGGATGAACTGGATCACCTCCCCCGAGGTCAACGCCCAGGTTGCCGAATACTTCGGCGAGGCGCCGGCACAGGCCAAGGCCTGTGAGCACACCACCCAGAAGGACTTCTGCGACGTCTTCCATGCGACCGACCCGAAATACGCTGAGCAGATCCACTATTGGACGACGCCGCAAAAGAAGTGCATCGACGGCAGCGGTGACGACTGCACGACCTACGATCAGTGGGTCGACAAGTGGCAGCAGATCAAGGGGTGATGGCCCGCCGTCTCCGGCTGGCTCTGCTGCTGATACCGCCGCTGGCGTGGCTGGTCATCGCATATCTGGGATCGCTTGCGGTACTGCTCGTCTCGGCACTGTGGAGCACTGACAGCTTCACCGGCGCCGTCGTGCGCACGCCCACCGCCGACAATCTGGCGCGGGTGCTCACCGATGCGGTGTTCCGTGCGGTCACCTTCCGCACCCTCGGTATCGCCCTGGCGGTGACGCTCATCTGCATCGCACTGTCCGTTCCGCTGGCGCTGTTCATGGCCAAATACGCCTCACCGCGGGTGCGCCTGCTGCTGGTCGTGGCGGTGACGACACCGCTGTGGGCGAGCTACCTGGTCAAGGCGTACGCCTGGCGCATGCTGCTGTCCCCGGAGGGCCCACTGGCCTGGGCCGCCGGGGACACACCGGGATACGGCATCACCGCCACGGTGATCACCCTGAGTTACCTGTGGTTGCCGTACATGGTGATCCCCGTCTTCGCCGCCTTCGAGCGGGTGCCCGACGCACTGCTGGACGCCAGCGCCGATCTGGGCGCCTCCGATGCGACGACCCTCCGAACGGTGATGGCGCCGTTGATCTTTCCCGGGATCGCGGCCGGGTCGATCTTCACCTTCTCGTTGTCGCTGGGCGACTACATCGCGGTGACGATCGTGGGCGGCAAGACCCAGATGCTGGGTAACCTCATCTACGGCCAACTCGTCACCGCCAACAATCAGCCGCTGGCAGCGGCACTCTCGCTCATCCCGTTGGTCGCCATCGTGGCGTATCTGCTGGCGATGCGGCGCACCGGTGCACTGGAGAACGTCTGATGCGCTCAGTCCGGACCCGGTGGGTGTTGCGGTGCTGGACCGCGCTGGTGCTGGTTTTCCTGTATGCCCCCCTGCTCCTGGTGGTGGTCAACGCCTTCAACGCCTCGCGCACCTTCGCCTTCCCACCAACCGGTTTCACGCTGCGCTGGTGGGCGGACGCCGCGAGCAGCGCGGGCATGTGGCAGGCGCTCGCCAACTCCGCGGTGGTCGGACTGGCCGCCACCGCCATCGCGCTGGTCTTGGGCACCATGGCCGCGTTCGCCGTGCAGCGCTACCGGTTCTTCGGTAGGCAAGCCGTGAGTTTCCTTGTCGTGCTGCCGATCACGTTGCCCGGCATCGTCACCGGCATCGCACTGAATGCGACCTTCACCTCCGCACTGGGGATCACGCTCGGTATGGCCACCGTGATCATCGGGCATGCCACCTTCTGCATCGTGATCGTCTTCAACAACACCCAGGCCCGGTTGCGGCGCCTCGGTACCCACTTCGAGGACGCCTCGGCCGACCTGGGCGCCTCGTCGTGGCAGACATTCCGCCACATCACCCTGCCGATGATGCGCGGCGCACTGGTGGCCGGCGCGATCCTCGCCTTCGCGTTGAGTTTCGACGAGATCGTGGTGACGACCTTCACCGCGGGGCCGGCCGTGCAGACCCTGCCGATCTGGATCTTCGCCAACCTCTTCCGGCCGAACCAGGCGCCGGTGATCAACGTGGTGGCCGCCGTGCTCACCGCGCTGGCGATCCTGCCGGTGTGGCTGGCCCAGCGCTTCGGCGGGGATCCCGCGACCACGCGCCTGTGAGCGTCAGGGCGCCTGGCCCAGCGCCCGGTCGAGCCGGTCGGACGCCACCAGTCTGCTGAGCTCGTGGTGCTCGGCTTCCGCGTCGGCCACGGCGTGCAGGGCCGAGGACACATCCTCGGCCACCCGGCGGACGTGGCCGTCGATCGCGCCGATCAGCGCCAGCATGAACCGCACGTAGCCGCGCTGATCCCCGGCCCGCGCGACGATCGCCCCGATCGCCGGGTTCACCCACACCAGCCCGGCCTCGGCTCGCCGGACCAGCCCGGCGACCAGCAGGGCCTCCGCGTCCCGGCCGTCGACGTCGGCGAGCAACGCTGGTGGCCGCAGTCCGAGGAACCCGGCGAGGTCGGTGCCGCTGCGGACACCGTCGAAGAACTCGGCGATGTGCGCGGAGGTGAATCCGCGCCGCAGCAGGTGGTTGATGGCCTGCAGTTGGGCCAGGTGATGGTCGTCGTAGACCGCGGCCCGGCCGGCCCGGCGGGGTGGATCGAGCAACCCTCGTTCGCGATAAGCACGGATGTTGCGGGCGGTCACCCCGGAGATTCGGGCCAATTCACCCATGCGGTAGTCAGGCAACAGCGCTCACCCGCTCACACCTGCAACCGCCCATGCCGACATCGTAGCCCGCGATATGACAAGCAGAGCGAATTAAAATTGCCAGTACTGCGCTGTTCCCGTGGTCGATAATTCCATGTTTCATCTGCGCAAATTCGACGTCGAGCGATACAAACATCACCGTCGATGCCAGATTCAGCCAATGATGAGTGGGCGCGTCCTTCACCTCGTGAGCAAATTCACCGGAAAACGATTGGTGAATCGTCCCATCATTTTGGGAGAATATGACAGGACAAATCATTTCTGCCGGTTCCGAAGAGAGGCTGCCACCGTGCGTCCCTGGATCGTCTGGGCCACCGGGCTACTCGCCTACATCGTCGCCGTGCTCAACCGGACCACCCTCGGCGTCTCCGGACTCGAAGCGGCCGATCGCTTCCATGCCAGTCCGAGCGTGCTGTCCTCGTTCGTCGTGCTGCAGGTCATCGTCTACGCCGGGGCGCAGGTGCCGGCCGGAGTGCTCCTGGACCGCTATGGCTCCAAGATCCTGATCGTCTCGGGTGCCGCCTTGATGGCCGCAGGCCAACTCGCCATCGCCCTCACCGAGTCACTGCCGCTGGCGCTGGCCGCTCGCGCCGTCGTCGGCCTCGGCGACGCCATCACCTTCATCTCGGTGTTGCGCCTTGTGCCGCACTGGTTCCCACCCCGCCAGATCCCCCTGCTCACGCAGTTGACCGGTATCTCCGGCCAGGTCGGCCAAGTTCTGTCGGCCATCCCGTTCCTGTCCTTGCTCGGCATCTCCGGCTGGACGCCCGCCTACCTGTCGGTGACCGCATTGGGCGTGCTGGCCCTGGTGCTCACCATCGCGATCGTGCAGAACACCCCGCACGGCAAGCCGGCCGCCACCGAAACCATGACTGTGCGCGACACCTTGATCAGCGTGCGGACGGTGTGGATGCGCCCGGGCACCCGGCTCGGTTTCTTCACACACATGGGCACGCAGTTCTCGGTGACGATCTTCGCCCTGATGTGGGGCGTGCCTTACGTGACGGTCGCACAGCACCAGTCCCGGGCGGTGGCGGGCATGCTGCTGACCGTCTCGGTGGTGACCGCGATCCTCGCGGGCATCGTGCTGGGTATCTACACCGGCCGCTATCCGCACCGCCGATCCTGGATGGTGCTCGGTATCATCGGCAGCAGCGCCGCGATCTGGACCGTGGTGCTGGCACTGCCCGGGCCCGCGCCGCTGTGGCTGCTGATCCTGCTCGTCGTGATCATCTCGGTCGGCGGCCCGGGCTCCATGGTGGGCTTCGACTTCGCCCGCACCTTCAACCCGAGCGCGACCCTGGGCACCGCCCAGGGCATGGTGAACATGGGCGGCTTCCTGGCGTCACTGATCCTCATGCAGGCGATGGGCTGGATCCTCGACGCCGCCGGCGGCTATTCCTTCGACTCGTTCCACCTGGCCTGGACACTGCAGTACGCGGTGTGGGTGCTGGCCGTCGTCGGCATCCTGATCACCCGGAAGAAGGCGCGGAAATTGATGCGTGCCGAGGAGGAACGGGACCTGTTGGAGACGTTCGACGCGCATCCGGCCGGCCGCTAGGCCACCAGCCCGAGTTGACGGTAGATGTCGCGGCGGACTTTGGGCGCCTGCGAGTTGATTGGAAGACCGCCGACAGGCCAATCGTGGATCTGGCCCCTGCCCACTACCACGGAGATCGGCGCACCTTCGGCCATGGCGCGCTCATAGAGCAGCAAGGTGTCGGGTAGTAGGAATTCGGTGGACCCGACGTAGACGGTGATCGGCGGAAGCGCGCGGAACACCTCCGACTCCATGAACAGCGGGCTGAGGATCGGGTCACGCAGGTCGGCGATGCCGTCACTCCAATGACCATTTGCCCGATAGAAGTCCAGGTTCTTCACGTCGATGATCGGATCATCGCTTTTCTTGATATCCGGATTCGACAGTGTCGCATCAGGATTGAGGGAGAGCAGCACCATGCTCGCCGGTATCGATGCGCCGCGCAGGATCAGTTCGCGTGCCGCCGCCATCGCGAGCGAGGTCCCGGCTGAGTCCGCGTAAATGCTGACATCGTCCGCACCATGCATGTCGACCACATGCGAGATGAAGTCAGCCATCGCCGGCACGACCTTGAGCGCCGTCCCTCCGTCGGTGGTGGCCAGCGGATACATCGGCACCACCACGGTGGCGCCCGTCTGCCGGGCCATGTTCGAGTAGTCGATCCAATGGGTCAGGATCGGTTGCAGGATGAAGCCTCCACCGTGCACCGCAACGACGGTCTTGCCGGTCGGCTCAGGCGGCACGAACTCCCAGACCTTCCAGACGTTTCCGGCGGCGACCTCGTACTCGCTCTGCCGGACATCCAGCCCGAATTTGACGAAGAAGGGCGGACCGGAGCTCGCCATCAACTTGCCGATCTGGCCGTAGATATCGACACCGAGGAAGTTCGACACCACGCGCAGCACGCGCAAACTCGCCAGGGTGAATCGGTCGAGCAGTGTGGGCGGGGCGGTGTAGGTCAGTGAGTTCTGTACTGCCACCGTCTGCGCTGTGGGTGCCTCGGTCGCCGCGATACGAGCCGATGCCGCGTTGACCCGCCCGGTCACCTGGGCGTCGATCGGCGAATCTGGCACCGACGGCGCGCCCTCATGCTCTCTTCGCGCGCCCGCCAACATCGTCCACAGCTGAGGTTCGGCGGCCGGAGGCAGCGGAACATGGGAGGCCGATGGCGTGAAGAGGGCGCGCACGAGAGAGGACACGGTGGTGATCGCCGTCGCGACGACATTGGGCGCCGCCTTTTCACGGATCGCCACCGCCGCTGTCGCCGGCGTCTTTTCGACGTCCACTGCCTTCACCGCGACAACCCGCACCGAAGCGGTCTTCGAGGGAACTTTCACAACAGACCCGCCATCCGCTTCCGGGCTCGAAGAGGCAGGCCGATCATTGCGCTCAGAGATAGTGCTGTGCCTGCGGGCTGTCCGTCTGGTGCTGTCGCGCCGCGCACTGCCGGCGGCCGGCGTGCCCGCATCGAACCCCGCAGCAGCGGCGCCGGACGACGCGGTGTCGGCGGCGGCACTCTCCGTGGCGGCGCGGGTCGGCCGGTCCTGCCGTTTCGCCTTCGGCGTCGGGTGCTGCGAATCCGTCGCCGCCGGCGACTGGCCGGCTGCCGAGTCCGGACCGGACTCATCCGCCCAAGCGGTGCCAGCCCCTGCTCCGGTCGCGATCGCCGCGCCGACCCCCAGTGCTACCGCGAGCTCACCGATCCGGCCCACATACGAGACATCCCCCATGTGTCCACTAAAGTGCCCGCCGCCTGAGCGCGTCCCAACTTTGGCCGGATTCGTATAGTCACAACGTGGAAGTGTTTGCGGCTGCACACATTTACTGACTCACCAGCCGCCGGGCCATCGCCGCGGCCATGTGCCGATGCCCGAACAGCTCGTACCCGACCACCGACACCATCGGTGCCGCGGTGGCGACGAGCAGACACAACGCCATCGACACCCCGGCCAGCGCCAGCAGAACCGCGCCCACCAGGACCCCGGCGGTGAGCACGAGCAGCAGCAGATGGAACCAGTCGGTCTGTCGCACCAACGTCGAATAGATGAGGAAGACGAGGCAGACAAACAGGCCCACCGGGATCACGACCGAGAACACCGTGCCCACCGAGCCCAGCTCCGAATGCCCCTCCAGGTAGTAGGCGGCGACGTGCAAACCGGCGCCGGTCGCCACGATCGACCCGAACAGGAAGATCGGCAGGTAGCCGAACCAGAACGACTGCTCGCGGTGGGCATGCAACAGGTCGGCAGTCGGAACGGTGAAGTACACCCACCACATCCCGAAAGTCAGCCCGATCCCGGCGACCGTCACCAGGATCGCGTCGACCGTCCAACCCTGCTCCTGCACCACCGCCGACAACGTGGCGACCGTGCCGACGACGCCTTCGCCGAGGGCGATGATGGCCATCAGCCCGTACCGTTCGCTGATGTGGTGCGCGTGCCACGGCGTGCCGCCCACCTGCCGCTCGGCCAACACCGGCACGGAGATCTCCAGCAGGATCAGCACCCCGCACCACACCAGCGTGACCGACAGCGAGGTGTGCGTGAAGATCTGGGCGATCCAGCCGATCTGCACCACGCTCACCGAGATCGCGTACGTCAGGCAGGCTCGCCGCCGGGCCGGGTCCCCGGCCGCCGCGCGTAACCATTGCGCCACCAGTCCGACGCGCATGACCACGTAACCGGCGACCAGCACCGCATTGTCGACGTGACCGCCGTGCTCGATCGAAGCGAACACGTCGGGGATGCCCAGCGTCAGGATCACCACGCCGACCATCTGCACCATGGTGGTCAGCCGGTACACCCAGTCGTCGGTGTCATAGGCCGAGGCGAACCAGGTGAAGTTGATCCAGGCCCAGCAGATGGCGAAGACCGCGAAGACAAAGGAGATCAGCCCGGCACCGATGTGGCCTCCGGTCAGGGCGTGGGCGAACTCGGAAGCGGCGGTGCCGAAGCCGACGACGAACGTGAGGTCGAAGAGCAGTTCCAGCGGGGTGGCGACGCGGTGCCGTTCGTGCGGGTCCCGCCCCGACATCACCTGCACCCGATGTGTCATGTCGCTCACGGCACCGTCCTTCCCACCTGACGCGCTAGCGTGGGCGGATGCCCACCCCCGACACCCTAGGGTCCGCGGTCGGCGTCGTGCTCGCCGCAGGTATCGGATCGCGCGTCGGCGCCGACGGCAACAAGGCATATCTCCGGTTGGCCGGTCGTTCGATGGTGGCCTGGTCGGTGCAGGCCGTCGCCGCCGCCCCCGGGATCGACCGCACGGTCTTGGTGTACCGCAGGGGTGAACGCGACATCGCCGAAAGCACCGTGCGCCAGGACCTTCCGGATACCGCAGTGGAGTACGTCGAGGGTGGCGACACCCGCCACGACTCGGAATCCAATGTGCTCGATCACCTCGCCACCGACATCGATTCCGGCGCCGTCGGCATCGTGCTGATCCACGATGCCGCCCGGCCGCTGGCCACAGCCGACCTGATGACGGCGGCGCTGGCCACCGCACGGAAGTTCGGGGGCGCGGTACCCGCGGTGGACGCGCACGGCGTGCTGCGCGCAGACGACCGCACCGCGCTCGCCGAGAATCTGGTGCGGGTCCAGACCCCGCAGGCATTCCGGGCCGCCCCACTGCTCGCGGCCTATCGGCGCGCCGGCGCCGACGGGTTCGACGGCACCGATACCTCGTCGTGCGTCCAGCACTTCACCGATGTCGACGTCCGAGTGTTCCCGGGCGCGGCGGCCAACCTGAAGGTGACGTTCCGCCACGACATCGCCCTGGCCGAGCACCTGCTCAGCGGCAGGCGATGAGAGCTTCGATCAGAGCCGCGTCGGCCGGCAGGTCGGCCAAGAGCGCGTCGGGGTCGCCCTCGACGGTCACGACCTCGGCGCCGTCCGGCGCGCCGATGGCCACACCGTAGGGGTACTGCCCGGCCCGCAACTCCGACCGGTCCACGGTGGTCAAGATGCGGCCTTGGGCGTCAACGGTTTTCACGGTATCGGTGACGGGTACGACCGGCACCACCCTGGCGGCGCCGTCGGACAGGGCGGCCACCACCCGTTCGATCACGCCCGGTGAGATCAGGACTTGGCGCGGGTCGGCCACCAGCACGTGAGAAACCGATTCCGCCCGAACGTGTTCCACTGCCGCCGCGACGCCGTCCTCGTCGTCGGTGTCCAGCACCGTGGCGGTGGTGTCCGCAAGTGCGAGCCGGACGCCGGACGCCAGCGGCGGCGCGACGGCCACCACCACGCTGTGCAGTCCGGCCGACGACAGTGCCTGCACCACGCGCCGCACCGCGGGCTGCCCTGCCACTGGCGTCAACACCTCTGCCCGGCGAACCGGCACGATCGCTGAAATCTTCACCGCGGGTCAGGGTATCGGGCTCGTAGAACGGAAACGCGTCAGGTAGGTGTCCCAGTCCCAACCGGCCAGGAAGGCCTCGGCGGCCTGGTAACCCTTGGCGTACAGCGCTTCCACTTGTGCGTCGGTGATGTCGAAGTCCAGGAAGCCGACCTCCGTCGAATCGACACGGATGGTGCGGGCGCTGACCCACGGCTGGTTGAGGTAGGCCTGATCCCTGCCGACGAGCACAGTGGTGACGAGATCGTCGAGCAGCCGCGAGGGCCCGAGGTGGCGCAGCGGCCCCCAATCCGGGATGACCTGGTCCACGCCGTCGGGCAGATTGGGGACGACGGTCACCCCGAAACTCGGCCACCGCGGCGCCGCGCCGTCGGTGCGGTCCAGGGAGTCGACCGGGAAGTTCGACAGCAGCCCGCCGTCCAGCAGCGTCGAGGTGCGTCCGGTGGCGCTGGTCAGTGTGGCCGGACGGAAGTAGAACGGGATCGACATCGAGGCGCGCACCGCATCGGCCACACTCTGCTCGTCGGGATCCAAGCCGTACACCCGCCGGTAATCCCACGGGAGTCGCACCAGCTGCCCGGTGGTGACGTCGGCGACGGTGACGACCAGCTTGTAGCGCTGTTCGGGCGGCAGTTCGTCGTCGTCGACCGCGAGGTCGCCGAACGTGTCGACACCCAGGCCGCGCAGCTGACTGCGGACCCAACCGTGCGCGTAGTCACCCTTGTACATCCCGTCGCCGCGCAGCACCGCCAGCGACCCGCCCACGAAGGGAAGCCGCTGCAGCGGGACGGGGTCCCGGAATTTGTGGTAATCCAGTTGCAGGGCAAGGTCTTTGATTTCGGCACCGGTGAGATGCGAGCCCGCCGCCACGATCGCGCCGACGATGGAGCCGGCCGAGGTCCCCGACACCCGTTGCGCGGTGTAACCGGCGTTGCGCAAGGCCACCACGGCGCCGACGAGTCCGACACCCTTGACCCCGCCCCCGGAGAGCACCAGATCAGCGGACAGCGAGGACACGCCCCGACGATACCGCGACGGGTCAGCCGCGAGCGTGGTTGAGCGTTCGCCTGATCCGGGCGGCGAGCTCGTCGACCCCGTCACCTTCGAGCTCGTCGAGCACCGCACCCCGGCCGACGGACGCCAGCGCCAGCGCTTCCGCCGTACCGCGCACCGCCGGGCCCGTGCCCCTGGTCCACGCGGCGTCGGTGGCGATGAATGCCAGTCCGTGTCGGTAGCGCTGCGGCCGGCCGAACGGGTTCGGCTGATCCAGCGCGTGCCGGAGGCGGCGCGGGTCGACGGTTCGGGGCCGCTGCAGCGGTCGGCGGATGTCCTGGTGGTGGACGACCAGATCGGCCAGCATCCCGCCGGGTGCGATCCGGCTGAGCCAGCCTCCCGCGGTGACCACGGATTCGAACCTGGCGAGCAGTTCGGTGACCGACAGCGCTCTCGCCTCGTCGACGAGATGCTGGTTCACCCGGTCGGGGTTGCGGTGGGTGGCAGCGACCCGCAGGTAGTGGGGCACGGAAATCTCGTCCCACAGCAGATGGGCCACCACGTCGCGCACCAGCCACCCCTCGCACAACGACGGGACCAGCCAGTCCTCGGGTGCCAGCGTGCGCAGGAATTCCAGCAGTTCCCGGCGTTCGGCGGTGAGCATCGCCTGCAGTCTCACGTGTTCCATCCACAGCCCCCTCGCGCGCATCGCCGGCACCTCCCCGAAGCTTGGCGGTCACCGTAGAGGCGTGGGCAGCCAATGTCCATCTACGAGAACATGTTTCATTGCGATGGACCACAACCGAAGTTACGGCAGCAAATTAACCGACCCGCTCAGCGGCTTCGAGTTCGTTTTTCATCACCTTGCCGGTCGCATTGGTCGGCAGCACCGTCAGGAACTCCATGTACCGTGGCACCTTGTATCCAGCCATGCGTTCCCGGCTCCAGCCGATCAGTTCCTCGCTGGTCAACGAGCCGTGGCTCACCACGAACGCCTTGCCCACCTGGCCCATCCGCTCATCGGGCACGCCGATGACCGCGGCCTGGGCCACGGCGGGATGTTCCATCAGGAAGCCCTCGATCTCAGCCGGGTAGGCATTGAAACCACCAACGATGAACATGTCCTTCTTGCGGCCGACGATCTTCAACCGGCCGGAGTCGGTGAACTCGCCGAGGTCGCCGGTGTGCAGCCAGCCGTCGGCGTCGATCGCTTCCGTGGTGGCGGCCGCGTCGTCGAGGTAGCCGCGCATGATGCTGTAGCC
>JAHFVC010000207.1 GCA_023264765.1 Mycobacterium sp. | reverse complement strand
GGTGCGGCGCGCGAGGGTGGCCAGCGTTGCCCATTCGGCGTGCCAGCCGCCGTCGGCGCGTTCGTCCACACTGGCCGCGGCGGCGGCGTGCAGGGTGGCGCCGAGCTGAGGTGCGGTCAGCGCGGCGCGGCGCAACAGCACGATCAGCACCGGATTGTTCTTGTGCGGCATCGTCGACGAGCCCCCTCCGGTCCCCTCGGCGAGTTCGCCGGCACGCACACCCGCTGCGACGTCGTTGGCGAGGTGCCCCCACGCGTCGCAACAGCCCACCAGGACATCACCGGTCCGGGTGACCACCGAGCGCGTCGTATGCCAGGGCGCGGATGGTGCGAGCCCCAGTTCGACCGCCCACCCGTCGGCGAGCCGCAGCGCCGCTTGTGGCGACCCACCCAGTTCGGTGGTGGCAGCGAGCGTGCCTGCCGCGCCACCGGCCGCAACCGGCAGCGACAATAGCCCGTCGAGGGAGTATGCCGCGTCCAGGACGCCCGTGAGCCAGATGGCAAACTTGCGGCCCACGGTGCCGGGCAGCGCCGGCTGGGTCAGGGTACGAGTGAGAATCGGTGTGTCCCGGTGCGTTTCGACCAGGCCGGTCAGCGTGCGCACCGCCGCGATCAGATCTCGCCGTACCGCGGTGAGCGTGTCACGCAGGCACACCATCAGTGCGGTGTCCAGGACGTCCTGACTCGTCAGCCCGCGATGCACCCAGCGCGCGGTGTCCGTTCCTGCGCGGGCCCGCAGCAGGCCGACCAGTCCGGTGACCGGGTTGCCGTCCCGTTCGGCGCCGTCGGCGATCGTGGCGAGGTCGCCCGCTCCGATGAGAGCCGCGAGGTCTGCACCTGCCGAAGCGGGTGCCACATCCGCTGCGACAAGTGTTGCCAACCAGGCGTTTTCGGCCGATACCAGGGCAGCCAGGAAGGATTGCTGGCTCATTGCGGCGCCGGCGCGATGGTCGCCCGGCCAGAACAGGTCGGTCACTGGCCCGGGAAGCGCAGGAAGACCGTCTCCGCGTCGCCCTGCAACCGGATGTCGAACCGCAGACCGTGCTCGTCGCGCTGCGTGATCAGGGTGCCGCGGCGGTCGGTGGGCAGACTGTCCAGCAGGGCGTCGGGGGCCGGATCGGGAAGGTAGGCGCGGGTGAACAACCGGTTCAGCAGTCCACGCCCGAACACGGTGACTGCGATGAACGGTGCGCGACCGGGGTCGGTGGCGCCGGGTTCGACGGTCGTGAAGCTGTAGCGTCCCTCGTCATCGGTCGCGGCGCGTCCCCATCCGGTGAACGTCCAACCGTCGCGCTGTAGCGATCCCGCGGTGTGCGGCACGTTGCCCTGCGCGTCGGCCTGCCAGATCTCCAGCAGCACATCGGGTACGGGTTTGCCGTCGCCGTCGGTGACGACCCCGTGGAAACGAATGGCGCCGGGAACGCCGGGCGGGACGAGCTCGTTGCCACGCTCGAAGGGCAGCGCGTAGCCGTAGAACGGGCCGATGGTCTGGCCCGGGGTCGGGGGTAGCACGGTGGTCGGCACCTCAGTCCTCCTCGAAATGTGTGCGCTGCGAACCGGTCAGCACGATGTCCCAGCGGTACCCGGTGGACCACTCGTGGCTGGTGACGTCGTGGTCGTAGGTCGCGACCAACCGGTCGCGGGCCTTCTGATCGGTGATGGACTGGTAGATCGGATCGAGACCGAACAAGGGATCGCCGGGGAAGTACATCTGGGTGATCATCCGTTGGGTGAAATCGGTTCCGAACAACGAGAAGTGGATGTGGGCCGGCCGCCACGCGTTGTGGTGGTTCTTCCATGGATACGGCCCTGGCTTGATGGTGGTGAAGCGGTAGGTGCCGTCACCATCGGTCAGGCAGCGCCCGACACCGGTGAAGTTCGGGTCGAGCGGCGCGTGGTGCTGGTCGCGTTTGTGGATGTAGCGGCCCGCCGAGTTGGCCTGCCAGATCTCGACGAGTTGATGCCGCACCGGCCGTCCCGCGCCATCGACGACGCGGCCGGTCACCACGATCCGCTCACCGATCGGATCGCCGCTGTGCGCAATCGTGAGGTCCGATTCCAGCCGGTGCACGTCGCGCTCACCGAAGGCCGGTGCCCACAGCTCGATGGTCTCCGGGTCGGCGTGGTGCAGATCCTTGGTGGGGTGGCGCAGCAGGCTGCTGCGGTAGGGCGGGTAGTCCAGCCGGGGCTGGGTCTCCTCGGTGCCGGACTGCAGGTATTCGGTTTCGACGGCAGCGATCTCGGCGTTGATCTGGTGCTGGGTGGCCGCCGCGCTGTCGGGATTGGTGTCGATGACGGTCATCGTGCGCTCCGCGCCACGAGTTCGCCGGCGGGGACCTTGTGGCCCAGCAGTTCGGTGGGCACGTCCCGGGTTTCACGGGCGGTCAGGGCCGCCGCCGCGGCGATCAGACAGACCACCCCGGTGAAGATGCTGATCACCACCCAGCCGCCCTCGCGCACCCCGCCGAGCGCGGTGACGATGGTGGGGGCGAAGCCGGCCACCAGGAAGCCCAACTGGGTGCCGATCGCGACACCGGAGAACCGCACCGGCGTCGCGAACATCTCGCCGTAGAAGGACGGCCAGACCGCATTGGCCGCGGCGTAGCCGAAGGAGAAGGTGGCCACCGCCAGCGCGAAGGTCAGCAACTGATTGCCGCCGCTCATCGAGAGCATGTAGAAGGGCATCAGTACGGCCGAGGACAGTGCCCCGTAGATGAACACCGGCTTGCGGCCGATGCGGTCGGCGAGCTTTCCGAACAGCGGCTGGGTCCCCAGTGCGAACACGTTGGCGACCACCACGAGCCACAGCGTGACATCGGCGGGCAGTCCGACCTGTTTGCCGTAGGCGATGGCCAGGTTGCCGAACACCGTGGAGACCGCAGCGATGAACGCGCAGAAGATGACCCGCAACACGTCGGCCCAGTGGTTGCGCAGGAGCGGGATCAACGGCATCCGCGCGATGGTGCCCGCGGCCTTGGCCTCGGTGAACTGCGGGGTCTCGTGCAGTCGGCGGCGGATGAAGTAGGCCACCACGACCACCACTGCGCTGAGCCAGAACGGGATTCGCCAACCCCAGCTGTATTTGTCTTCGTCGGGTAGGGAAACGAACGGGATGAGCACGAGCGAGGCCAGGATCAGTCCGCCCTGGGTGCCGGTCAGCGTCCACGACGTGTAGTAGGCGCGTTGATCGTCGGGGGAGTGTTCCAGGGTCAGCGAGCTGGCGCCGGCCTGCTCGCCTGCGGCCGAAAACCCTTGCATCAGACGGCAGATGACCAGCAGTGCGGGTGCAGCCCAGCCGATGGTCTCGAAGGTGGGCAGGCAGCCGATGAGGAAAGTCGACAGCCCCATCAGCACCAGGGTGAACATCAGCACCTTCTGGCGACCGATACGGTCGCCGAAGTGGCCGAGGATGAACGCACCCACCGGACGGGCGACGTAAGCGAAGCCGAAGGTGGCGAAGGACATCACCAGCGCGGCCTCGTCGCCGGACGGGAAGAACACGTGCGGGAAGATCAGCGCGGCGGCCGACCCGAACAGGAAGAAGTCGTAGTACTCGACAGCGCTGCCCATGAAGCTGGCCAGGGCGGCGCGCCGGGGTGTGCGCTCGGTGGCGGCCTCGGGAGGATGCGCGGTGGTGGTCATCGGGTTCTCCTTTGAACGAATTATGTTGGGCTGAGCTGTCTTACGCGACGAGATTGCGGAAATGGGCGGTCATTCTGGCGGCATCGGGGGCAATGCCGGTGATCAGCGCGAAGGCGTCGACGGCCTGGTGCACGGCCATGTGGCCGCCATCGAGGGTGCGGCAGCCCGCGGCCCTTGCCGCTTGCAGCAGGGCGGTGTCCAGCGGGCGGTAGACGATGTCGGCCACCCACAAGCCTGGGTGCAGCAGTGCGGGGTCGAAGGCGATCCCCGGGTGTTCGGCCATCCCGGTGGGCGTGGCGTGCACGACGCCGTCGGCCTCCGGCAGCAGCACCGACAGCTTGTCGAACGAGGATGCGTCGACGTGGGCCAGCGGATGGCGGGCGGCGAGGTCACCGGCCAGGGCCGTGGCCCGGTCGATGTCGAGGTCGACGATGGTCAGGTGGTCGGTGCCCAGTCCGAGCATGGCCGCGGCCACCGCGGTCCCGGCGCCGCCCGCACCCACCACGATCACGCGCGAGGTGGACGCGCCGGGCAGGCCCTCGGAGAAGCCGTGGGCGAAGCCGGTGATGTCGGTGTTGTATCCGTGGGCTTTTCCGGCGCGGAACACGACCGTGTTGACCGCACCGAGAGTGTGCGCGGTGTCGTCGATGTCGTCGAGGTGGTCGACGACCAGCTGCTTGCACGGATGGGTGACGTTGAGGGCGTCGTAGCCCAAAGTGCGCGCCCAGCTCAGCACGTCGCCGACGCGATCGGGGGAGAGGCCCAGGGTGGTGAGGTCCAGGGTGCGGTACACGTAGTCCAGGCCGAGGGCGCGGCCCTCCGTCATGTGCAGGGCCGGCGTCAGGGATGGACCGACACCGGTGCCGACCAGGCCCACGAGGTAGGGGTGTGCGGTCATCTGCTCTCGCTTCCTTAATGTACGAACTAGTACGTACGCAAAGTAGAGCACTGTGGTGTGCGTCGCGTCAAGAAGAAAGTGTGAGGCGGGTCTCGCGCAGTCAGGGGTTGCTGGTCAGCCAGCCGACGACCACGTCGCCGATCATCCGGCGCAGATGCGCACGCTGTGAGACGTCGGCGAAATCGACGCCGAAGAGGTATCCGAAGGTGTACCGGTTGGCCACCTGGAACACGCAATACGAGCTGATCACCAGGTGGATGTCCAGGGCGTCCACGTCTTCGCGGAAGACGCCGGCGGCCCATCCGTCCCGCAGGATCTCGTCCAGCAGCGACGTCGCCGGTCGGGAGAGTTCGGGCAGTTCACGCAGCCGTTCGATGAACTCACCGCGGTGGATGTTCTCGATGGCGACCAATCGGATGAACGCGTCGTGGGCGATGTGGTGGTCGAACGTGACCTCGGCCAGCATCCTGATGGCTTCCACGGGGTTCTTGTGGTCCACCCGCAGTCGCTGTTCCGCGTTGCGGATCCCGCGGTAGGCGTTCTCCAGAACGGCCAGGTAGAGCTGCTCTTTGCCGCCGAAGTAGTAGTAGATCATCCGCTTGGTGGTGCGGGTGCGTTCGGCGATCTCGTCCACCCGGGCACCGGAGTAGCCGGATTCGGCGAACACCTCCGTGGCCACCGCCAGCAGATCCGCGCGGGTGCGTTCGGCATCGCGCTGCAGTTCGGCTTTCGGCTTGGCGGCCATGACGGCAGAGCTTACTGGTGGCCGCCGGGGAGTGGTGCACCGCTTTCGGCTCAATTAACTATTTGGTACATTGATGACTGGAGTGGCCCCCGTCACAGGAGGAATGATGAAGACATCGATTGCCACGGTCTCGCTGTCCGGTTCGCTCGTCGAGAAGCTGCACGCCTGCGCAGCGGCGGGTTTCGACGGCGTCGAGATCTTCGAGCCTGATCTGATCGCCGGTGACCACTCGCCCGAGGAGATCCGGCAACTGGCTCGCAGGCTGGGGCTGTCCCTGGATCTCTACCAACCGCTGCGCGATCTGGAGGGCGTCGACGACACCGTCTTCGCCGACAACCTGCGCCGGGCGGGGGCCACCTTCGCCACCGCCCAGCGCCTCGGTATCGACACCGTGCTGGTGTGCAGCAACGTGGCCACCGCGACCGTCGACTCCGACGAGGTGTCGGCGGACCAGCTGCGCCGCATCGGGGAGGTCGCCGCCGGTTACGGCGTCCGGATCGCCTTCGAGGCGCTCGCCTGGGGTCGCTTCATCGACGACTACCGCCGCGCCTGGCGAGTGGTGGAACTGGCCGATCACCCGAATGTCGGTGTGTGCCTTGACAGTTTTCACGTGCTCTCGCGTGGGCACGATCCATCGGCGATCGAGGACATCCCGGGGGACAAGATCTTCTATCTGCAATTGGCGGATGCCCCCGCGCTGTCCATGGACGTGCTGTCCTGGAGCCGCCACCACCGGCTGTTCCCCGGCGAGGGATCGTTCGACCTCGCCGGTTTCGTCCGCCACACGCTGGCCGCCGGCTACAGCGGCCCCCTGTCGCTGGAGGTGTTCAACGACACCTTCCGTCAAACCGATCCCGGCCACACGGCCGTGCACGCCCTGAGGTCACTGGTGTGGCTGGAGGACCAGGTCGCCCACACGCTCACCGATGCCAAACCCCCGACCGGGTTCGACTTCGTGGAGATCAAGGCGGAGGACACCAGCGAGGTCGAAGTGCTGCTCACCCAGCTCGGCTTCACCCCGCGCGGGCGGCACCGCACCAAAGCGGTGTCCCTGTGGTCGGCGGGCGCGGCCCGCGTGGTGCTCAACGAGCAGCAGGCCCGTGATCAGGTGCCGCACGTGGCCGCCATCGGGCTGCAGGTGCCCGACGCGGACGCCACTTCCCGGCGCGCGGCCGAACTCATGGCGCCGAAGGCCTACCGGCGCACGTACGCGGCCGAGCAGTCGCTCGGCGCCGCGGTCGCGCCCGACGGGACCGAGATGTTCTGGAGCACCGCGCCCGCCTGGGTCGCCGAGTTCGAGGGTGGGTTGCCGGACACGGGCCCGGAGATGGTCATCGACCACATCGCCATGACTCAGCCGTGGCAGACCGCCGAGGACGCGGTGCTCTTCCTCACCAGTGTGTTCGGGCTGAGTGCGGGGCAGCCCGCCGAGGTGCCCGGACCCACCGGGTTGGTGCGCAGCCAGGTCATGCACAACGCCGACAGGTCTGTTCGGCTACCGCAAAACGTCGCACCCCACATCCTCGACGGCGCCGGCTTACCCCAGCACGTCGCGTTCGGCTGCGCCGATGTGCTCGCTCTGGCGCGCAGCGCGCGGGCAGCGGGACTGCCGTTCCTCGACATCCCGGACAACTATTACGACTATCTGTCCGGCCGGTTCGGACTGGCGGAGGACACCGTGGCCGAACTGCGCGAGCTCAACCTGCTCTACGACCGGTCCGCCGACGGCCATTTCATCCACTTCTACACCCGCACCGTCGGCACCGTGTTCCTGGAATTCGTGCAGCGGTTCGGCGGCTACGACGGGTACGGCACCGACAACGCGCCGGTGCGCCTTGCCGCGCAGCGGGGACGCCTCGGTACCGTACGAACGTGACCGAACGTGTGCTGCTGCTCGTCAACGGGCCGAACCTCAACCTGCTGGGCACCCGGCAGCCCGAGGTGTACGGCGCCACCACGCTGCCCGAGATCGAGGCCGCGGTGACCGCCCTGGCCGCCGAGTTCGGGTTCGCGGTGCGCGCGGTGCAGAGCAACCACGAGGGCGCCCTGATCGACGCCATCCACGCCGCGCGCGGCGAATGTGCAGGCATCATCATCAATCCGGGCGCCTACAGTCACACCTCGATCGCCATCCGCGACGCGCTGTCCTCGGTCGATCTGCCGGTCGTGGAGGTTCACCTCAGCAACATCCACGCCCGTGAGGAATTCCGGCACCACTCCTTCGTCTCGGGCGTGGCCGACGCGGTCATCGCCGGGGCGGGCCCTGCCGGATATGAATACGCGGTGCGTCACCTCGCCGCCGAGCTGGCATGAGCATGCAGCCCCCGATCGTCCGCTACGCCGGCTTCCTGGTGGCAGCGGAAGCGGTCACCGCCATCGCGGTGGCCGTCGTACTTGCGGTGCTGGCCACCGGCGGGACCGACAAACACACCCAGGGCTTCAACTCCTACGCCACCGCGGGCTGGTTCGCGATCATGGGCGCCGGCCTGTTCGCCGGCGGCTGGGCGCTGATCACCGGCAGGCGCTGGGGCCGCGGGATCGGGGTGTTCGCCAACCTTCTGCTGCTCGGTGTCGCGTGGTACGTCTTCACGTCGCACCAGGTGGCGTACGGGATCGCGGTGGCGGGACTGGCGCTGCTCACCCTCGGCATGTTGTTCAGCCCGTCGGCCGTGCAGTGGACCACCGGTCAGGACTGAACTTCGCCGGCCAGCGCCGTCAGTTCCGGGCCCGACACCCGGTAAGTGGTCCACTCGTTCTGGGGCTTGCCGCCCACCGCGTCATACAGGGCGATGGCGTTGACGTTCCAGTTCAGTACCGCCCAGGACAGCCGGGTGCCGCCGCGGCGCACGCATTCGTCGGCCAAGGTGGCCAATAACTTCCGGGCCAGGCCGCGCCGCCGGAACGCCGGACGCACGAACAGGTCTTCGAGGTAGATCCCGGTCACCCCGTCCCAGGTGGAGAAGTTCAGGAACCACACGGCGGTGGCCGCGGGCTGCCCGTCGACCTCGACGACATGGGCGTACGCCACCGGATTCGGCCCGAAAAGTGCTGCATGCAACTGCGTTTCGGTGACGGTGCACTCGTCGGAAGCGTTCTCGAATTCGGCGAGCTCCTGGATTATCGCGACAATCGCGGGCTCGTCACCGGGGGTGGCCCAGCGGATCAACTCACTCATTCTGTGCTCCAAGTCCGGTCAGGATCGTGCGGAATTTCGTGGTGGTCTCGTCGACCTCGTCGTCGGGGTCGGATTCGGCGACGATGCCGCCACCGGCGTGCGCGAGCGCGGTCCGCCGGTCCGCCGACAGCACCGCACACCGGATCGACACCACCCAGCGGCCGTCACCGCGGGCGTCACACCAGCCGACCGCGCCCGCGTAGAAACCCCGATCACCTTCGAGTTCGGCGATCAGGGCGGCCGCCATATCGGTGGGCACGCCGCCCACGGCAGGGGTGGGGTGCAGCGCCAGTGCGAGATCCAGTGCGGTGGTGCTGGTTTCGCGCAACCGGCCGCGAATCGGAGTACTCAGATGCCACAGCGCGTCCGTGCCGTGCAGTTCGGGTTCGGCAGCGATCTGCAGGTCGGTGCACAGTGGGTCCAGCGCCGAACGCATGACGTCGACCACGAAGGCGTGCTCGCGACGGTTCTTGCCCGACGCGGCCAGGCCCGCGGCATTGGCGGCGTCGGTCGCGGGGTCGGCGGAGCGGGGGGCCGATCCGGCGAACGGCTGACAGATCACCGTGTCGCCTTCGCGCGCCACCAGCAGTTCCGGACTGGCTCCCACCAGGGTGCCCGCCGCACCGAGCTCCGCCAGATAGACGGTGGCGGCCGGATCCGCGGCGGCCAGTCGGAGCAGCACCGAGCGCGGATCCCAGCTGCCGTCGGCGGTCAGCTTCAGTGCCCGGGCCAGCACCACCTTGTCCAGGGCTGATTCGCGCAGTCTGCGCACGGCCTCGGTCACCCGGGCCCGGTGCACCTCACCGGTCGGCAGCGTCTCGCGTGCGACCACGCCCGGGGCCGCGGTCACCGGCCAGTCCGGCAGGGCGCCGGCGAAATCCACCCGCTCGGGGGTGAACAACGCGGCGGGCCCGCGCAGGTCAAAAGGCAACGCGCCCAAGACAATAGGTGCCTCGCCGGTTCGCAGCGCCTCCTGCGCGTCGGGGATGCGGGGGAATTGCCGGATGGCTCCGTCGGCCAGCACCGTGCCCGACGGTCCGGACAGGACGAACGACGGCGTCACGCCGGCAGGCACGGGTTGACGTGGCCGGTCAGGCCCAGCGCGGTGATCTGACGCTCCCCGTGCTCGAAACCGCACACCGCGATCGAGGCCGCCGCCATCGACAGGCGGATGCCCTCGGAGACCGGCAGTTCGATCCAGCGGGTCAACATCGAACGGGAGAAATGCCCATGCCCGACGAACACCACGTCACGGTCGGCCATGTTGTCCAGGGCCAGCTCCACCGCCGCGTCGGCCCGAGCGGTGACCGCGGCCATGCTCTCGCCACCGGGGCAGGGGTGGGTCCACACCGTCCAGTCGGGCACCGTCTGCCGGATTTCCGGTGTGGTGAGCCCCTCGTAGTCGCCGTAGTCCCACTCGGCCAGCAGGGGAGTGACCTCGTTGACGGTCAGCCCGGCCAGCTCGGCGGTCACCAGGGCGCGCGTGCGCGGACTGCTGACCACCAGCGGATCGCGGAGTTGCAGATCACTCAACGCCTCGGCCGCCAGCTTGGCCTGGTGACGGCCGGTCTCGGTGAGCTCTAGATCGGTGCGGCCGGTGTGCTTGCCGCTCTTGGACCATTCGGTCTCACCGTGCCGAAGCAGGAACAGCCGGTGCTGCTGGACAGTCACCGTATGGATTCTGCCCCACGGCGGGCCGGATGGAACGGCCGCGTGCTTGGATGGTGGGTGTGACGCGAGTATTAGCGGTCGCCAATCAAAAGGGTGGGGTAGCCAAGACGACGACGGTGGCGTCGTTGGGTGCTGCCTTCGTCGAGCAGAAGCAGCGGGTGCTGCTGGTGGACCTGGACCCGCAGGGCTGTCTGACGTTCTCGCTCGGCCAGGACCCCGACGACCTCGCCGTCTCCGTCCATGAGGTGCTGCTCGGCGATGTCGAGCCCAATGCTGCGCTGGTGACCGCCGCCGAGGGGATGACGGTGTTGCCCGCCAACATCGACCTGGCCGGTGCCGAGGCCATGCTGCTGATGCGGGCCGGCCGCGAGTACGCGCTCAAACGGGCTCTGGCCAAGGTGGCCGACCAATTCGACGTCGTGATCATCGACTGCCCACCGTCGCTCGGGGTGCTCACGCTCAACGGCCTCACCGCCGCCGACGAGGTGATCGTGCCCCTGCAGTGCGAGACGCTGGCGCACCGCGGGGTCGGGCAGTTCCTGCGCACCATCGACGATGTCCAGCAGATCACCAACCCGGACCTCAAACTGCTCGGGGCGCTGCCCACGCTGTACGACTCGCGCACCACGCACAGCCGCGACGTGCTGTTCGACGTCGTCGACCGCTACAACCTGCCGGTGCTCGCGCCGCCGATTCCGCGCACCGTGCGGTTCGCCGAGGCCAGCGCATCCGGCGCATCGGTGTTGGCGGGGCGGAAGAACAAGGGCGCCAACGCTTATCGCGAACTTGCCGGCGCGCTGCTGCGGCACTGGAAGTCCGGTAAGGCGCTGGCGACGTTCACGCCGGAGGTTTAGCACCCAGGGGGCAGGAGCGAAGCGACTCGGGGGATCAACCCAACGCAACAAGTGTGCCGCCGCGCTGCTCCAGCAGCGTCGAACCTGCCGGCGCGGGGATCACCGGGTCCGCCGACGCTGGGCGCTTGAGGTCGATATGGCGCACCCCGGCACCGGTTTCGGGACTGAACACGTCGTACCCCGAGGTGACCGGCACCAGCAGTTCGCCGGCCATGAGTGTTGCGGGCCCGACGGGTGCATTCGCTCCGGACGGGGCCACCGTGTACTTGTAGCGCAGGTGGTTCGCGTCGAACACCAGCACCGAATCGCCGGTCCACCAGGTGATCAGGTCCCCGGGGTGTGACACCGCGGCCTTGGGGGACACCGCCTGGTTCAACAGGGTGCTCGCGATGATCGTGCCGGTGTCGTCGACGACGTTCACGGCCGGCTTAGGGGTCGGCACGTACACGGCGGTGGTGGTGTCGGATACCGCGACCACGCGCGCGTCGGAGTCGACCGAGACACCGGGCTGCTGCTGGAATTTCGTCGTCGGGGTGTCTTCTTCGTCCGACGGCGTCAGCAGCGTCAGCCGCATATCGGCCTGATTGGGACAGGCCTCCAGCACCGAGACCTGCGCTGAGCTGGCCGCGGCGGACACCAGCCGGCACAGCGGATCCTGGGGGACATCGGGTTTGATGCGGGCATCCAGCGTGCCCCAGCTCAGCGTGCGCACCATGTCCGAACGCCACTGCTCCAGGCGGCTGTCGCCGGCCGAGAGCACCGTGCTGCCGTCCGAGGACAGCGTGACCTCGGGGTCGGCGTAGGCGGTCCGGGTCGGGCCACGGCGCCCGGTCTGGGC
>JAHFVC010000487.1 GCA_023264765.1 Mycobacterium sp. | reverse complement strand
TTTTCTTCGAGCGCGGCAGCTGAAGGATATTCGACCAGTTACCGGATCCAAGCATCCAGAGCGAACTGATGAACGGTACTGCATATATGATGAGTTCTCTCAAAGTTACGGGTATACAACAGCCTGGGCCGCCTATTTAATCAAGAAGTGCGGAACCGAGGCCGGGTTCGTGCAAGCAACTGGCAGGAAGCCAAGAACGAAGACTGAGTTCACGGACGAAATTTGATGATCCGCGCGATCACCGAGCGGACTACTACCTCGACCGCCCTTCCGTCGGGCAGGCCTCTGCATTTCGGCGGCCTCACCGGTGTCATGTCGCGCCGCGAAAGTACTAAAACTGGACGGTACAACGGTCGTCATCTCCCTGCGAGGCAGCACCCTGAGGGCCCATCGTTGGCGGCGATGTCGAGTGGCAGTCTTGCCCTGGCTTCCGGCGCAGTCTCGATGGGTGCGCGGTGGCCGGGATTCGCGGCGATGGCCGCTCTCGATCCGGCCGGATGCGTCTGTGATCGTATGCCCTTTGTCAGTATCAAAAGACGACTGCACTGTTTCAGAAGTGGACTGCACTAATCACCTCTCGCGACCGCTAGAGCGTCTCGCTCTTCCCGCGCGAGGGTGAGGTTGCTGTAGAGGGCGGATCGTTTCAATCCGGTGTTTTTGCAGAGTGTTTCGATCTTGAACTGCCGCGTTTCGTATACCTGGAGTAGGTATGCCCGCTCTTCAGGGGTCAGGGTGTGCGGCCGGCCTTTCATCTTGCCGGCCGCTGCTGCGGCCGCGATCGCGTCGCGGGTGCGGGCTCGGATCAGGTCGGACTCGAATTCGGCCATGAGGCCCAGCATCCCGATGAACATTTTGCCCATGGGATCAGCTGGGTCGTAGACCTTGCCGTCGATCAACAGTGCCACTCCCCTGGCGGCGAGGCGGTTCACGGTTTCGTGGAGGTCTCCGGCCGATCGGGAGAGTCTGTCGAGTTTGGTGACGCAGAATTCGTCGCCTGCGCGGCTGGCGTTGATGGCGTTTTCGAGTCCGGGGCGTTTTGCTTGACGGCCGCTGACAGCGTGGTCGATGTAGACCCGGTCGCGGTTGACTCCGATCTTGGCGAGCAGTCCAATTTGGACGGAGGTGTCCTGTCGGGCGGTGCTGCACCGCGCGTACCCGATTTTCATGCCCCTCCGGCCTGCTGGACTCGATCTGTCCAGTAGAGACTACGGGAAGCCGGACCAATCAAGTGGACACTTCCAGCGGACGGTTTGGCTGAGAGAACGTCGTGGTCAATCACTCTCAGTAGCCCGTTCGCACTCGTCCGGTATGACGACGGTCAAAATGCACACCCGAACCCGCAGGGAGCGACTCAGAGCGCACAGAAGAATCGGCCGATGTCGGATGCAGCGATAGCAGCCCACTGGCAGCATGAGCTCCATGTCTGTGACCGAAGGCAACGGGCCCGTTGATCGCTCCACGTCTTTAATTGAACGGATCGAGGCGGTGGAAGAGTTCGCTGAGGTCACAGGTCGTTTGCTGGTTGTGGGTGACATGAAGTGGGCTGACATGGAGGCGGACTTTCGTCTGCTGGCCATCAACAATGCGCTTCGTCGCCAGCAAGAGACGATGCAAGCTGCTGTTCTGCTTGCCCGGCAGGATTTGGGTCACTTAGCGGTGGCCTTCGTTCGCGCCTCGCTTGAGGACGTAATGTACCTGGAGTTCTTCTTGTCGCTCGACTTAGACGACTCGCAGAAGCTGTTCACGTTGCTCGGCATCTGGGATTCTCTGCGGTCACTTATCGCGCAGCGCAACTACATCGGCGATGAGGAGATGGCACAACTTTGGTACCCCAAGGCGTTCCTCGACTCAAAGATCGCCGACAAGGAGAAGATCAAGACCGAGTTGAAAGCTCTGCAGAAACAGTACAAATGGAGCGGAGGAATGTTGCCCTCTGGCGACTGGATCGCAGATCGGGCTGGCAAGCAGGGGCTGTACGACTACCTGCATGCGGCCACCAGCCGCGCGCTCCACTTCTCGGCCGGAGAGATCTTGCGCCGGGGTTGGGGGCAACCCTCTGGAAAGCTGTCCACGGACAAAACTGAGTTCAGGGAACACCTCGCGCACTTTGCTCTCGATCAACTTTGGCGGCTTCACCTAGAGACATGGCAGGCAAGCGAGCCGCTGCTCGAGGCGTCGGGGATCAGCAGCGACGAAGAGCTAACCTTCGACGTGATCAAGCCGGCCCTCGACCGTCTTGGAGCAGCCGGCAAAGTTCCACTAGTCCACGCGCGCGAGTGGAACCTGACTCCAGACGGACCGCTTGATCTTGAAGGACGAGGTTGAACTCCATCTGTCTCGACCGCGATCGGCCAGCCCACTTGCCGCGAACATTCATCCAATATGACCATGGTCTAAACGCACACCCAAACCCGCAGGAAGCTTCTCAACCCGGACCCGCGAGACAAATCGCGATGAGCCTGCCGAGGTGATCTCAAGAAGCCCGAGCCGTGCGAGAGACCGTGGAGTGTAATTTCCGAGGCGGACGATTGACGGCACGCCACCGACGCGGCCTGTTTATGCACAACCCGACCAGTGCCCCCCGACGTCGATGACTGCCACGCTTCTGCTGTTGGCCGCCATTGGCAGAGTTGCAGCGGTCCGCGAGTAATCTGCAACGGAAATCCCGTGAGGAGAGGAAGCCCTATAAATGGAACCGCCACCAGGGTCGGGTTCGTTAAACCCCAAAACCGGTCGATACGAATCAGGCGAATGCTACTGGGACGGTCGAACCTGGCGGCGGATAGACGACCAGAAACATAAGAAGCCGCACAAGTGGCCGTTGACGACGCCTCAGTCAGTGGTTGCAGGTGCTGCGTTGGTAAGCGTGCTCCTCCTAGGAGTCGCTCTCGGCAACGCCGACAATAATGAGAACTCTACGCGCGCCATTCAGACGACCACACGCACGCTTCCGCCTTCGCCCCCGGGAGGTTCGGCTCCGAGTGGTGCCGAACGAGCGACCACCGTCCCAACCGTATCGCCCTCACCGGCCGCTGCGGTAACGACAGATCCGAACGCGGCTGCAATCGAAGCAAATCGCGTTGCTATGGATTCTCAACAGGCAGCGGCCGACGCTCAAGCAACACGGCTGGACCGACAAACTTACCCAGCAATCGGCGAACGCGAATTCGGCGTGTTGGTCCGCGATCCAGATGCCGAACGGGGAAGAAGAGTTGTCGTGTACGGGTATGTGACCCAGTTTGACTCGGTCACCGGGACCTCTATGTTTCGGGCAGACACCTCTGCAGTGGAAGGCAACCAGTGGTACGAGTTCGACCACAACACCATAGTGAACTTCGATCCGGTCATTGGACGCGAAATCATTGATGGCGATGTGGTGACGCTCTACGCAGAGGTCGCCGGAAGTCGGAGCTATGAAACCACATTGGGCACGAGCGAAACCGCGTTAGTACTCAAGGCCAACATGATTGACATCACGGGATAGCAACGGCCTCTCCGACTGGACGATTGATTACGAAGATGAGCGGCATGTCGGGGCGTGTTGCGCAGGACTCGACCGCAAAAGTGTCGTCGAGCCGCGCGATCAGGTTGGGCGCGATGCGAGAGTGCCAATTGTTGATGGCGTTGGCGATTCGATCCCACAATCCGTTCGCCGAGGGACCGATGTGCTCTCGGTCAGAGTAGCTGTCCGATGCACCCATTCGGTCGCGTGCGGTTGTCACGATGCCGAGCTCGATATGGACGCGGTGCGCACTCGCGTTCGGCGATGGTTGTCAGGGCAACGCACACCCACCACAGTTGCCCCTGACGTGTGTCGTCGTCACTCGCAGCCGACGCCGTCTCCGTCACCGTCGAACTCGGTACTGAATCCGGGGTCTCCAACTCGGATGGGGGCTGCACCGGCGGCGCGAACTGCGGCGCAGTTCGCGTAGATCACGCTCGCCAGCGCCGGTGCCATACCCACCGGCGCTGGCGCAGCGGGTTGCTGAGCTGGTGTCAGCGCGGGCGCTGACTCGGCGGGGCGGATTGAGGCGGTAGCGCCGCACTCCCCGAGTATGCGAACGATGGCATCGTATT
>JAHFVC010000206.1 GCA_023264765.1 Mycobacterium sp. | reverse complement strand
CATCGATCCGATCGCCGAGCGGTGGTTCGTCGGCCGCCCGGACCTGATCGCTTCCGACGGTGTCCATCCCACCGACGCCGGGCACACCTACCTCGCCGATCGGATCGCCTCGCTGGTCGGTGACCAGCTGCCCGTCGCGCCCTGAACGGCGGCCATTTCCGCAATTCAACCATCAGCACTACCGAAAGCCTTACGGTTCATCCGTGAGTGAGCAGACCTACCGGGTCGTGGTGTGGGGTACCGGGTCCATCGGCAAGGAGATGCTGTCGACCATCGTCGACCATCGCGAGGACCTCGAACTGGTCGGCGTCCGGGTGTATTCCGCAGCCAAGGACGGTCGCGACGCGGGGGAGCTGATCGGCCGGCCACCGGTCGGGGTGGCCGCCACCAGTGACACCGATGCCATCCTCGCCCTCGATGCCGACTGCGTCATCTACACCCCACTGGTCGGCGATGTCGACGAAGTGTGCGCCCTACTGGCCAGTGGGAAGAACGTTGCCACCACGGTGTTCCTGTTCTACCCGCCCCGTCTGCCTGCGGCCGATCGCGACCGGCTGCTGGCCGCATGCCGGCAAGGCGGGACCACCTTGCACGGCAGCGGCATCAATCCGGGCAACCTGTCTGGAGCCCTGCCGTTGGCGCTGTCGGGAATGAGCCGAACCCTGGAGAAGGTCACGCTGCAGGAACGGGCCGACATGACGCTGTACGACAGCACCGACATCTCCTTCGGCAACATGGGATTCGGTGGACCGCTGGAAGGAATCCGCCCCGACGACGGCGGATTCCTGGCCGACCAGACCTCGATGTTCACCGAACAGGTGTGGCTGCTCGCAGATGCGTTCAAGGCCGGCATCGACGAGGTGACCGTCGAGGTGGAAGCCGTTCCCGCCCAACAGGATCACCAGGTGTTCGACCGCTTCCTCGCGGCGGGCAGCACCGCGGGACAACGCTGGCGCTGGACGGGTCGCCGCGACGGGCAGGCCCGCGTCGAGATCGAGACGCTGTGGACGGTCGGCAACGAGTATCCCGGGCATTGGCCGACGCCTGAGCACGGCTGGACCCTGACCATGGAGGGCGACCCTTCCATGCGCGTGCACTTCATGGCGCTGGCCAGCTTCTCGCGCCGGGCGAGCATCGCCGAGCACGTGCAGGCGGCCAACGTTGCCACCGCGATGCAGGTACTCAATGCGGTGCCGGCGGTGTGCGAAGCCGAACCCGGCTTCGCCACGGTCGCGACGCTGCCGCTGATCCGGACCCACACCGGTTTCGCCGGATGACTAGCCGGCCCGGCGTCGGGCCTTGTCCTTGATGTCCTCAGGCAGGGCATCGGCCACCAGTACCGACGGCAGGATCCCGGCCTCCAACGTGAGGGCGCGGAACACCAAGCCGACGGTGATGCCGTGGTCGGGGCGCGCGATCACGTCGATCCGGTCCCCGGCGCGCACCGTGCCCGGCGTCACCACCCGTAGGTAGGCGCCTGGCACCGCGGATGTGGTGAAGGTCTTGACCCAGCCGTTGACCTCCAGCCACAACGCGAATGTGCGGCAAGGTATCCGGGGCCGCGACACCTCCAGTTCCAGACCTTCGGAGCCGACCCGCCACCGTTCACCCACCACGGCATTCGTCACGTCCACGCCGCTGGTGGTGAGGTTCTCGCCGAACACGCCGTTGGTGATGCGGCGGTCCAGCCTGGCCTCCCAGACGTCGAGATCCTCCCGCGCGTAGGCGTACACGGCCTGATCGTCGCCACCGTGGAACGCGTCGTTGCCGATCAGATCGCCCACCAGGCCGCTGCCCAGGCCACCCTGCATCGGACCCGGGGCGCGCACCTCGATCCCCGCGGTCGTCGGGCGCTTGTCGATACCGGTCTGCAGCCGCCCGTCGTCCGGGCTGGTGCGGGGTTCGGCGATGTTGACCGTCAGCACGTGGGACATGACCCCCAGATTAGTGCTCGCCAAAGAATCGGCCCGATTTGATGGCTCCCGCAATGGAACCTGACCCGTCATCGTGACACGTCATGAGCATCGTCAGTGCGGCCGCGGCGCCGGCCGTTCCGGAACGGCACCCGCCGGCGGTCCTCTCGGCACGTCCGCGGGATGTCTTCGTGCCGGTTGACACGGGGTCACGGACCAGGTGGGCCGGCCTGCGCCGGGCGCTGCATTGGCCGCTGGGTATCTACACCACCCCCGTACTCATCCTGGTGGCGTGGGAGATCCTCGCCAGGACAGGCATTCTCGCGCCGGAGTATGCGCCCGCACCCAGCGATATCGTGCGCGCAGGCATCGAATTGTGGCGTGACGGCATCCTCGGCCCTGATCTGGTGATCTCGCTGCAGCGGGCGGGACTGGGTCTGCTGATCGGCCTGACGGTCGGCATCGCCACCGGCGTCCTCGGTGGGTTGTTGCGCAGCGGGGAGTACGTGTTCAACGGTGTCGCACAGATTCTCAACACCATCCCGTTGCTTGCGGTGCTGCCGCTGTTCGTCGTGTGGTTCGGCATCGACGAATTGACCAAGGTGCTGTTGATCGCGTTCGGCGCCGGTGTGCCCATGTACCTCAACCTGTTCGCGGCCATCCGTGGCGTCGATCAGCGGCTGATCGAGATGACCCAAACCACCGCGGCGGGCATGTGGCGGCTGGTGACCCGGGTGCTGCTGCCCGGATCACTTCCCGGTTTCCTTGTCGGGCTACGCTTCTCGCTCGCCTACAGCATCCTCGGGCTGGTTGCGGCGGAAACGGTCAACGCCGATGCGGGGCTGGGCTTCCTGATCACGCAGGCGCAGACCTATCTGCAGACCAACAAGGTCTTCGTCGGGTTGGTCATCTATTCGCTGCTCGGCCTCGTCGCCGACCAGGTGGTCCGCACGCTGGAGCGGGTGCTCCTGCGGTGGCGACCCAGTTTCGAGGCGGTGTGAGCGCCGCCGCGCCGGTCGTACCGCGGCAGCAGACCGGCGTGCTGGTCGATCAGGTGGTCCGGACCTTCGGCGACCGGGTGGTCCTCGACCATCTCGACCTGCAGATCGACAGCCAAGAACTGGTTGTCCTGCTCGGCCCGTCCGGGTGCGGCAAGAGCACATTGCTGCGGCTGCTCGCCGGCCTCGACAAGCCCGACGGCGGCCGGATCGAGGTACCCGCCCGGCGTGCGGTCGTGTTCCAGGCCGACCGGCTACTGCCGTGGCAGCGCGTGCTGCGCAACGTCACCCTGGGCCTGCACGGATCGGACGCGAACGAGAGGGCGCGCCGCGTGCTGCGCGAGGTGAACCTGGAGGGCCGTGAAAGGGCTTGGCCCAAGGAGCTTTCCGGAGGTGAAGCGCAGCGCGTCGCGTTGGCTCGCGCACTCGTCTCCGAACCGGAACTGGTGCTGCTCGATGAGCCATTCGCCGCGCTGGATGCCATCACCCGGGTCAGGATGCACGACCTGGTTCGTGAGCTGCGGCGCGTGCACGAGGCGTCGATGCTGCTGGTCACCCACGACGTCGACGAGGCCATCGCGCTCGCCGACCGCATCCTGGTGATGAGCGGCGGCCGGATCGGCAACGAGCACCGCGTTGCTCTGTCGGCCGAGGACCGTGAGGCCGGCGTCGCCCGCGAGACGCTGCGAGCGGCACTGCTGACCGATCTCGGCCTGGCGAGCCAGCGCTGAAACTTCGAACACTTCGAAACCAGGAGAATTGATGTCCAGCAATACTTTCCGGCTCGCGGCTGCCGTAGTGCTCGTCACGGTGGCGGGTACGGCGACCGCTTGCGGATCCTCGTCCAAGGACGGCGACGCTCCGTTGAGCAAATCGGGGACCGCCAGTCACCCGGAGTGGAGTCAGTACACGTTCACCCTCGGTGACAACGGTGGGGACGGCAGCGAGGAATTGGCCAGGGTCACGGGCGCTTTCGACGATGCGCCGTACAAGGTCAAGTTCGCGCGATTCGACTACGGACCCCCGCTGGTCCAGGCCACCGCCACGGGCGACATCGACCTGGGCTATGTCGGTACGGTCCCGCCGATCACCGGTGCCGCCAAGCAGTTCGGGTTCAAGGTCGTCGCCACTCAGCATGGTGCGGACGTCACGAAGGCCGCCGAGAACATCATCGTGCCCAAGGACTCACCGATCCAGACGCTGGCCGACCTCAAGGGCAAGAAGATCGCCATCCCCCAGGGCAGTTCGGCACACGGACTGGCCCTGCTCGCGCTCAAGAGCGTCGGCCTCACGCCCAAGGATGTCGACCTGGTGTATCTGAGCCCGGCCGCCGGGGCCACCGCGTTCAACACCGGCAAGGTGGATGCGTGGTCCATCTGGAATCCGCCGTCGGCCATCGCCGTCAAAGACGGCGCCCGCATCATCGCCAAGGGACTACCGCCGATCGACCAGGTGAACAACTACTACGTGGCCACCGAGAAATCCCTGAACGACCCAGGCCGCCGGGCGGCGCTCGCCGACGTGCTCACCCGGGTCGCGAAGATCTTCACCTGGGCCCAGCAGCATCCGGACGAGTACGCCAAGGCGATCGCGAAGGAGACCGGGGTGTCCCTCGAGGACGCCCGCACCACGGTGGATGCCTATCCCTTCAAGGTGACCGCGGTGCAGCCGGCGGACATCAAGGCCGAACAGGATCTCAGCGACGCGTTCTTCGAGGCGGGGGAGATCACCAAGAAGGTCGATGTCACCGAGCTCACCGACAACCTGTTGCCCGCCGACTTCGACAGCAGCAAGGTCTCATGAGTAGAGAACTGCACCTCAACGCCTTCGTCATGGAGGCGGGTCACCATGAGGCCGCCTGGCGTCTGCCCGAGAGCAATCCGCGCGCGGATTTCGATCTGGCGCACTGGATCTCGCTGGCCAAGATCGCCGAGGACGCCAAACTGGACGCGGTGTTCCTGGCCGACGGGCCGGCGTTGACCGGAACCGGTGAGTTCCGTCCGCCCGGGCAGCTCGAACCCCTGACCTTGCTCACTGCGCTCGCGCAGCACACCACCCGCATCGGTCTGATCGCCACGGTCTCGTCGACCTACAACGAGCCCTATAACCTGGCCCGCAGGCTGGCGTCGGTCGACCACGTCAGCGGTGGCCGGGCCGGTTGGAACATCGTCACCTCCGCCGGGGCCGACGAGGCGGCGAACTTCGGGTTCACCGACCGGCCCAGCCACGCTCAGCGGTACGCGAGGGCAGACGAATTCCTGCGGGCGGCCAAAGCGCTCTGGGACAGCTGGGAGAGCGATGCGGTCCTGGGCGACAAGGCGACCGGCCGATACGCCGATCCGGGTCGCTTGCACGAGATCGACCACCGTGGAGAACATTTCCGGATTGCCGGTCCGCTGAACGTCGAACGCCCGCCGCAGGGGCATCCGGTGCTCGTGCAGGCCGGATCGTCTGAGGACGGTCGGGGCTTCGCCGCCCGGCACGCGGAGGCCATCTTCACCGCGCACCAGACATACGAGCGGGCCGCGGACTTCTACGCCGACATCAAGGCACGAGCCCGGTCGGTGGGTCGCGACCCCGACGGCATCCTGGTGCTTCCGGGCATCGTGCCGTTCCTGGGATCGACCGAGGCTGAGGCCCGTGCACTTGCGGAGCAGTTCGACGATCTGCGGATCCCCGAATACGGTCTGTCCCAACTGGCCTGGAACTTCGAGACCGATCCGTCGGTGTTCGAGCTGGACGCGCCGCTGCCCGACTTCATCCTGGCCCGGCCCAAACTCCAGGGCTCGCAGAGTCGTACGGACCTGATCATCGAGCTGGCGCAGCGGGAGAACCTGACGGTCCGCCAGATCCTGTCCCGCCTCGGCGGCGGACGCGGACACTTCACCTTCGTCGGGACCCCAGAACAGGCCGCTGACACCATCATCGCCTGGTTCGAGGGCTGCGCGGCAGACGGATTCAACATCATGGCCCCCGCCTTGCCGTCGGGCCTGGAGACGTTCGTCGCACACGTGCTACCGATCTTGCGGCGCAAGGGCCTCTTCCGTGAGGAGTACCGCGGAACGACACTGCGCGAGCACTATGGACTGGCCGTTCCGGACAACCAGTTCACCCATGGGTGATGCGGCGCAAGCCTTGTCCATCAAGGGATTGCGCAAGGTTTACCGGGGTGGGCACGTCGCGGTGGCCGGCCTCGACCTGGAGTTGCCCGCCGGCGCCTTCTTCGGCCTCTTGGGCCCCAACGGGGCAGGCAAGACCACCCTGATCGGCTCGGTCTGCAATATCGTGCGGCCGACGGCGGGTGAGCTCACCATCTTCGGGCACCAGCACCGCACGCGCATCGCGCGTCGGCTCATCGGGCTGGCCGAGCAGGAGATCAACTTCGACCGATTCCTGTCGGTTCGTCAGCTGCTGGTGTACCACGCCGGCTATCACGGGATCGGGCGCCGCGATGCGACGCTACGGGCCGACGAACTACTCGCACGTTTCGGGCTGACAGCCAAGGCCGACAACCGCGCCTACGAACTCTCCGGTGGGATGCAGCGCAGGCTCGTGCTGGCGCGCGCCCTGATGCACCGGCCCCGGCTGCTCATCCTCGATGAGCCCACCGCGGGCGTGGACGTCGAGTTGCGCACCGAGATCTGGCGCCTGCTCAAGGAACTCAACGCCGAGGGCACCACCATCCTCCTCACCACGCACTACCTCCAGGAAGCCGAGACGCTCTGCGATGAGATCGCCCTGATCGCCACGGGACAGATCGTGGATCGGGGGTCCGCTGTCACGCTGCGCGACCGGTATGGCGCACGTGATATCGCCGAGGTGTACGACCGCGTGATCGTGCGGGCCAGCTCATGAGCCTGGATACCGGGGCGAGCGAAGCGACGGGGGAGGCACCCGACCGGGAGTTCCGGACCGACCGCTCACCGCTGCTGTGGCTGACCGAGCGGGAAGTGTTGCGGTTCCTCAACATCTGGCAGTACACGATCGTCGGGCCGGTGCTCTCGACGTCGCTTTTCGTGATCGTCTTCGGCACCGTGCTCAACCAGCATGTCAGCGCGATCGGCGGCGTGCCCTACGGGCAGTTCATCGTGCCCGGTCTGTTCGCCCAGGCGATCGTGACCGTCGGATTCATCAACGGGACGACGAGCCTGTTCGAAGCGCGCCGGGACCGCTACATCCACGATGTATTCGCCAGCCCGTTGCGATGGTGGGAGATCAACGCGGCGCTGGTTGCCGGTGGGGTGGTCCGCGGCGTGATCGTCGGGGCAGGAGTGCTCCTGATCGCCTTGCCGCTCAGCCACATTCGCGAGGTTGCCAGCCCGCTGGTATTCGCCGCGGGCACCATCGGTGTGCTGCTGGTCGCGGCGCAGGTCGGTGTCATCGCGGGCGGCCTCGCCACCTCACTGGACCACTTGTACGCCATGGAATCGGTGATCGTGTTGCCGCTCGGCTTCCTGGGCGGGGTGTTCTATTCCATCGACCAACTGCCCGCGCCGTGGGATCAGGTGAGTCTGATCAATCCCGTCTTCTGGCTGGTCCAGGTCGAACGGGCCGGTCTGCTCGGGCATGCCGATGCCGGAGCCGGGCCCGCGCTCGCCGTGGTGTGGACCATGGCGCTGGGGCTGTCGGTGTGGTCGGCCGTGCTCTTCGGTACCGAACGCCTCAAGCCGTAGCCGGCGTTGCGAAGTTCGCTCGCAGCGGCCGCCGCGGCCAGATCCATCGCGTCCGACCTGTCATTTTCCTACCCCGTGCGTGGTCGCTTAGCATTAGCCGGTGATCGAGCGGACCGCTCGCCGAGATGCGGAATCCGGCTACCTTCCCAGGGTCCCGGACGACGGGGACAGCTACGGGCGGCACGCCCGCCCGCGCGGGTCGGCGCCGTCGTTCGACCTCGCCCGGTCGGTGAGCGGTCCGCGGCACGCGGCACCGGAGGTGGCGCCCGCAGCAGAGTGGTCCTTCCAGCCCCGGCCCCCAGATCCGCCCATCGCACGCCGTGTCGTCATCCCACTTCTGGCGGTGCTCGCCGTGGCGGTGCCGGTCGGGTTCCTGGTGATGCGGGGTCCCGCACCCGTCCCGGAACAGCGGACACCGGCCCCCGTTCCCGTCACGGCGACCAGCGCCGCGCACGTCGCCGGCAACACAGAACCGGCGCCGCCTCCGGTTTCCGTCCCCGTCTCGGCCCCGCCGCAGCAGGTTCCCGCTGTCACCGTGCAGCCGACCTACCGGCCGAGGCGTATCGAGCCGTCGCAGCAGCGGAAGCCGGAGATCGGTGTGACTCGCACGCCGGTGACCCGTACGCAGATCAGCGCGGTCGCGCCGGCGCCGCCTACCACGGGCCGCAACTCGTCCACGCCCGGCGACGAGCCGGGCGGGTGGGGACCCTGGTGAGGCTCTAGAACACCCGCTGTGCGACGAAGTCCGCCGCCTGGGCCGGTGCCTCGGTGTGGGCGTAGTTGCCGTGCACCAGACTGATCCCGCCGCCAGAGCAGATCACATCCCCGGGCAGGCAGATGTTGATCGTCTTGTCCGCGACCAGCGGGCCGATCACCACCGGCGGCGCGCCCAGCGTGCTCACTACGCCGTCCGACGGGGTGCCGAACAGCGCCACTGCCGCGATGTGCTCGGCGGTCTGTGGCGACATCGGCCCATTGATGCCTTCGGGCACGATGTAGCCCGGTGGGATGGCAGGCCCTGTCACGTATCCGATCACCGCAGCACCCTGCGAGCCGCCACCGAGTACCAGCTTGGTCTTCGGGCAGTTCGCGACCATCGCGTCGATGTGGTTCTTGGCGTCGACGACACCGTCCGACGCGGTGGGGAAGTCGTTGCTGGCCGGGTAGTTGACGGCGTAGTCGGAGACGGTCCGGTTACCCGCACGGGCCCGCACCTCGTCCACGAACGCCTGTCCGACACCACCCAGCCCGGGCCGTTCTGTGGTCCCGCGGGCGAAGGTCACGTCGACGTCGGCGCACGGCTCGGCCGTCGCGGTCCCGGCGCCGGGGAACAGCGCCACCACCGCGGACAAGACGCCCAGCAGAGTCGCCGACCGCCGTTGGACGGTGCTGATGTTCATCCGGTTGCTCCCAAATCCTCGCTCAGCGGCCATGGTAGCGGCGCGCCCGGCTGCCCTCGGGCCGGACACCCGCCGCCTACCCTGACCTCATGTTCATCACCCCGCGCTACGGCGACGGCGCGCTGGCCGATCTGATGCCCTCCGTCCTCGGTGCGCTCGGCGTCGCAGGGGAGCGGGACCGGGTCGGGCTGGGCCTGGACGGCGTCCGACGCGTGGCGGTGCTGCTCGTCGACGGGATGGGAGCCGAACTGGTCGCGGCTCGCCGCGATGCCGCACCATTCCTCGACGGCCTCCCGGGCCGCACCCTGACCGCGGGATTCCCCAGCACCACTGCCGCCAGCCTCGCCTCGCTGGGCACCGGGGTGCCGTCCGGTGAGCACGGCATCGTCGGCTACCTGCTGGCGGTGCCGGGCCACGAGCGCATGATGAACCCGCTGAAATGGCGGCTGATGGGCCAGGGCCCCAAGGTCGATCTTCTGAAAGAGATTGTGCCGGAACAGTTTCAGCGCGTGACAACGGTGTTCGAGCGGGCGGCCGCCGACGGTGTCGTCGTCACCCAGGTCGCGCCGATGTATCAGGCGGGTTCGGGATTGACCCGCGCGGCGCTGCGCGGAGGCGAATTCCGGCCGACCTTCTCCTCCGGCGATCTGGTCGACGGCGTGCTGACGGCACTCGGCGGCAGCGACCGCACCCTGGTGTACGCCTATCACGGTGACCTGGACATGACCGGGCACGTGCGGGGCCCGGGATCGCAGGCCTGGGCGCTCGAACTGGCCCACATCGACCTCACGATCCGGGCCATCGCCGAACGGTTGCCCGCCGGCGCCGCGCTGATCGTCACGGCGGACCACGGCATGGTGCATGTCGAGACGCCGGTGGACTTCGATCGGGAACCGTTGCTGCAGGCCGGGGTTCGTGGCCTCGGCGGTGAGCCCCGCGCCCGCCACGTATACACCGAACCGGGCGCCGCGCCTGACGTCGCCGCGGCCTGGCGGGACCGGTTGGGAGCCGACTTCACGGTGCTCACCCGCGGTGAGGTGACCGGTGAGGGCTGGTTCGGCCCGACCGTCGGGCCCGAGGCAGCCCCGCGCATCGGTGACGTCGTGGTGGTGCCCACCGGAACCAGCGCGATCACCCGGTCCGGTGCCGAGCCCCTGCAGTCGAATCTGGTCGGCCACCACGGCTCGCTCACACCGGCGGAGATGATCGTGCCGCTGTATGTGATCCGCTAGCGTCGCTTGCTTGTGCAGACTCTGATCGACTTCGACGGCGCGCCCGTCTTCGCGCTACCGGTCCGCGATCCGCTGGGCGGTCCGACTTCGGTGGAGGGGATGCTCATCGAGGGGCCGCAGGGCTGGGGTGAGTTCAGCCCTGCACCGGATGCCGACGGACCGGCGCTGGCTCGCTGGCTGACTGCCGCCACGGAGCCGGGCACCATCGGCTGGCCCGATCCGGTGCGGGGCCGTGTTCGCATCGCCGTCAGTGTCCCGGCCGTCGGCGCGGCCCGGGCCCGCGAGATCGTCGAGGCAGCAGGCTGCGGCACGGCCGACGTGGAGGTCGGTGATCCCGCGGGCACGCTTTCCGACGATGTCGCCAGGGTGGCCGCGGTGCGCGATGCCCTGGGTTCGGCAGGCGTCGTCCGTTGTGACGCCAGAGGCAGGTGGGATCCCGCGTACGCGGTGAACGCGATCAACGCGCTGGAGCAGGCCGTCGGGGTCCTCGAGTTCGTCGCGCAACCGTGCCCGGATCTCGACCAGGTGGCCTGGGTGCGCGCGCGGGTATCGACTCCGATCGCGGCAGAGGCCGGTGACGCCGCGGAGACGTTGCGCGCCGCCGCCGATATCGCCATCCTGCGCTGTGGCCGGCTCGGCGGGGCACGCCGGGCGTTGCGTATCGCCGAGCTCTCCGGGCTGCCCTGTGTGGTGGCCTCGGACGCCCTGACCAGTGTCGGTGTCGCCGCGGGTCTGGCCCTGGCCGGAGCGCTGCCGGTCCTGCCGTTCGCCTGTGCGCTGGGCACGCGGTTGTTGCGCACCGCAGATCTGGTCGCCGAGGCCCGGTCGCTGATCCCGGTGGACGGCACCCTGCCCGTGGCACCCATGCCGCCCGCCCCGGCACCGGAGTTCCTGGCGCGTTACACGGTGTCCGATACAGCCCGGTTACACAGGTGGCGCCAAGTGATCGAGTCGGCGATTGCACAATAGGAACATGACCACCACGTCGGCCCCACAACTGCTCGCGCAGGCGTTGGCACCGGCGAACCGGGTGGACCCCTACCCGGTGTACCGGCAGCTGCGTGAGCACGGAGCTCTGCATCTCCCCGAAGGCAACCTCGCCGTGCTGACCTCCTACGCGCATTGTGACGCCGTGTTGCGCCATCCCGCGTCGGCCAGCGATAGGAACAAGTCGACCATCGCGCAGCGCCAGATCGCCGAGGGCAAGCAGCCGCGGCCGTTCGGCCTGGCCGGTCTCGTCGACCAGCGCCGCACACCGGCGTTTTTGTTCCTGGACCCGCCCGACCACACCCGGCTGCGCAAACTTGTGGTCAAGGCGTTCGCTCCCCGGGTCATCAACGCCATGCAGGCCGAGATCACCGCGGTGGTCGACGCCCTGCTGGACACCGCACAGCAGGACGGCGAGTTCGACGCCGTCACCGGCCTGGCCTACCCGCTGGCGGTGGCGGTCATCTGCCGGCTGCTCGGCGTGCCCGTCGAGGACGAGCCGAAGTTCGGCCACGCGTCGACCCTGCTGGGCCAGACCGTCGATCCGTTCCTCGCCGCCACCGGCAAGCCCGAGGGTTTCCACGAGCGCATCGAGGCGGGCAAGTGGTTGCGGTCCTACTTCCGGGACCTGATCCAGCGTCGCCGCACCA
>JAHFVC010000486.1 GCA_023264765.1 Mycobacterium sp. | reverse complement strand
TGGTCATGCGGGTACACCGACCGCATCATCTCCATGATGATCGGGGTGGCCTGTTCCCGGGGTGCGGTCTCGATCCGTATCACGCCCTCGATCGGGGCGGTGATGTCATCAAGTGCGGGCAGGGACATGGGTTCTGGCCTCCTTGGTCGTGAGAAACGGTGCGAATGGTGGTATTTCGTCGGCGGAGCATTCGATGCTGACGACCGACGGTCCCTCGACGGTGAGGGCTGTCTGCAGTGCCTGCGGCAGCGCACCGATGTCGGTGACGTCGGCCGCGGGCAGTCCCGGGAACATCGCCGCCAGGCCCGCCCCGAGGTTGCTGGGCTGGAACCGGTTGTAGCTGTACAGGTCTTGGTAGAAGAGCTGTTCGCGGGTGACGCACATCGCGTGGGCGTTGTTGTTGAACAACACCAGAGTCACCGGGAGCCGGTACTGGATGGCGGTGTGCAGTTCCAGACCGTGCATGAAGAACGAACCGTCGCCGGCGATGATGACGGTCCGTCTGCCGCGGGCGAAACACATCCCGATGCCGGCACCGAAGCTGTAGCCCATCCCACCCATCCCGAGGGCCACCACGAAACGTCCGCCACGACGCACCGGCAGGTAGTGGATGGCCGACGCACCGGCATTCCCCGCGTCGACGACGATGTCGGCGCCTTCGGGCAGCGCGCGGTTCAGCGCCGCCATCGCGGCCCGGTACCGGATTCCGCTGCCGTCGTGGGCAGGTGGGCTGAGCTCCTCGTGTGAAATATGTTCTGGGACAGTGACTCCTGCGGCTCTCCCCGGACCCGACAGGGCGGCGTTGAGCAGCGACAGCGAACCGCGCAGGTCGTCGGTGTGCACGTGCATACTCGGGATGTGGGGGGCCTGCGCCCCCAGCGACAACACCGGCACCGCCGCCAGGGCGGCATCGAGTCCGGCCCGCGCGGTCACCGGCAGTCGCGTACCCACCAGCAGGCACGCCGCGCCGGCGGCAATCGCATCGGCCACGCCGGGGTGGCCCATCACGCCTGTCACTCCCAGTGCCGACGACGATCCGAGACCGGGTGCACCGCTGGTGTCCTTGGCATCGGGCACCGTCGCCACCCGTGCTCGCAGGATCGCGCGGAGCCGCTCCAGTTCATCGCGGGCATCGTCGCGGGCCACCTGCTCGCCGGCGATGATCGTCACCGGTCCGTGCACCCGCCGCAACTGTTCGGCGATCGGCGCCGGGTCCCCGAGCGGGGCGGCGAAGGGCGCTGCGGCACCGGATTCACCACCAAAATGACTTTGCTGCACGTCTTTTGGCAGCAGCAACACCGCCGGTCCGAGCCGGGTGGCCGCCAGCGCCTCGGTCAGCACCACGTCGATGGTGTCCGGATCGACCACCCTCCGGCAGTACACCGAGACCGCCGAGAACAGCGCCTCGGCGTCCAGCGAGCCGCCCAGCCCACTGGTGTCCTGGAACGACCCGTGCCCGTCGAGCACTGTCGGCGGCTGCCCGATCAGGGCAAGTACCGGTACCCGGCTGGTCAGCGATTCTCCCAGCGCAGCAACAAGATTGAGGGACCCGCCACCCGATGTCGCGGCCACCACCCCCAGCGGCTCCCCGGAGCGGCGGTATCCGTCGGCCATCGTGGCGGCCGAGAACTCATGCTTGGCGAGTACCGCGGTGAGATCAGCGTCGAAATGGGCGGCGTCGTAGAGGTCCTCGATGTTCGCGCCGTCGACGCCGAAGATGTGTCGCACCCCGTGTGCCGCGAGACGGCCGACGATATGGTCGACCACCCTGTTCCTGCTGCTCACCGCTCACCTGCTTTCTCGTTCTGCAGGTGACACGGGTCCGGTGGGAGTTGGGTTCACCCAACGGAACCGATTCACAGGTTCTTTTCGAGCAGGACCTTTCCGTCGTCCGCCGAAACCAGTTGCACGGCAGCGATTTCCTTCATCGGTCGCGGGGTGTTTCCGCTGGGCAGGGCGGTCGCACCGGACAATCCGAGCCAGGTGGCGATCTGATCGCGACTGCCGTCCTTGCCCACCACCACCATTCCCAGGTTCTGCGGCTTGCTATCCCGCTGACCCCAGTCGCCGTAACTGCACGCCATGTCGATTCGGGTGCCCCAGCCGTACTCGGACAACGAGATACTCGCGGCGATGGTCGTCGGATTGACCTTGCTCATCTCCAGCGACGGCGCCGCCTGCTGCGTGCCCTGCTGCATGCCGAACACGTCGGGCCGCACGGCCACCACGACTCCCACCGCCAGCAACGCGGCCGCCAGACCCACGGCGGCCGAGGTCAGCCACCGTGTACGCCGCCGGCGCCAGCGCACCCGGTCGACCACCTGCTCGCGCAGTTCGGGTCGGAGCGGGGTTTCCGGTTCGCCCCCATCACGGTCGATGGCTTCGACGTCGGCAAGATCGACCATCGCCAGCAGCGCGGGCATCCCGGTGAGCTCTGCCACCGCGGCGCGGCACTGCGCGCAGGTCTGCAGGTGCGCCTCGTACTCGCGCCGTTCGCCCGGCGACAGCGCGCCCAGCACGTAGGAGGCGTCCCAGGTGGCGTACTGATCACCCTCGGCGGTCGTATCCGGTCCGGTCATCGCGTCACCCCCATTTCCTGCAGATTGAGACGCAACGCGCGCACCGCGTAATGCAGTCGCGATTTCACGGTGCCTTCGGCGATGTGGAGATCAGCGGCGATCTGCGCGGTACTCATGCCTTGGTAGTACGCGCGCTTGATGACCGCGCGATGGTCTTCGGAGAGTTCGCTCAGCGCGGTGCTGATCAGTAGGCGGTCCAGCGCAGAATCCACTTCGTCGGGGCCGGCTCTATCGGCGGCCTTTTCGACGTCGGGTGTCTCGGTCTCATTGCGGAAACGAGCGCTTCTCCGGTCGTCGATGACGAGATTACGCGCCACGGTGTACAGCCAGGGACGTAGCGGTCGGTCGGGGTCGGTGGTCACCTCGGGATGCCGCCACGCGCGCAGCAGCGTCTCTTGCACCACGTCTTCGGCGCGGGCGGCATCGCCCGTCAAACGCAGGGCGTACCGCCACAATGCGCCGGCGTGCTCGTCGTACAGCACCCGCATCATCGCGGCCTCCGGATCGTCCACTCCCAACCTCCGTCCTTTATACGACGTTGGCGGTGATCCGGTTCAACGGTAATTGTTTGCCGGAAGGACGGCGCGCCTATGCCGGGAGGAGCGTGAGGATGCGCGGCCCGTCCTCGGTGACCGCAACGGTGTGCTCCCAGTGCGCAGCCCGGGAGCCATCGGTGGTGACGACGGTCCACTCGTCGTCCAGGATCTTGGTCTTGGACGTGCCGAGAGTCAGCATGGGCTCGATGGCTAGTACCGACCCGACGGCCAGGTACGGGCCACGCCCGGGTGCGCCCTCGTTGGGCAGGAACGGATCCATGTGCATCTCGCGACCGATCCCGTGGCCGCCGTAACCCTCGACGATGCCGTACTTGCGGTCGTGCCGCGCCGCCGCGGCATGCGTCCCGTTCTCGATGGCGTGCGAGACGTCGGTGAGCCGGTTGCCGGGCACCATCGCGGCTATCCCGGCCTCCATCGACAGCCGGGTGGCTTCCGACAACAACTCGTCGGCGGGGATCAGTGCACCGACCCCGAAGGTCACCGCGGAGTCGCCGTGCCACTTCTCCAGGATCGCCCCGCAGTCGATCGACACCAGATCGCCGGCGGCCAGGACTTCCTCGTCGGACGGGATACCATGCACGACGCGGTCGTTGACCGAGGCACAGACCGTCGCCGGATACCCGTGATAGCCCAGGAATGACGGCACACCGCCGCCGTCGCGGATCACCGATTCGGCGATGCGATCCAGCTCGCCGGTGGATACCCCAGGCGTCGCCGCTCGCTGTACTGCCTGCAACGCCGCGGCCACCAGGGCACCCGCAGCGGCCATGGCATCGAGTTCGCCCGCGCTGCGCTGGGCAACTGTCTTACGCCGGCCCGGCACCGAGATCATGATCGACTACTTCAGCGTCCGAGCGCCTGCAGCGCCCGTGCGAACACCTCGTCCAGGGAACCCACGGCGTCGACCGTCTTGAGTTCGCCGGCGTAGTAGTCCAGCAGCGGCGCCGTCTCGTCGCGGTACACCTTGAATCGGTTGCGGA
>JAHFVC010000485.1 GCA_023264765.1 Mycobacterium sp. | reverse complement strand
CACCGGCGTCGCGGCCCGCGCTCTTCCGGAAGCGATCGGCGGGCTCGCCGTCGACCTCGCCGATCCGGGCGGCACGCCGGTGCGGGTGGTGGCCGGGATGCACGCGCTACCCGAGCTGCCGGTCCAGCGGCCGCTGGTGCACAATACCGGCCGCACCGTCACCCGCACCAACGCCACGCAGCGCCCACCGCGCGTCCCGGCCCGGGTGCAGCGGCTCGGGCATGTGGTGCTGCAGTCCACCACCTACCGGCGGACGCTGAACTGCTACCTGGACATGTTCGGCATGATCGTCAGCGATTTCCTGTACTTCCCCGGCCAGCGCGACCGCGGGCCCACCATGAGCTTCATCCGGTGCGACCGTGGCGCCACCCCCGCCGATCACCACACCCTGGCGCTGGCGCTGGGGCCGGCCAACCGCTACGTGCATTCGGCCTATCAGGTCAGCGATCTCGACGCGCTTGCCGCCGGTGGCGAATACCTCTGTGAGCGCGGCTATTTCCGGTCCTGGGGTATCGGCAGGCACATCCAGGGCAGCCAGATCTTCGACTACTGGCGCGACCCCGACGGCTTCCTGGTCGAGCACTTCGCCGACGGGGACATGTTCGACAACACGCTGGAGCCCGGGTGGGCGCCGTTCACCGCGACGGGGCTGTCGCAGTGGGGGCCGCCGGTCAGCCGGGACTTCCTGGGCAGCGACGCCCGCAACATCCGCCATGAGGCCGCCGCGATGGTGGCCGCGCTGCGCGGTGACAACGAATTCGACCTCCGGCGGTTGGCCGGCCTACTGAAAGTTGCTTCCTCATGACCGTTTCCGTGCTGCGCACCGCCGACGCCTGGTGGGTCAAGACCCCCGCCGGTGCCGCCCGCATCGACACCACCGCCACCACCACCGGTGCACTGCTGGGCGACCGGGCTGCCATCGACGCGGCCCGCACCGGTGACTCCGTCCCGCTGGACAGCTTGGCGTTGGTCTCCCCCGTCACCGCCCCGTGCCGGGTGGTGGCGCAGATGACCAACTTCGAATCCCACGTCCGCGACGCCGGGATGGACCCCAAGACGGTGCCGCTGACGTTCTTCCGCAAATCCTCGGCATCCATCTGCGGGCCGTTCGACGACATCGTCAAACCCGAACACGTCCGGCTCCTCGACTACGAGGTGGAGATCGGTCTGGTCATCGGCCGCGACATCCCGGTGGGGACAAACCTTTCCGAGTCCGATCTGCCGGGTTCCATTGCCGGTCTGGTGATCACCAACGACGTGTCGGCCCGCGACATCCAGCTGCCGCAGACCCAGTTCTACGAGGCGAAGTCCTACCCGACCTTCACCCCGACCGGCCCCGAACTGGTGCTGCTCGACGGAGACGAGCTGAAGCGGTTCGGCGACCTGCGACTGCGGCTGACCGTCAACGGCGACGAGCGGCAGAACGCCATCGTGGAGGGCGACATGCTGTACCGGCCGCTGCAGGCACTGCAGTCGCTGACCCGGTTCCAGGATCTGGCCGCCGGCGATCTGGTGCTGACAGGCACCCCGGTCGGCACCGCGCTGAGCGCCCCACCGAAGCCGATCGAGATCATCGGCAACCTTCTACCTCCGGCGGTGAAGTGGAAGGCCTTCTTCAAGCGCCAAGCCGCCAACCCGAAGTACCTGCGCGACGGCGACATCGTCGAGGCCACCGTCGGTACCGATGACGGCACCATCGACCTTGGCGCGCAACGCATGACGGTGCACTACCGGTGACCCACGCCTCGGTCGCCGTCATCGGCGCCGGCCCGACCGGGATGACCGTGGCCACCCTGCTCGCCCAGTACGGCGTCGAGACACTCGTCTTGGAGCGCTGGCCCGAGGTCTACCCGCAGCCCCGTGCCGTACACCTGGACGACGAGGTCTACCGGATCGTCGACCGGCTCGGCATCGCCGCGGAGTTCGCCAAGATCTCCCGGCCCGCACTCGGGCTGCAACTGCTCGACGAGCAGCTGTCCGTGCTGGCCCGATTCCACCGTGGACCCGGCCGCTGCGGCTTCCCTCAGGCCAATATGTTCGACCAGCCCGAGCTGGAGAAGCTGCTGCGGGACAACGCGTCCCGCTACCCGCAGGTGCGTCTGCGGTCCGGCGTCGAAGTCACGGCGGTCGATCCGGGCCGGATCACCTTGTCCGACGGTGAGGTGATCACCTGCGACTACCTGCTGGGCTGCGACGGCGCGAACAGCCTGGTGCGCGGCAGCATCGGTGTCACCATGCGCGACCTCGGCTTCGAACAGCGATGGCTGGTGGTCGACATCGCCACCACCGCCGATCTGGGTCAGTGGGACGGCGTGCATCAGGTATGCAGCACCCACCGCGCCGCCACCTACATGCGCATCGGCGATGCCCGCTACCGGTGGGAGTTCCAGCTGTTGCCCGGCGAATCCGTGGCGGATTACAACACTCTCGACGCACTACGCCCACTGCTCGCACCGTGGACCACCGATCCCGATCTGGAGTTGGTGCGAGTCACCGAGTACACGTTTCGCGCGCAGCTCGCGCGGCGGTGGCGCAAGGGCAACGTGTTTCTGCTGGGCGACGCCGCGCACCTCACCCCGCCGTTCATCGGACAAGGCATGGGCGCCGGCCTGCGCGACGCGATGAACCTGGCCTGGAAACTGGCTGGGGTACTGCACGGTGAACTTCCGCCCGAAGTGTTGGACACCTATGAGCGCGAACGCAAACCGCATACCCGGGCGATGATCGGCCTGGCCCTCACCGTCGGCCGGGCGATGACAGGCGGCGGCCGCTTCGGGGATCTGGTGCGGCGGGTCGTCATTCCGCGGATGCACCTGATGCCGGGGCTGCGCACCAAGATGGTCGACTCGACCACGCCGCGCCTGAAGGTCGGTCGGGGCCGGTTGACCGGGCGCCTCTATCCGGGCCAGGCATGGGGCAACGGCTTCGCCGTGGTCTCCGCGCAGCCGCTCACCCCCGCACAACAGGCGCACGCCGAGACGATCAACGCCACCGTGCAGATCGTCACCGGCGCCACCGCGCAGTGGCTGCGCGGCCAGACCGCCATCGTCAGGCCAGATTTCACCGTCGCCGGGAGGATCCGATGATCGCCACCTACACCGCTGATCTCTACACCACCCCGGCGATACTCGACCCGCACCCGCACTACGAGAAGCTGCGCCGGCTCGGGCCGGTGGTGTGGCTGACCCGGCACAAGTGCTACGCGCTGCCGCGCTATCCCGAATGCAAGGCCACGCTGCGCGACGATCAGCAGTTCCTGTCGGGCGATGGGGTGTCACTGAACGCGTTGTCCAACAGACTGTCCCGCGGCACCACGCTGGCCAGTGACGGTGACGAGCACGCCGAACGGCGCAAGCTCGTCGCGCACCGGCTGCTGCCACGGGCGCTGCGCACCATCGGTGGCACCGTCGACGAGCAGGCCGCCGCCGTCGTGGACGCCGCCGTCGCGCAGGGCAGCATCGACGGTGTCGACCTGGCGACCGCGCTGCCGCTGGCCATCGTCCCGGACCTGGTCGGCTGGCCGCGTGATCAGCGCGAGCACCTGATCGAGTGGGGCGGGGCGACATTCGACATCCTCGGACCGATGAATTGGCAAGCGGTCAAGGCGATCCCGCGGGCTTTGCAGATGCTCCGGTTCGCCCGGCGGGTGGTGCGGCAACGCGACGTGTTGGAAGGCAGCATCATCGACGAGCTGCTGACCGCCGCCGACGCCGGGGTGCTCGCCCACGACGAATGCCCGGCGCTGATGATCGACTACATCGCGCCGTCGCTGGACACCACGATCAGCGCCATCTCGAATGCGCTGTACCTGCTGGGCACCCATCCCGAGCAGTGGCGGTTGCTCAAGGACAACCCCGACCTTATTCCGGCCGCGGTCAACGAAGTGGTCCGCTATGAGTCGCCGCTGCGGGCGTTCGCACGGCAGGTGCGTGTCGACACCGAGATCGCCGGCACCACCATCACTTCCGGGTCCCGGGTACTGGTGCTCTACGCCTCCGCCAACCGCGACGAGGACGCCTGGGACGACCCGGATCGGTTCGATATCCGTCGCGATGCCGGGCGGCACATCGGGTTCGGTAACGGCGCGCACGCCTGCGCGGGGCAGGGCCTGGCCCGGCTGGAGACGGTCGCC
>JAHFVC010000205.1:791-12002 GCA_023264765.1 Mycobacterium sp. | reverse complement strand
GAGCATGCGCGATGGTGCCGACCTTCGAGCCATGACCGGTCTGGTGGCCGCGATGCAACCGCACGCGGCCAAGGACGTCAGCATGGCGGGCATCGTCGGGACCCTGGGGATGCTGGCCGAAGCCAGCGGTACCGGTGCCGAACTCGACGTCGCCGCCGTACCGAGACCCGCCGACGCGCCGACGGGGTCCTGGCTGACGTGTTTCCCCGGCTACGCGATGCTCACCGCGGGCGCGCGGAACACCACTGCCGCTCCGCGCGGCGTGCAGACGGCGGCCTGCGGGTCGCTCACCGCGACTCCAGGAGTGCGCCTACGCTGGCCTGACGGCACGACGACGACGGTGTTGGCGTCGCCTGTCACCGGACTCGGAGCGGCCTGAGGGGAGCCATGGCGTCAGTCACGTTGGGAGCGGTCGCCGCCCACTTCGGCCGAGATGTGGACCGGGGGGTGTCGAAGGTGGTCGGCATCGTCGAGTCTGCGGCTCTCGACGGCGTCGATCTGCTGGTGCTGCCCGACGCCTGCCTCGGTGGCTACATCGGCGATCTCACCACACCCGATCCCGACGATCCGCCACCTGCACTGGACCCTGACGGTCCGGAGATCGCCGCGGTGATCGCTGCGGCGGGTGCGATGACGGTCTGCGTCGGGTACGCGGAGGCGGCGCCCGGCGGTGCCCGCTACAACGCGGCGATCTGCGTTTCCGGTGACGGCGTGCTCGGGACCTACCGCAAGGTGCATCAGCCCGCCGGCGAGGCCCTCACCTATCTGGCCGGCGACGGGTTCAGCACGTTCGACACCCCGGTCGGGCGGGTCGGGATGCTCATCGACTACGACAAGACCTTCCCCGAAGCCGCGCGGGCGCTTGCCATGGACGGGGCCCAGATCATCGCCGCGCTGTCGGCGTGGCCGGCGAGCGTCACCGATCGCGCGTCGCGGCTGCCCGCCGACCGGCAGTCACGATTGTTCGATCTCTACGACTGTGCCCGTGCGGCGGAGAATCAGGTTGTTCTCGTGTCCTCCAACCAGACCGGTGTGATGGGCAATCTGCGCTTCCTGGGGCAGGCCAAGGTGGTGGGACCGGGCGGCGACATCCTGGCCACCACCCGATCAAAAGGCGGCATCGCCAAGGCCGAGATCGACGTGCTGGCCGAGATCACGCGCGCCAGAAGAGTTCTGAATCACCTGGCGGAGCTTCGTCCGACCGCCTACCACGTCAAGTCCGTGCGGGCCTGACGATGCGGGTCGCGCTCCTGACCTATTCCACCAAACCCCGTGGGGGAGTGGTGCATACGCTCTACCTCGCCGAGGCAATGGCCCGCCTGGGGGTGGATGTCACGGTGTGGTCGCTGGCCCGCGCCGGCGATCGTGGCTTCTTCCGGGACGTCGACCCAGCCGTCACGGTGCGATTGGCGGAGTTCGTCGATCATCCCGCGGACACGGTCACCGATCGCATCGTCCGGTCCATCGAGGTGCTGGGCCGGGAGTTCGAGGCGGGCGACTACGACATCGTGCATGCCCAGGACTGCATCAGCGCCAATGCCGTCGGAACGTGCATCCGCACCATCCATCACCTCGACCAGTTCACCACCCCGGTGCTCGCGGAGTGCCACGAGAAGGCGATCGTGACGCCGTATGCCCGCATCTGCGTGTCGTCCGCCGTCGCGGCCGAGGTCCGGGACGGCTGGGGTCTGGATCCCGTGGTGATCCCCAATGGCGTTGATGCGCAACGCTTCATCCAAGCATCGGCCGATATCGGGCAGCAGCACCGCTGGCAGGCCGAGCTCGGCAAGTACGTCCTGACCGTCGGCGGGATCGAGCCGCGCAAGGGCACCCTCGATCTGGTCGAGTCCTACCATCACCTGCGACAGCACCATCCAGAGCTTGCCCTGGTGATCGCGGGCGGCGAGACGCTGTTCGACTATCGCGACTACCGCGCCGCCTTCGACGCCTCGTGTGCCGAACTGGGTGTGGAACCGGTCATTCTCGGGGCCATCGACGACTCTGACCTGCCGGCCTTGGTCGCGGGATGCCAGGTGTTCGCCTTTCCCTCCACCAAAGAGGGATTCGGCCTCGCCGCCATGGAGGCACTGGCCGCGGGACGGCCGGTGGTGACCCGGGATCTTCCCGTCTTGCGAGAGGTGTTCGGCGACACGGTGCGCTTCGCAGCCGATGCCGCCGGGTTCGCGTCCGAAATGGCAGCCGCGCTTGCGGTTCCCTACGACCCGGCGCCCGGGCGGGCGCTGGCGACGTCGATGACGTGGGAGGCCGCCGCCCAGGCGCATCTGGATTTCTACGCGAAGTGGTGACGGTAGTCGCGTAGCGGCACCCGGCCGTCCACGGCCAACACCCCTTCGGCCCGCAGCCGTTCCAGCTGGCGGGTCGCCAGATGCGGTGTGGGGCGTCCGGACGCGGGAATCACCCTGTGCCACGGCAAGTCCGACGAATCGGTGCGCATCACCCAGCCCACGATCCGGGGGCTGGACAGGCCGGCCGCCTCGGCGATATCCCCGTAGGTGCTCACCTGGCCCGCCGGTATCGCGGCCACCAGGGCGCGCACCGCCTCCACCTGTTCCTCGGTGACGCGCGCCATTTCAGCCCAACTGTGCGCGGATGATGGCGGCGGTCTCGGCCGGGCGGGCCTGGCCCACCATGTGATCGCCGTCCAACTCGGCCAGGGTGAAGTGGTCGCCCAGCGGTGCGCGCAGTGTGGCGATCAGCTCGTCGGTCGCATAGGGGGGTGAGGTGCGGGTGGCGCGGATCAAGGTCACCGGAATCGGGTTGGCAGGCAATGCGATCGGGCGTGTCAGCTCACTCCAGTACGACATGGTTGCAGGCACGCTGATCCGCCAGCCCAGACGCCCGTTGGGCAGCGCGATCAGGTGTTCGTCCAGCTCCCGCTCGAGCTCGTCTCGATCCACCTCGGCCCACGACCCGGACAACTTGTCCGCGCGGGCCTCCTCGCGGTCCGGGTAGTCGGGAGAGGACAACATCGCCTCGGCGATCTCGCTCATCCACTGACCGTCGAGCGCCACGGCGGGATCGAGCAGGACCAGACCCGCCACCAGATCGGGACGGGTGGCCGCCAACGTCAGCGCCACAGCGCCGCCGAACGAGTGCCCCACCACCAGCACCGGCCCGGCGGCCTCGGCGTCCAGCAGGGCGGCCAGCGCCGCCACGTTGGCCTCGATGGTCCACGGCGCCGCCCAGCTCGATCGACCGTGCCCGATCAGATCGGGCGCCAGGATGGCGACGTCCGGCAGATGCCCGGCCGCCAGTGTCTCCCAGCGCTTGCCGTGACCGGTCAAGCCGTGGATGGCCAATACCTGGATGGGCTTGTCGGGACCGTAGCGGTAGGCGTGCAGCACCATGTGAGGCTACTTGTCGGACCCCCGTGATGACATGTCGCCATGACCGCATCGCGCACCGTGCTGGAGCCCGCCGCACTGGGTGACCCGGGCCTGCGCGGCACGGTCCGGGTGCTCGGCGGTCCCGGCACCGGCAAGACGCGGCTGCTCACCGACGCCGCCGCCGCGCACATCGCCGCGGGCGCGCCGACAGAATCGGTACTGCTGCTCACGGGTTCGGCGCGACTGGGCGCCGCTGCCAGGGCCGAGATCACCGGCACCCTGCTGGGCAGCGGGGCGGGCGTGGTCCGGGAACCACTGGTGCGCACGTTGCACTCGTACGCTTTCGCGGTGTTGCGACTGGCCGCCCAACGCAACGGGGACCCGCCCCCGCGGCTGATCACCGGTGCCGAACAGGACGGGATCATCCGTGAACTGCTCGCCGGGGATCTCGAAGACGGTGCCGCGGCGTGGCCGTCGGCCCTGCACCCGGCATTGGGCACCGCGGGTTTCGCCTCCGAACTGCGCGACCTGATGGCCCGCTGCGCGGAACGCGGGGTCGACCCGGTGGCGTTGCAACGTCTCGGAAAACTTTCCGGGCGTACGGAATGGGTGGCCGCCGGGCGTTTCGCGCAGGTGTACGAACAGGTCATGCTGCTGCGTGCCGCGGTCGGGATGGCGGCCCCGCAGGCCACCGTGCCCGCGTTGGGCGCCGCCGAACTCGTCGGCGCCGCGCTGGACGCGCTGGCCACCGACCCCGACCTGCTGGCCGCCGAGCGCGCCCGTATCCAGCTGCTGCTCGTAGATGATGCCCAGCACCTCGATCCCCAGGCCGCGCTGTTGGTCCGGGTCCTCGCCGCGGGTGCAGGACTCACCGTCATCGCGGGAGACCCCAACCAGTCGGTGTTCGGGTACCGCGGCGCCGACCCCGCGCTGCTGCGCACCGACACCCCCGCCGTCATGCTCACGGCATCGCACCGCTGTTCCGCGGCGGTGGCCACCGCCATCTCCGGGATCGCCCGCCGGTTACCCGCCGCCGAGGGTTTCGGCGAATTCAGCGGTGCCGCAGACAACCCCGGATCGGTCTCGGTGCGCATCGCGGCGTCGGCACATGCCGAAGCCGCCGTGGTCGCCGATGCCCTGCGGCGCGCCCACCTGATCGACGGGGTGCCGTGGTCGCAGATGGCGGTCATCGTGCGGTCGGTTCCGCGCGCCGGCGCCGCACTCGGGCGCGCCCTCGCCGCCGCCGGTGTCCCGGTCGACCTGCCGTCCACGGAGCCGGTCCTGGCCCGGCAGCCCGCCGTGCACGCCCTTCTCACGGTGCTGGGCGCCGCCGCCGAGGGCGCGACCGGCGAGGCGGTGCTCGACCTGATCACCGGGCCGATCGGCCGGGTCGATCCGGTCTCGCTGCGTCAATTGCGCCGTACGCTGCGCCGCTTGGACAACCATCGGCGCGAGTTCCCCGAACTCCTCGCCGCGGCCGTGCGGCAGGTCCCGTCCGGGCTGGCACCCGAACACGGCCGCAGCCTGAAGCGGGTCGGTGAGGTGCTGCGTGCCGCGCAGCGCAGCCACCGCGCCGGGGATGATCCCCGCTCAACCCTGTGGCAGGCCTGGCACCGCAGTGGCCTGCAGCGCCGCTGGGTCACGGCGGCCGAGCGCGGCGGCGCGGCGGGGTCGGCGGCCGAGCGCGATCTCGACGCCGTCACCACCCTGTTCGACGTGGCCGAGCAGTACGTCACCCGGACCACCGGGGCGACGTTGCGGGGTCTGCTCGACCACGTCGACGGGCTGAGTCTGCCCGTCACCGCGGACCGGACTCCTCGTGGTGAGGCGGTTGCCGTGTGCAGCGCCCACACGGTGCTGGATCGGGAGTGGGACTTCGTCGTCATCGCAGGCGTCCAAGAAGGATTGTGGCCCAACACCATTCCGCGTGGTGGTGTGCTCGGCACCCAGCATCTGGTGGACATTCTGGATGGGGTGACCGAGCCCGGGCAGCCCGTCTCGGTGCGGGCGCCGTTGGTGGCCGAGGAACGCCGGCTGCTCATCGCGGCGATGGGCCGGGCCCGGACCCGGATCCTGGTGACCGCCGTGGACAGCGACACCGGTGATGCCGCGATGTTACCGTCACCGTTCTGCGCGGAACTGGCCGAACTGGCCACCGCTGACCCGGAGGGCGGGCCCGCTCCCATCGTCGCACCACGGGTGCTGGCTCCTGCGGCGTTGGTGGGCCGCCTCCGAGCGGTGGTGTGCGCCCCCTACGGGGAGGTCGACGACGAGGTACGTTCCTGTGCGGCAGTGCAATTGGCCCGGCTGGCCGACGCGGGTGTGGCAGGCGCCGACCCGGCATCCTGGTACGGCCGTTCGGCGCCCTCCACCAGCGAGCCGCTGTGGTCTGGGGACGATCACGTGGTCACCGTGTCGCCCTCCACGGTGCAGACCTTGTCCGACTGCCCGCTGCGCTGGCTGTTGGAACGCCACGGCGGCAGCGACAACCGCGATGTGCGGTCAGCCATCGGCTCGCTGATGCACGCATTGGTCGCAGACTCCACCAAGACGGAGAATCAGCTGCTTGCCGAGCTGGAGAACATCTGGGGCGCATTGCCCTTCGAGTCCCAGTGGTTCGCCGACAACGAACTGGCCCGGCACGGCGCCATGCTGTCGGCGTTTGCCCAGTGGCGTGAACTCACCCGCCGCGAACTGACCGAGGTGGGAACCGAGGTCGCGGTGGACGGCATGGTCGCCCCCGGTGTCCGGGTGCGGGGACGCGTCGACCGGCTGGAGCGCGACAATGCCGACCGGCTGGTGATCGTGGACGTCAAGACCGGCAAGAGCCCCGTCACCAAGGACGACGCTCAGCGTCACGCGCAGCTCGCCCTCTACCAACTCGCGGTCGCCGAAGGTGTGCTCCCGCAGGGTGACGAGCCCGGTGGCGGGTTGCTGGTGTACCCGGGTAAACCCAGCGCCGGCGGTGCGACCGAGCGCACCCAGGACGCGCTGACGCCGGACGGCGCCGCCCAGTGGCGCGATCAGGTCGCCGAAGCCGCGGCGGCCACCCAGGGCCCGGTGTTCGTCGCCAGGGTGAACGACAACTGCGGGCACTGCCCGATGCGGGCGATGTGCCCGGCGCACCAGCAGGGGGAGTCGCTGTGATCGCCACCAGGTACAACCCGGTCGAATTGGCCGACGCGCTCGGGCTTTTCGCGCCCACCGCCGAGCAGGCCGCCGTCATCGCCGCACCGCCGGGGCCGCTCGTCGTGATCGCCGGTGCGGGGGCCGGCAAGACCGAGACCATGGCCGCGCGGGTCGTGTGGCTGGTGGCCAACGGATACGCCGCCCCGGCCGAGGTGCTCGGGCTGACATTCACCCGTAAGGCCGCCGGACAGCTGCTGCGCCGCGTCCGCGCCAGGTTGGCCAGACTCGCCGGCGCAGGCCTGTGCCCGGAGCTGCGCGCCGATGATCCGCCGACCATCAGCACCTATCACGCGTTCGCCGGAAACCTGCTGCGCGAACACGGGCTGCTACTGCCGGTCGAACCCGACACCCGGCTGATCGGGGCAACGGAGCTGTGGCAGTTGGCCTTCCGCGTGGTGTGTGAACACCCACGCGTGCTGGAGACCGACAAGACTCCGGCCGCCGTCACCGGGCTGGTGCTGCGACTGGCAGGTGCGCTGTCCGAGCACCTGGTGGATACCGCCGCGCTCACCGACACCCACACCGAACTCGAGCGACTCGTCCTGAACCTGCCGCCCGGCCCCAATCAGCGGGACAAGGGCCCGGCCCAATGGCTGCTCAAACTGTTGGACACGCAAACCGAACGCACGCTGCTGGTGCCGCTCATCGACGAGCTGCACCGCCGGATGCGCGCCGCGAAGGTCATGGACTTCGGTGCGCAGATGTCGGCAGCCGCCCGGCTTGCCGTGGCTGCGCCTCAGGTGGGAGAGCAACTGCGGCAACGGTATCGGGTGGTGCTGCTCGACGAGTACCAGGACACCGGTCACGCCCAGCGGATCGCGCTGTCGTCATTGTTCGGGGGCGGGGTGGACGACGGGCTCGCACTCACCGCGGTGGGCGATCCGATCCAGTCCATCTACGGCTGGCGCGGGGCCTCTGCCACCAACCTGCCGCGGTTCGCCACCGACTTCCCGCTCGGAGACGGCACCCCGGCACCCACTCTGGAACTGCGGACCAGTTGGCGCAATCCACCGCAGGCGCTGCATCTGGCCAACGCCGTGTCCGCAGAGGCCCGCCGCCGCTCGGTCAGCGTCCGGGAGCTGCTGCCACGCCCCGACGCCGAACCCGGCGACATCCGCTGCGCGCTGCTGACCGACGTGGTGACCGAACGCGACTGGGTGGCCGACGAGGTCGCCCGGCGCTACCTGGCTACTCCGGTGCCGCCGACGACAGCAGTGCTGGTGCGCCGCAACGCCGATGCGGCGCCGATGGCCGATGCGCTCACCGCGCGCGGGGTTCCCGTCGAAGTTGTCGGCCTAGCCGGGCTGCTGGCCATCGCCGAGGTCGCCGACGTCGTCGCGCTGCTGCGCCTGATCGCCGACCCGACCGGGGGCGCGGCGGCCATGCGGGTGCTGACGGGGCCGCGCTGGCGTCTCGGCGCCCGCGATATCGCGGCGCTGTGGCAGCGGGCCGTGGAGTTGGACGGGCCCGGCGCCGCCGTCACCACCGCCCAGATCATCGCCCAGGCCGCACCCGATGCCGACGCGGCGTGCCTGGCCGACGCCATGTGCGATCCCGGGGCCGAGCCCCGCTACTCGGCGCCCGGGTACGCCCGCATCGTCGCACTCGGTCGTGAATTGACAGCTCTGCGTGCTCATCTGGCGCATCCGCTGCCCGACCTCATCGCCGAGATACGCCGGGCGCTGGGGGTGGATGTCGAGGCTAGGGCCGCCCGGCCGGTCGCGGCCGGCTGGGGCGGGACCGAACATCTCGACGCCTTCAGCGACGTCGTCGCCGACTTCGCCGAGCGCTCCGACGCCACCGCCGACGGCCTGCTCGCCTTCCTGGAGGTGGCGACCGTGATCGAAAATGGTTTGGCGCCTGCCGAAATCGCGGTGGCGACCGACCGGGTCCAGATCCTGACGGTGCACGCGGCCAAGGGCCTGGAGTGGCAGGTGGTGGCGGTTCCGCATCTCAGCGCCCGGGTGTTCCCGTCCACCGCGATGGCAAGAACGTGGCTCACCGATGCCGGTGACCTGCCACCGCTGTTGCGCGGGGACCGGGCCATGGAATCCCAGCCCGGGGTGCCGGTGCTCGACACCTCCGACGTCTTCGATCGGAAAGCGCTGGCCGACAAGATTGCCGAGCACAAGGACAATCTGGCACTTCGCCGGGTGGACGAAGAACGGCGGCTGCTGTACGTGGCGCTCACCCGGTGTGAAAACACCCTGCTGGTGTCGGGCCACCACTGGGGACCCACCGAGTCGAAACCGCGCGGACCGTCAGAGTTCCTGCTCGAACTGCGCGGCATCATCGAGGCTTCCGCCGATACCGGCGAGCCGTGCGGTGTCATCGACCACTGGGCGCCAGAGCCCGCCGACGGTGAACCGAACCCGTTGCGCGACAGTGTCGTCGAGGCGGTGTGGCCGGCGGAGCCGACGCGCCGTGCCGCCCTTGACCGTGGCGCCGAACTCGTAGAGCGCGCCGATGTCTGTCGCCCGGCCACCGCCGCGGACACGGAGAACTGGACTGCCGACGTCGATGCGCTGCTCGCCGAACGTGCCCGGGCCAGTGAGCCGGAGTCGGTACCCCTGCCTGGGCAGCTCTCGGTCAGCATGCTGGTCGAATTGGGGAAGGACCGGGCGTCGGCCACGCAGCGGCTGCGTCGCAGGCTTCCGGTGCGTCCTGATCCACATGCCTTGTTGGGCACCGCATTCCACGACTGGGTGCAGCGCTTCTTTCACGCCGAGCGGCTGTTCGACTTGGATGATCTGCCGGGTGCGGTCGACGGTGACGCCGGGCGCGCGGACGCCGAGGAGCTGGCCGAGCTGCAAGCCGCGTTCGCCTCGTCGGTCTGGGCGACGCGGACACCGCTCGATGTCGAGGTGCCGTTCGACATGATGATCGGCGCCACGGTCGTGCGGGGCCGGGTCGACGCCGTGTTCGACGACGGGGACGGCACCCAGGTCGTCGTCGACTGGAAGACGGGCGACGCGCCGAGCACACCAGAGGCGCAGCGGCACGCCGCGGTCCAGCTGGCGGTGTACCGGCTCGCCTGGGCCGGGATGACCGGTCGCCCGCTGGAATCGGTGCGCGCGGCCTTTCACTACGTGCGCAGCGGGGTCACCGTCCGGCCCGACGAACTCGCCGGACCAGACGAACTGGCCGCGCTACTGCAGGAGGAGGACTACGAGTTGCGGTAGATCTTGTAGGCCTGCGTGATCATCGGGATCTGCAACGGCAGGCGGGCCACCGCGCCGATCCGCATCGGCAGGGGCTTGTCCTTCCACAGACGAACCATGTTGACGTTGCCGGGGAACACCCCGACGAACAACGCGATCGAGGCCAGTGCGCCCAGCTTGCGGGTCTTCGGTGCGAGCAGCAGTGCGCCGGCCCCGGCCTCGACGACACCGGAGGCATAGGTATAAAAGCGGGCGCTACCGGGCAGCTCCTCCGGGATGATGGCGTCGAACGGTTTGGGCGCGACGAAGTGCAGGATGCCCATTCCCACCAGCCAGCCACCCATGAAGCGGGCGCGGGACTGATTTGTCGGCTGTCGAACGGCGGAGGAAATGGATGTCATGGTTACATTGTGACGTGCCTTCTTCCCACCGATCGGTGATTCGTGGCCAAAGGTAGGTTGCGTCGGCGCTTGGAGGCGGTCGACCAGAACCTGACGACACGACCGGACGCCGATCTGGTCGAAATCCTCAACATCCCCGAGAAGTTCGTCAGCCCGAGTCGCAAGATCTTCATGCGCGTCATCTGGGCGCTCTCCGCGCTGGTGGCCGCGGTGTTCATCGTCTACATCGACCGGCACGGCTACCGGGACGTCGCGGCCACGCCGGAAGAGAGCGACCCGCTGTCCCTGCTGGACTGCATCTATTACGCCACCGTGTCGCTGTCCACCACGGGCTACGGCGACATCACGCCCTATACCGAATCAGCGCGACTGGTCAACGTTCTGGTGATCACGCCGCTGCGCGTGGCATTCCTGATCGTGCTCATCGGTACCACCGTCGAGACACTGACCACCCAGTCGCGCCAGGCGCTGAAGATCCAGCGATGGAGGAAATCCGTGCGCAACCACACCATCGTCGTCGGCTACGGCACGAAGGGCAGGACCGCGGTATCCGCGATGATCGGCGATGACGTGGCACCCGCCGACATCGTCGTGGTCGACGACGACCCGGCCGCCCTGGAACGGGCCAAGAGCGCGGGCCTGGTCACGGTGCGCGGCAGCGCCACCGACTCCGAGGTGCTCCGGCTGGCCAGCGCTCAGCACGCCAAGTCGATCATCGTCGCCGCCAACCGCGATGACACCGCCGTGCTCGTCACGCTGACAGCGCGCGAACTCGCACCCAACGCGAAGATCATCGCCGCGGTCCGCGAAGCGGAGAACCAGCATCTGCTGCGGCAGTCCGGCGCCGACACCACCGTCGTCACCTCCGAGACCGCGGGCCGGCTGCTGGGTATTGCCACCCAGACGCCGAGCGTGGTCGAGATGATGGAGGACCTGCTGACCCCCGACGCCGGGTTCGCGGTCGCGGAACGACCGGTCGAACCGAAGGAAGAGGGTGGGTCACCGCGCCACCTCACCGACATCGTGCTGGGCGTGGTGCGCGACGGGCAGCTGCTGCGCGTGGATGACGAACGCGTGGACGCCCTCGAGCAGACCGACCGCCTGCTCTACATC
>JAHFVC010000205.1:0-781 GCA_023264765.1 Mycobacterium sp. | reverse complement strand
TGTCGCGCATCGGCGCAGACCGCGACGACCAGGTTCGCACCGACATCGACGCCGCGATCGCCGGCTGGCCGGATGCGGCTGTGCTGCACGTGGACCGGCGCAATCAGGTGCTGATCTCCGGGACCAGCGTGGTGCTGGGTAAGACCACGGCCCTGGGCAGCACTCCGCCCGATCACGCGGTGTTCCTGGGCACGCTGGCCGGTGGCCGGCACGTGTGGGCGATTCGCGGTGCCCTGGAGGCCCCAGAAGACGACGCGGTCGAGACCGAGGTGCTCGACCTGCGCCGCGCCGGCCAGATCTTCGACGATGCCAGCGCCCAGCTGGTGTCCACCGCCACGGCGCTACTCAACTGGCACGACGCCGCCCGGTTCAGCCCGGTCGACGGATCACCGACCAAGATCATCAAAGCCGGCTGGTCGCGCGTCAACCCGGTCAACGGGCACGAGGAGTTTCCCCGCATCGACCCGGCGATCATCTGCCTGGTGCACGACGGCCACGACCGCGCGGTGCTCGCCCGCCAGACCGTCTGGCCGGAACGGCTGTTCTCCCTGCTGGCCGGATTCGTGGAGGCAGGGGAGTCGTTCGAGTCGTGTGTGGAGCGCGAGATCGCCGAAGAGGTCGGGCTCAACGTGCGCGACATCCAGTATCTCGGGAGCCAGCAGTGGCCGTTCCCGCGCTCACTGATGGTGGGATTTCACGCCATCGGCGACCCCGATCAGCCGTTCTCGTTCAACGACGGCGAGATCGCGGAGGCCGAATGGTTCACCAGGGCCCAGGTGCG
>JAHFVC010000204.1 GCA_023264765.1 Mycobacterium sp. | reverse complement strand
GTGCACGTCTTCCAGGCCCTGCACAGGCTCAGCCCCGAAGCCCGCCCGGCGATGTGCAGCGCGTCCACCTTTCTCTCGGAAGCGTTGCGGCGCAATGTGATCAGTAAGGTTGCAGGGTAAACCTCACCGACAGGCAGTATCGTCGACGGATGCCCGACTCCCATTTCGGCGACTCCGTCGCTGTCGGCGCGTCGGCGTAGATGGCTGCGCCCAAGCCGCCGCGGCCCCCGGCCGGCGCCATCGCAACCATCCTGGGCGGCCTGCGCCGCGCACCGCAGCAAATCCGCCGAAGCTCACGCGACGTCGTGGAAGCCGCGGTGTCGCAACTGTTCGACGCCGCGGTGCAGCCGCACGGGGTGGCGGCGTCGGGCGAATACCGCATCGAGGAGCTCGCACGGCTGGCTAACACCACCACCCGTAACATCCGGGTGTATCGGGACCGGGACCTGCTGCACCCGCCGCTTCGGGTCGGCCGGATCGCCCTGTTCAACGACACCCACCTGACCCGGCTGCGGTTGATCACCTCGATGCTCGATCGGGGCTACAACATCGCGCACGTGCACGAGATGCTCAGCGCCTGGGAACAGGGCAAGGACATCGGCGACGTGCTCGGCCTGGAGAACGCCATCGCAGGTACCTGGGCGACGGAGAAATCCGAGCGGATGACGCAGACGGCGGCGCGGGAACTGATCGATGACGACGCCGCCTTCGACCGGCTGGTGCACAACGGGGTGATCAAGCTCGACGGGTCCGACGGCGACGCGATCATCTTGCGCCCCAAGCTGATCGAGACATTCAATGATCTGCGCCGGTACGGCGTCGCCATGACCACCCTGGTCGGCGTGCACGAACAGGTGTTGCCGCACATCGACGAGATCAGCTCGATCCTGGTCCGGGCCGGGGCAGATCAGCTGGCACACAAGCTCAAACCCGGCGAACCGCTGCCCGCCGACACCGAGGTCGCCGAACTGATCACCACGCTGGTCCGGTTGCGCACCCAGGCCGTCGCCGCGGTCACCGCGACGCTGGCCTTCTCGATCGAGTCGACGATCGAATCCGTCGTCGCTCAGATCCTCACCGATTACGTCGACAAGGACGACGCGCCCGAGTAGCTCACTCCCACTCGATGGTGCCCGGCGGCTTGCTGGTGATATCCAGCACCACCCGGTTCACCTCGGGTACCTCGTTGGTGATGCGCGTCGAGATGCGCTCCAGCACGTCGTAGGGCACCCGGGTCCAGTCCGCGGTCATCGCATCCTCACTGGACACCGGACGCAGCACGATGGGATGGCCGTAGGTGCGGCCGTCGCCCTGCACCCCCACCGAGCGGACATCGGCCAGCAGTACCACCGGGCACTGCCAGATCTGCTGGTCCAGGCCGGCCGTGGTGAGCTCCTCACGGGCGATCGCATCGGCACGACGCAAGGTGTCCAACCGCGGCGCGGTCACCTCACCGACGATGCGGATGCCCAGCCCCGGGCCCGGGAAGGGTTGGCGCGCAACGATTTCCTCGGGCAGACCGAGCTCGCGTCCGACCGCGCGGACCTCGTCCTTGAACAACAGCCGCAGCGGTTCGACAAGCTTGAACTTCAGGTCGTCGGGCAGCCCACCGACGTTGTGGTGGCTCTTGATGTTCGCGGTTCCGGTGCCGCCGCCGGACTCGACCACATCCGGATAGAGCGTGCCCTGCACCAGGAAGTCGATGTCGAACTCACTCAAGGTGTCCCGTACGGCACCTTCGAAGGCGCGGATGAACTCACGGCCGATGATCTTGCGCTTGCCCTCCGGGTTGGTCACCCCGCTCAACGCCTCCAGGAAGCGGTCCGCGACGTCGACGGTCACCAGATTGGCCCCGGTGGCGGCGACGAAGTCGCGCTGCACCTGGGCCCGCTCCCCCGCTCGCAACAGACCATGGTCGACGAACACACAGGTGAGCCGGTCGCCGATGGCGCGCTGCACCAGTGCCGCGGCGACGGCGGAGTCCACCCCGCCGGACAGCCCGCAGATGGCCCGGCCGTCGCCGATCTGCGCACGCACCGCCTCGATGAGTTGCTCGGCGATGTTGGCCGCCGTCCAGGTGGCACCGATCCCGGCGAAATCGTGCAGGAATCTGCTCAGCACCTGCTGGCCGTGAGGTGAATGCAGCACCTCGGGGTGGTACTGCACACCTGCCAGCCGGCGAGCCCGGTTCTCGAAGGCGGCCACCGGGGCGCCGGCGCTGGTGGCGACGACCTCGAAACCGTCGGGTGCATCGGTCACGGCGTCGCCGTGGCTCATCCAGACCGGCTGCGACGCGGGCAACTCCGAATGCAGTTGTCCGCCCGAGACTTTCAGCTCGGTTCGGCCGTATTCGCTGGTGCCGGTGTGGGCCACGGTGCCACCGAGCGCCTGCGCCATGGCCTGGAAGCCGTAGCAGATGCCGAATACCGGCACATCGAGGTCGAATAGCGCCGGGTCCAGCCTGGGCGCCCCTTCGGCGTACACGCTGGCCGGACCGCCGGAGAGCACGATGCCCTGCGGGTTGCGGGCTTTGATCTCCTCGACGGTTGCGGTGTGCGGGATGACCTCGGAGAACACCCGGGCCTCACGCACGCGCCGCGCGATCAGCTGGGCGTACTGAGCACCGAAGTCGATGACGAGGACGGGGCGGGTCGGCTCGGATTCCACCTGATCAGTCTAGTGAGCCGACCCGGTCGGGCTGCCCGGACCCGTTTGTCGACAGCACCCGGGGGTATCCGGAGAGCGCAGACCCTCCTACGAAAGGAGCGACGGTGACCGGAACTCAGCCCAAACCCACCACCACCGACGCAGGAATCCCCGTGTTCAGTGACGAGCATTCGCTGACCATCGGACCCGACGGCCCCATCCTCCTCCAGGACCACTATCTGATCGAGCAGATGGCGACGTTCAACCGGGAACGCATCCCGGAACGCCAGCCGCACGCCAAGGGTGGTGGCGCATTCGGCCACTTCGAGGTCACCCACGACGTCAGCGCCTACACCAAGGCCGCCGTGTTCCAGCCGGGCACCAAGACCGAGACGCTGACCAGATTCTCGACCGTTGCCGGCGAACGCGGCAGCCCCGACACCTGGCGGGACCCGCGCGGTTTCGCGACGAAGTTCTACACCACCGACGGCAACTTCGACATGGTCGGCAACAACACCCCGGTGTTCTTCATCCGGGACCCGCTGAAGTTCCAGCACTTCATCCGATCCCAGAAGCGGCGCTCCGCCAACAATTTGCGCGACAACGACATGCAGTGGGACTTCTGGACGCTGTCGCCGGAATCCGCCCACCAGGTGACCTGGCTGATGGGCGATCGCGGGATCCCCAAGGACTGGCGGCATATGAACGGCTACTCCAGCCACACCTACAGCTGGATCAACGCGGCCGGTGAGATCTTCTGGGTCAAGTACCACTTCATCTCGGACCAGGGCGTCGAGTTCCTGACCCAGGACGAAGGCGACGAGATGGCCGGCGTCGACGGCGATGCACACCAACGGGATCTGTTCGACGCGATCGAGCGCGGCGATCACCCGAGTTGGTCGCTGAAGATGCAGATCATGCCGTTCGAAGAGGCCAAGGACTATCGGTTCAACCCGTTCGACCTGACCAAGGTGTGGCCACACGGCGACTACCCGCTGATCGACGTCGGCAGGTTGACGTTGGACCGCAACGTCACGGACTACCACACCGAGATGGAGCAGGCAGCCTTCGAGCCGAACAATGCCGTGCCGGGCACCGGGCTCAGTCCGGACAAGATGCTGCTGGCCCGCGATTTCGCCTACGCCGACGCGCACCGCGCTCGACTGGGGGTGAATTACCGGCAGATCCCGGTCAACACCCCGGTATCCGAGGTGCACAGTTACTCCAAGGACGGCGCGATGCGAGTGCAGAACGTGTCCGATCCGGTGTATGCGCCGAACTCCTACGGTGGGCCGAAGGCCGATCCGTCCCGCACCGGCGAACCGCTCTGGCACGCCGACGGCGCGATGGTCCGGTCGGCGTATTCATTGCACGCCGAGGACGACGACTGGGGCCAGGCCGGCACGCTGGTGCGTGAGGTGCTCGACGACGCCGCCCGCGATCGGCTGGTCTCCAACATCGCCGGGCACCTGGCCAAGGGTGTGTCCGATCCGGTGCTGGAGCGCGCCTTCGAATACTGGCGCAACGTCGACAAGCAGCTCGGCGACCGGATCGCCGCCGAGTTCAATCGCTGACAAGTCCGGGTTCGAGAATGCGCGCCGCCGTCACCCCGACGGCGGCGCGCATCTCGTCCTCGGTCATCTCGTCCAGACCTACGGCTGACCGCAGGAATGGTTCGAACATCCGCCAACCGAGTTGCAGCGCAACAGCATTGGCGACGGCAAGGCGGCCGGCGCGATCATCGGCGCCGTACGTCGGCAACACCTTCTCCAGGAGCAGCGCGATGTTGGGGAACCGCGTCTGCAGCTGACCAACGGGGTAGCCGTCGAGCAGGGCCCTGGCCATCACCCGCGTGTGCCGGTCGGTCGCCGCTTCGATCGCCTCGGCGGACGCCCCGTCCGACACCAGGGCGTTCAGGTCTGACCCCAGGTGGTCCAGCACGGCACCGACGAGTCGTTCCTTGGCGCCGAAGTGACGATGGATCAAGCCGTGGTTCACCTTCGCCCGGATGGCGATGTCGCGGATCGAGGTGGCCGCGGGTCCGCGCTGGGCGAACAGATCGGCCGACGCCTCCAGGATGGCTGCCGCCACTTCATCGCGACCGGTCGGTGGCACAGCTGTAGTCATGTGACTACACTAGCGGATGCCCACCTGTAGTCAGTTGACTACACAGGCTTCTGTCAGCGAAAAGGACCATCATGACCATCACCGTCACCCAACTCGGCAGCCGCATCGGCGCCCGCATCGACGATGTGGAACTCGGCGGTGACCTCGCCCCCGGCACCGTCGCCGAGATCCGCACCGCCCTGTTGCGCCACAAGGTCGTGTTCTTCCGCGACCAGACCCACCTCGACGACGACGGTCAGCAGGCCTTCGCCCGGCTGCTGGGCACCCCGATCGGCCACCACGCCTTCAGTCGCGACAGCACCGGCGTCATCGCACCCATCGACTCCGACTACGCCAAGGCCACCCGCTGGCACACCGACATGACGTTCATGCCCGACTATCCGTCCATCTCGGTGCTGCGCGCGGTCACGCTGCCCTCCTACGGCGGGTCGACGCTCTGGGCGTCGACAGCCGCCGCCTACGACAGCCTGCCCGCCCCGCTGCAGCAACTGGCGGAGAATCTGTGGGCACTGCACAGCAATCGCTACGACTACGCCGTGGCGCCGGTCGAGGACGTCTCCGACACCCAGCGTGCCCTGCGGGAGATGTTCCAGAAACCGGACTTCCGCACCGAACACCCGGTGGTCCGCGTGCACCCCGAGACCGGCGAACGCACCCTGCTGGCAGGCGATTTCGTCCGGGGTTTCCTGGGCGTGGACAGCCACGAATCACACGTCCTTGCCGAATTGTTGCAGCGCCGGATCACCATGCCGGAGAACACCGTCCGGTGGACCTGGGCGCCCGGTGACGTGGCCATGTGGGACAACCGCGCCACCCAGCACCGCGCCGTCGACGACTACGACGACCAGCGCCGCGTCATGCACCGGGTGACCCTGATCGGCGACGTCCCCGTCGACGTGCACGGGGTGCGCAGCCGGGCCGTCGGCGATGACGGGCTCAAACAAGCAGGTTGAGTGTCACACCTGCGGCAAGCGTGAGATCGGCCCGAAACGGGCATTGTGGAGTGTCGGTATCCACGATGCGAAAGCGAGGGCCGCCATGCTGGGCCTGCCCGAAGGCGTGCACGCCTGCCTTTTCGACCTCGACGGTGTACTCACCGACACCGCCAGCGTGCACAAGAGGGCATGGAAGACGATGTTCGACGCCTTCCTGCGGACCCGGAAGGACCCGTTCGTCCCGTTCGACGTCGACGACGACTACCTCACCTACGTCGACGGCAAACGCCGGGAAGACGGCGTGCGCGACTTCCTCAAGAGCAGAAACATCGAACTACCCGAAGGTGACCCAGACGATCCGCCGGACAAGGACACCGTCGAGGGCCTGGGCAACCGCAAGAACGACATGTTCCAGAAGGTTCTGCACACCGACGGCGTCGAGGTGTTCGACGGCTCCCGGCGCTACCTGAAGGCCGTGTCCGAGGCCGGCCTCGGCGTCGCAGTGGTGTCGTCCAGCGCCAACACCCGCGAGGTCCTGGAGCTCACCGGCCTGGCCCGATACGTGCAACAACGCGTCGACGGGGTGACACTGCGCGAAGAACACATCCCGGGTAAGCCCGCGCCGGATTCCTATCTGCACGCCGCCGAACTGCTCAAGGTGCCGGCCTCGGCTGCCGCGGTCTTCGAAGATGCGCTCTCCGGCGTCGAATCCGGACGCGCAGGGCACTTCGGCCTGGTCGTCGGCGTGGACCGGGTGGGCCACGCCGACGAGTTACGCGCCCACGGTGCCGACGTCGTGGTGACCGACCTGGCCGACCTGCTGCGGGCCGCCCGATGATCGACCATGACGCGTTCCCCATCGAACCCTGGCGTATCCGCGAGACAAAACTGGATCTGGAACTGCTGGCACAGGCCGAGTCCATCTTCGCGTTGTCCAACGGGCACATCGGATTACGCGGCAACCTCGACGAGGGCGAGCCGCACGGGCTGCCCGGAACCTATCTGAACTCGTTCTACGAGACGCGGTCCCTGCCCTACGCCGAGACCGGCTTCGGCTATCCCGAGGCAGGACAGACGATCGTCGACATCACCAACGGCAAGATCCTGCGCCTGCTCGTCGACGACGAGCCGTTCGACATCCGTTACGGCGAACTGATCGAACACGAACGGATCCTCGATCTGCGCGCCGGCACGCTGACCCGGGTGGCCCGATGGCGCTCGCCGGCAGGCAAGCAAGTGCGGATCACCTCGACGAGGCTCGTATCGCTCACCCAGCGCAGCGTCGCCGCGGTCGAATACATCGTCGAGGCGATCGACGAATTCACCCGTGTCACAGTGCAATCCGAACTCGTCGCGAATGAGGATCAGCCGGATACGTCGTCGGACCCGCGGGTGGCCGCCACGCTGGACCGCCCGCTGGAGGCGGTGTCCCACGAGCACACCGAGAACGGTGGCCTCTTGGTACACCAGACCCGCAACAGCAAGCTGATGATGGCCGCGGCGATGGACCACGAGATCGAGGTGCCCGGGCGCGTCGAGGTCAGCACCGAAGCGCGGGCCGACGTCGCCCGTACGACCGTCATCTGTGGGCTACGACCCGGGCAGCAGCTGCGCGTCGTCAAATATCTCGCGTACGGATGGTCGAGTCTGCGCTCCCGCCCGGCGCTTCGCGATCAGGTCGCCGGCGCCTTGGCGGGCGCCCGCTACAGCGGTTGGCAGGGGCTACTGGAGGCACAACGTTCCTACCTGGACGAGTTCTGGGACGCGGCCGACGTCGAGGTGTGGGGCGATCCTGACTCCCAGCAAGCGGTGCGATTCGGGTTGTTCCACGTGCTGCAGGCCAGCGCGCGCGCCGAGCGGCGCGCCATCCCCGGTAAGGGGTTGACCGGGACCGGCTACGACGGGCACGCCTTCTGGGACACCGAAGGCTTCGTGCTGCCGGTTCTGACCTACACCAAGCCGCACGCCGCCGCCGATGCATTGCGCTGGCGCGCAGCCACTTTGGATCTGGCCAAGGATCGCGCCGAACAGCTCGGCCTGGCCGGCGCCAGCTTCCCGTGGCGGACCATCCGTGGTGAGGAGTGCTCGGCGTACTGGCCGGCGGGCACCGCCGCCTGGCACATCAACGCCGATATCGCCATGGCTTTCGAGCGCTACCGGCTGGTGACCGGCGATGACAGCCTGGAACGTGAATGCGGGCTGTCGGTGTTGGTGGAGACCGCGCGGCTGTGGATCTCCCTGGGGCACCACGATCGGCACGGGGTGTGGCACCTCGACGGGGTCACCGGGCCAGATGAGTACACGGCCCTGGCCAGTGACAACGTCTTCACCAACCTGATGGCCGCCCTGAACCTTCGGGTGGCCGCCGACGCCTGCCTGCGCCATCCCGAACGCGCCAAGGACATCGGGGTCACCACCGAGGAGACCGCCGCGTGGCGCGACGCCGCTGCGGCGGCGCACATTCCGTTCGACGACGAACTCGGCGTGCACTCGCAATCCGAGGGGTTCACCAATCTGGCCGAATGGGATTTCGCCGACAACACCACCTATCCCCTTCTGCTGCACGAACATTACGTTCGGCTCTACCCGGCGCAGGTGCTCAAGCAGGCCGACTTGGTGCTGGCCATGCATTGGCAAGGCCACGCCTTCACCGCGGAGCAGAAGGCCCGCAACGTCGACTACTACGAGCGCCGCACCACCAGGGACTCGTCGTTGTCCGCGTGCACGCAGGCCGTGCTGTGCGCCGAGGTCGGACATCTTGAACTCGCCCATGACTACGCCTACGAGGCCGCGTTGATCGACCTTCGCGATCTGCACCACAACACCCGCGACGGCCTGCACATGGCGTCACTGGCCGGCGCCTGGATCGCGCTGGTGGCCGGGTTCGGTGGGCTGCGCGACGACGAAGGTGTGCTGGCCCTCGACCCCCACCTCCCCGACGGCATCGATCGACTGCGATTCCGGTTGCGCTGGCACGAATTCCGCCTGACGGTCGACGCCACCCACGCCGAGGTGATCTACAGCCTGCGCGACGGCCCGCACACGCACTTGACCATCCGGCACGCCGGGACCGAAATGACACTGAGCACCGAGGAACCGACGTCGGTCGGTGTGACGGATCGCAAGCCGCTACTGCCTGTGCCACCGCAACCGCCCGGCAGGGAACCGGTGCGTCGGCGCCTCGAGCAGCTGGAGTGAGCGATCCGCGCGGCGAACCGGTCAGCCCGCGGAGCTGACCGGTTCGATCGGCAACCGCCGCAACGCCCCCGGCGCATCGACGGGCACGACCGGACGCACGGGCGGCACCGGAGCGAGTCGCTGATACGGCTCCCCCTGGGCCGGGCGCAGGTCCTCTTCGCCCTTGTTCGGCCACAGTGCGGCGGCCCGTTCGGCCTGCGCGGTGATCGAAAGTGACGGATTCACACCCAGATTCGCCGAGATCGCGGCACCGTCGGTGACGTAGAGCGTGGGGTAGTTGTACACCCGGTGATAGGGGTCGATGACACCGGTCTGCGCACTGTCGCCGATGGCGGCACCTCCGAGGAAGTGCGCAGTCAACGGAATGTTGAACAGCTCGCCCCACGTGCCGCCGGCCACCCCGTCGATCTTCTCGGCGATGCGGCGAGTGACCTCGTTGCCTGCCGGAATCCATGTCGGGTTGGGTTCACCGTGGCCCTGCTTGGACGACATCAAGCGCTTGCCCAGCGGTCCACGCTTGGTGAAGGTGGTGATGGAGTTGTCCAGGTGCTGCATGACCAGCGCGATGACGGTGCGCTCGCTCCAGTGTTGCGGGTTGAGCAGCCGGATAAGGCCGCGCGGATCCTCGCCGGCCAGGTTCAGGAACTGCCGCCACCGCGGCACGTCGCTGCCCAGCGGCCCTGCGCCGTCGGTCATCAGTGTCTGCAACAGGCCCATGGCATTGGAGCCCTTGCCGTATCGGCAGGGTTCGACGTGGGTGTCGGCGGTCGGGTGGATGGACGAGGTGATGGCCACGCCATGCGTCAGGTCGCGCTCGGTGGACACCGTGAGGGTCTGGGCACCCACGATGGACTCGGAGTTGGTTCGGGTGAGGACACCGAGACGGTCGGACAACTTGTCCAGTCGCCCCGTGTCCCGCATTTTGAACAGCAGCTTCTGCGTGTTGTAGGTGCCTGCCGCCACGATCAGGTGGGTGGCGGTGAAGGTTTTGCGCTTGCGCCGCACCTTGCTGCCCGTGCGCGCGGTTCTGACCTCCCACAGACCATCGGCACGCTGGCTGAAGCTGGTCACCGTGGTCATCGGATGTACTTTCGTGCCTGCGGATTCCGCCAGGCCGAGGTAGTTCTTCACCAGGGTGTTCTTGGCTCCGTGCCGGCAGCCCGTCATGCACTCGCCGCATTCGATGCAGCCGGTGCGGGCCGGGCCGGCGCCGCCGAAATACGGGTCCGGGACGGTCTTACCCGGCGCCTTCTCCCCGTCGGCGCCGAAGAACACGCCCACCGGGGTGGCGACGAAGGTATCCCCGACGCCCATGTCGTCGGCGACCTCTTTCATCAGCCGGTCGGCGTCGGTGATGGTGGGGTTCTTGACCACGCCGAGCATCCGCTGTGCCTGCTCGTAATGCGGCATCAGCTCCGAACGCCAGTCGGTGATCCCCGACCACTGCCGGTCGGCGAAGAAGGGCTCCGGCGGGACGTAGAGGGTGTTGGCGTAGTTCAGCGATCCGCCGCCCACCCCGGCGCCGGCCAGGATCATGCAGTTGCGCAGCAGGTGGATGCGCTGGATGCCGTACATCCCCAGTTGCGGGGCCCACAGGAATTTGCGCAGATCCCAGGAGGTTTTGGCGAAGTCGGCGTCGGAGTACCGGGGGCCGGCCTCCAGCACGCCCACCCGGTAGCCCTTCTCGGTGAGCCGCAGTGCGCTGACGCTGCCCCCGAAACCCGAGCCGATGATCAAGACGTCATAGTCAGGATGCATGCACCCAGTATGGCCCTACCGGCAGGTAACTTTCTAGACAGGAAGGCCTAACTTGTAAAGAAGCCGGTCGCTCAGCCTCCGACGGTCAGCCCGACCTTCTGGAATTCCTTGAGGTCGCAATACCCGGCCTTCGCCATCGACCGCGCCAACCCACCGACCAGGTTCAGCGAACCGAACGGGTCATCGGACGGACCGTCGAGCACCTGCTTGAGCGGCGGCCGCTCCCCGAGCGCCACCTGCAGCAGGGCGCCGCGCGGCAACGACGGGTGCGCCGCCGCCGAGGGCCAGAACCAGCCGCCACCGAGCGCCTCGGCCGCCGTGGACAGCGGCGTGCCCAGCACCACCGCGTCGGCGCCGCACGCGATCGCCTTGGCCAGATCACCCGAGGTGTGGATGTCACCGTCGGCCAGCACGTGCACGTACCGTCCGCCGGTCTCGTCGAGGTATTCACGGCGGGCCGCGGCGGCATCGGCGATGGCCGTGGCCATCGGCACGCTGATGCCCAGCACCTCGTCGCTGGTGGTGACACCCCGGGTGGAGCCGTAGCCGACGATGACGCCGGCCGCGCCGGTACGCATCAAATGCAGCGCGGTGCGGTGATCCAGGACGCCGCCCGCAACCACCGGGATGTCCAACTCGGAGATGAAGGTCTTGAGGTTCAGCGGCTCCGCATCCTGCGCGACGCGCTCGGCGGAGATGATGGTGCCCTGGATGACCAGCAGATCGATCCCCGCGGCGACCAGCGCCGGGGTGAGCGCCTGGGCGTTCTGCGGGCTCACGCGCACCGCGGTGGTCACCCCGGCCTCACGGATGCGGGCGACGGCGGCACCGAGCAGTTCGGGGTCCAGCGGAGCGGCGTGCAGTTGCTGCAGCAGGCGGATGGCCGCGGACTCGTCGTCCGAGGTCGCAGCGACATCGATGACCTGGGCGATCTTCGCCTCGACATCGGCGTGGCGGCCGACCAAACCCTCACCGTTGAGCACGCCCAGACCACCGAGTCGGCCCATCTCGATGGCGAACTCGACCGACACCAGGGCGTCCGTGGGGTGCGCGACCACCGGGATCTCGAAGCGGTAGGCGTCGAGCTGCCAGGCGGTGGACACGTCCTTGCTGGACCGCGTCCGACGCGACGGGACGATGTTGATGTCGCCGAGTTCGTAGGTCCGGCGGGCTGTTCTGCCCATGCCGATTTCAACCATGTCACGCATGACGGTGCTGTCCCCTTTAGCGGGCGTAGTAGTTCGGCGCTTCGGCAGTCATCGTGATGTCGTGCGGATGACTTTCCTTCAGCCCCGCCGCGGTGATCTGGACGAACTGCGCCTGCTGCAGGTGCTCGATG
>JAHFVC010000484.1 GCA_023264765.1 Mycobacterium sp. | reverse complement strand
GACGAGGTCAAGGCGCGTTATTCGGTGCCGGTGGGCGGCCACGGCTGGATCGGTCCCGGCGCGGAGGCCAACGGCTACGCCGAGGGCACCGAAACCCCACCGGATCTGAAGGAGAGCTACAGCCTGGGCGCCGAAACCGCGACCGGGGATCCCGAGGTGGACCGGATCTGGTTCGCGCCCAACGTCTGGCCGGCCGAGGTGCCGGCCCTGCAGGTGCTGGTCGCCGAATACACCGAGCAGATGCGCAAGGTGTCCGACGATCTGTTGGCGCTGTTCGCCCACGCGCTCGGGTTACCGTCGAATCCGTTTGTCGCCCTTGCTGATCGACCCACGTGGACGATGAACATCAACCACTATCCACCGGTGAGCGTGGTGGGCGAGCCCGAGCCCGGCCAGTTCCGCATCGGTCCGCATACTGACTTCGGCACTGTCACCGTGCTCGACCGCGAACCCGGTGCCGGGGGCCTGCAGGTGTATTCCGAGGCGGCGGGCTGGGAGGACGCACCGTGGGAGCCGGGCGCGTTGACGGTGAACATCGGTGACCTGCTGGAGTATTGGAGCGGTCGGCGCTGGCCGTCGGGCCGGCACCGGGTGCTCCCGCCACAACCGCACGCGCCCGAAGAGGATCTGGTGTCGCTGATCTACTTCTACGAGGCGAATCACGACGCGCTGGTCACCCCGCTGGAGCCGCCGGTGGGCAAGGTCTCCGGGCTGGACCCGGTGACGTCATCGGCCTTCATCAAGGAACGCCTCGACGCCATCACCGTCGGGTAGCGCCGAGGGCACCGCATCCAGCGCCGACAACTGGTCGGCGCTCAACGTGAGGTCGCCGGCGGCCAGGTTCTGCTCCAGGTGCGACACCGACGTCGTACCGGCGATCAGCAGGGTGTTGGGTGCGTGGGCCAGCAGCCAGGCCAGGCCCACCTGTGCGCCGGTGGCACCGGTCTCGATCGCGATACGTTGCACCACAGCGTTTTCCGCGACTTTCGGGAACCCGGGGAACGACGATCCCAGGGGAAAGAACGGCACCCAGGCGATGCCGTGCGCGGCGCACAGCGCGAGTTCGTCCTCGTGGGTGCGATTGAGCAGGTTGTAGGCGTTCTGCACGCAGACGATCCCGGCGGGCAGCGCACGCCGCAGGGTGGCCACGTCGATGTTGCTGATGCCGATGGCGCCGATCTTGCCCTGGTCGCGCAGCGTGATCATCTCGGCCAGCTGGTCGTCGAGGTCGACGATCTGGTCACCCTCGGCGACCAGTCCCGGTCCGAGATCGGCGCGCCGCAGGTTCACCACCGGGATCTGCTCCACGCCGAGGCCGGCGAGGTCGAGTTCGACGGCGGCGCGCAGATCGGCCGGATGCTGGGCCAGGGCCAGCGGCATCGGCCCGCCGCTGACCGACCGGGCGCCGACCTTGCTCACCAGCACCAGGTCGTCGCGGTAGGGGGTCAGTGCGTCCCGGATACGCCCGTTCACCACACCGTCGTCGTAGAACGAAGCGGTGTCGATGTGATTGACCCCGAGCTCGACGGCACGCCGCAATACCGCCGTGGCGTCGTCACGGGGGAGTCCGTGGTCCAGGCCCATGGCGCCGTACCCGAGGCGGGCCACGCGGTGTCCGCCGAGCGTGCCGGTGCCGCCGGGATGTGGGGTGCTCATGATTGCGCTCCTGAAATGTCATACTCGACAGCGATGCGGAGGAACCTCCGTTTGACACGTTAGCAAAACGGAGGAGCCTCCGCTATGGCCGAGCGGTCCGATGCACGCCGCAACCGGGAGCGCCTGCTCGCGACCGCTGCGGCGGCGTTCGCGGCGGCCGAGGGACCGGTGTCACTGGAAGGCATCGCCCGCGACGCCGGCGTCGGCATCGGCACGTTGTACCGGCACTTCCCGAACCGCGAGGCCCTCGTGGAAGCCGTCTACCGCACCGAGCTCGGTGAAGTCGCGGCGTCGGCGGCCGAGCTGGCGGCCCAGCACCCGCCCGCGGTGGCACTGCGCCGCTGGATGGACCGCTATGCGGAGTTCGTCGCGGCCAAACGCGGCATGGCCGAGTCGCTGCATGCGATGTTCACCGCGGGCGTCGTGCAGCCCACCCAGACCAGGGACAGCGTGGTGGGGGCGGTCGCGACGCTGCTGGCAGCCGGTGCCGCGGACGGCAGCCTGCGCACCGACGTCACACCCGATGACGTCGTGTCGAGTCTGCTCGGGATCTTCCTGGCGAGCCGGTCCGGTGAGCAGGCCGCGCGGCTGCTCGACCTCCTGGTCGATGGTCTCGTGGCGCGGCGCTGACACGTTAGGGTTACCCCCATGCGCGTCTATCTCGGTGCCGATCACGCCGGACTCGAATTCAAGCAGACCATCATCGAGCACCTCATCGAGAACGGCCACGAGCCGATCGACTGCGGTGCCTTCACCTATGACGCCGACGACGATTACCCGGCGTTCTGTATCGCGGCGGCGCTGAAGACCGTCGCCGACCCGGACAGTCTCGGCATCGTGCTCGGCGGTTCGGGCAACGGTGAGCAGATCGCCGCGAACAAGGTGCCCGGCGCCCGCTGCGCCCTGGCCTGGAGCGTCGAGACCGCGCAGCTGGCCCGCCAGCACAACAAGGCGCAGCTGATCGGTATCGGCGGCCGGATGCACACCACCGAGGAGGCGCTCGCCATCGTCGACGCCTTCCTGGCCACACCCTGGTCGGAAGCCGAGCGCCATCAGCGCCGGATCGACATCCTGGCGCAGTACGAGAAGGACCACATCGCGCCGCCGGTTCCCGGCGCTCCCGCCTGATACACGGCTTGATCCATGCCAGAGGGGCACACCCTGCACCGGCTGGCCCGGCTGCACCAGAAGCGATTCGGGCGCGCACCGGTGACGGTGTCCAGTCCGCAAGGCCGGTTCGCCGACGCCGCCGCGGTCGACGGCCGGGTCCTGCGCCGGGCCGACGCGTGGGGCAAACACCTGTTTCATCACTACACCGAAGGCGCGGTGGTGCACGTGCACCTCGGGCTCTACGGCACCTTCACCGAGGCGCCGGCACCGCTCCCGCTTCCGGTCGGCCAGGTCCGGATGCGGATGGTGGGCGCCGAATACGGCACCGACCTGCGCGGGCCCACGGTCTGCGAATTGATCGACGAGGCCGCCGTCGACGACGTTGTCGCCCGGTTGGGCCCCGACCCGCTGCGCGCCGACGCCGACCCGGAATTGGCTTGGAAGCGAATCGCCAAGTCCCGCAGGACCATCGGCGGTCTCCTGATGGACCAAACGGTGATGGCCGGGGTGGGCAATGTGTACCGCAGCGAGCTGTTGTTCCGGCACCGGATCGACCCCTATCGGCCGGGTACCCATATCGACGCCGGCGAATTCTCCGACATGTGGACCGATCTCGTCGCCCTGATGAAGGTCGGGGTGCGGCGCGGCAAGATCGTCGTCGTGCGCCCCGAGGACGACCACGGTGCACCGTCCTACCGGGAGGGCCGTCCACGCACGTACGTCTATCGTCGCGCCGGCGATCCCTGCCGGGTGTGCGGGACGACCGTACGCACCGCCGAACTGGAGGCGCGCAACGTCTTCTGGTGTCCGAACTGCCAGTCGTGACGGGTAGGCCGGGCACGGTACCGACTTTGACGGGACAATCGACCCTGTGGAATTGATCCTCGTCGTCGTCGGCGCCATCCTGGTCACCGCCATCGCCCATCGCCGCGGGTTCGAACCCGCGTTGATGATCGTGGTCGTCGGCATCGCCGTCTCGTTCCTGCCCGGTTTCGAGGCACCCGAACTCGATTCGCACATCCTGCTCACGGTGGTGCTGCCGCCCCTGCTGTACTCGGCGGCACTGGACTTCTCGTTCCCCACCTTCCTGCGCAACATCCGTCCGATCCTCGGTCTGGGCGTCGGCCTGGTCGTGGTCAGCGCGTTCGCGGTGGCGGCGGTGTCGTCCTGGTTGGCGCTGGTGCCGCTGACCTTCGGCACAGCGTTGGTGCTCGGCGCCATCGTCGCGCCGCCAGATGCCGTCACCGCCGTGGCGGTGGGCCGCAAACTGGGGCTGCCCAAACGGGTGATGGCCATCCTCACCGGCGAGAGCCTGATCAACGACGCCGCGGCGCTGGCGCTGTTCTCGGTGGCGGTCGCGCAGGTGGCCGGC
>JAHFVC010000483.1 GCA_023264765.1 Mycobacterium sp. | reverse complement strand
GTGGCGGTGATGGCGTCGAGGCGTTTGCGGCTGCTGTCGCTGATTGCGTGTCCGCCGGTGTAGTCGGTCTCGGTGTTGGTCTGACGAGGTTGGGTGGAGGTGTGGCCGCGACGGCTGTCCCGCCATGGATGGCGTGGCGCGTGGCGATTGGGCATGTGTCGAGTGTGCGCCTTCGGCGCGCTGCGGCGCGGGCGCAATGGTGCGCCACGGTGTGGTGGCGCGGGTGGCGCGTCTGCTGGTGCGTGCCGGATCGGGGTTGGCGCACCCGTGCGGGGGTGCGTCGTGATCGTCCCGTGATGCAGTCTGCATCACCGATGCGTGTCAGGAACTCGGGATACGCTGTTGTTCAGCAAACGTGATGTTGGTGGTCGGCGGGGGTGTAAATGCTTCATAACGTGGTGGGGGCATCGATTGGCGGGCAGTTTCCGGCTAACGGTCCAGCGGCGGTCGTGCCGCGCCGTCAACTGATTGTGGGGCCGAGTTGCGCCGAGAGTGTGCGTCGTGGCCGTTGAGAATGTTCGCGACTTGCGGTGGACCTTGGACGCGGTGCTCCACCGCGTGGCCGCTACCGGTGAGGAGGTGATCATTGTTGACCGTGACGGCGTGACTGAACGTGCGGTGATCATCTGTATGACCGACTATGAGCGTTTGCATGAGCATGCTGACGATGTCGAGGCTCACCGGTTCCGCGCCGGCGAGTCGGGAGATGGATCGACGACGGTCGGGGCGGACCCACCAGCAGAATGATTCGACGTCTTCGCGGGGAACGCGATTCACCGAACCGAATTTCTTCTCTTTGAAGGGAACGCCTGTGAAAGCCGCCTTTGATGTGCTGAGTGCCCACCCGGAGATCGTGATGGGCCTCATCGCCGGTGTGGTCCTCACTGCGGTGGTGCATGCCATTAGGCGCATTCGGAGGCTGATCACGACCGGCATCGTTCTGGCTATTGCCGGTGGTGGCGCCGCCGGCGGCGGAACGTCGTTTCTGCAGTACCTGCCGCACATTCACTGAGCGGCTTGCCTGGCCGTCGGTGGGTTGAAGGTCAGCCGAACACGCTTCTTCTGGCGAGGATCAGCTCAGACGGTGACCGCGACCGGCTGGAAGCCCATGTCTGCCCTTGTTCATGCGGACGACGTAGCGTCGCCGCGGCCAGGTTCTCCCTGGTGAAAGCAGGTGATCGAGCAGTAGCCGGCCGCGGTCGCCGGCTGGGTGAGGTCGTGGAGGCAGACGCGGCAGACCGTGGGATGTTCGCAGGTGCAGGCCGTTGGCCATGGATGTCGGCAGCCGGTGCATTCCAGCGGTAGCGGGACCTCGATGTAGGCCGGCGCCGTGGCGGGGCGGGTCATGGGTTGACGCTGACGCCGAAGGCGCGATTGCCAGATCTAGGTGGGCCGATTGGCGGGGCGAGCGCGGCTCCAATGATCGGCCCGCGGCGGATCGATGCGTGCCGCGTGCGCGGAGAGCAGTGGTAGGCGATCGCCATGACCGCACTGTAGGTGCAGGACGAGACACGGTGGCCCACTGCGAGGTCGGGGCACGCGCCCCCGTAATGCGACTAGGTTGTACGGGAAGCTCGTACTAGTGGAGTGGGACTGGGATACGCGATGTCGATCAGCGCCAGTGAAGCACGTCAGCGCCTGTTCCTGCTGCTGGAGCAGGTGAACATCGATCATGAGCCCGTACGCATTACTTCCAAAGCCGGTGACGCGGTGTTGATGTCGGCCGATGACTACGACTCGTGGCAGGAGACCGTCTACTTGTTGCGATCCCCCGAGAACGCGCGCCGCTTGATGGAGGCCGTAGCGCGGGACAAAGCGCGAGTTGCCGGGTCGGGTGTTCGCGCGACCACGGTCGACGAAATCTGCAGCAGCTGAGACGATTCCCAGTACTTGGCTGGCCACGGATCGCATGGTGGCGCGGGCCCTGCTCCTACCGTCTTAGCGATGGGTCCACGGGTCGAGGCATTGAGCACCGAGCGGCTCGAAGTGACGGGTGTTTCGGGTCACGATGATTTTGCCAGCGGTTTGAGCGACGGCCGCGATGAGCGCGTCGTCGTAGGGAGCGTGTTCGGGCACACGGTAGGTGGCGAGTGTGCGGGCAGCGGCGAGATCGAAAGCCAGTGTGCGGTGGGCGAACACGCGCAGCACCTGGTTGTCGAACCAGCGTCGTAGGTGCTCGCCTTGGGCTGGGTCGCTCCGCTCCTTAGCGATTACGCCGCGTTCGATTTCGGCCAGCGTTGTGGCCGAGATGAACTGTTCGGAGGCTTCCACCGAGTCCGCCCATGCTGCGACTGCCGGATTGCGTGTGGGTACGCGCAAGGCCGACACCACGTTGGTGTCGAGTAGATAGGTCACAGTTCTGGGGTGCGGGCGGTCAGTCCGAGGCGCTGTGGCTCGAAGTCGATGTCGTCGCCGCTATCGGCAGCGAGCAGCACCGACATGGGAACGTTTTCATCCGCTAGGCCAGCGGTCAGGATCGCGCGAGCTTCGGCTTCCACGGAGTGATGGTGGCGTGCAGCGCGTACACGCAGCGCTGCCTTGGTTCCCTCGGGGAGGTTGCGGATCACGATCTGCTCCATACGGTGACGATATCACTTTAGTGATATCAACACGCGGCGGTCGGCACGGCAGCCGCGGGCAAGCGCCTCCGTTCCCCCTCTACGCTAGGCGGCCTCGTCGCCGTCAGTCTCGGTGTTTAGGACGCGTAGTACGGCGTCGAGGTTCGGTGCTGAGACGACGGTGTCGGCGACGGCTTGTAGGGCTGGTTTGGCGTTGAAGGCGATGCCGTGGCCTGCGGTGGTGAGCATGTCGATGTCGTTGGCTCCGTCGCCGACGGCGACTGTGCGGGCGATGGGTACGCCTGCACGGTGGGCGAATTCGCGTAGTGCGGCTGCTTTGGCGGCGCGGTCGACGATCTGGCCGGTGACGCGGCCGGTGAGCTTGCCGTCGACGATTTCGAGGTGGTTGGCCTTGACGTAGTCGAGGTCGAGGTGCTGGGTGAGGTCGTTGATGACTTGTGCGAAACCGCCTGTGGCGACGCCGCAGTGGTAGCCGCGGCGTTGCAGGGTGCGGATGGTGGTGTGGGCGCCGGGTGTGAGGGTGATGTTGGCGGCGACGTCGTCGAGTGCGGCGGCGTCGAGGCCTGCGAGGGTGGCGACGCGGGCGTTGAGGGCCTGGGTGAAGTCGATGTCGCCGCGCATGGCTGCTGCGGTGATGTCGCGGACGTGGGTTTCGGTGCCCGCCTTGGCGGCGAGCATTTCGATGATCTCGCCTTGGATGAGGGTGGAGTCGACGTCGAACATGATGAGCCGGCGCGGGGTCGGGGTGTCGTGTTCGGCGTGTATGGGCATGGGGTCGCTTCTGTCGAGAGTGGGCTGGGCGGTGCGTCTTTCAGACTGCCGTGGGTGTCCAGTGAATTTCGGTGTGCTCTGGGTGTCGAGGTTACGGCTGGTGTGCGACATGGTGGTCGATCACTGGGCGAGGTGGCCGTGCTCGGCTATGTAGTCGCTCTTGGTGTACGAGTGGCCGGTGGCGCGGCGCCGTTCGGCTTCCTCGAATGCCTGTTGGGTGGCGGTGTTTCCGGCGTTGGTGCGTACGTAGAGGAACAGCTCGCGGTCCATGGCGTAGACGCCGGGGATCGGGTGCTGGAGGTGCCGGCGCAGCAGGTCGTGTGGGGGCTGGGGTTCGGGTTCGCCGGCGTCGAGGCGGCGTAGCGCCTCGGTGGAGAGGTCGTCGGCGGCGGCCTGTTCGCTGTCGGCGGTGACGTGCCAGCTGACTGCGGGATACTGTGCGCGCCAGCGATTGTCGTCGGTGCGGGTGATGACGGGGCGGATGAGGGTGGCGTACTGCTCGTAGAGGGCGGTGAGGTCCTCGCCGGCGGGATGCTCGGTTGTCATGGGTAGTTCTCCTGGTTAGGGGAAGTCGGGCCAGTGGCCGGTGAGGTCGGCCGGGCTCAGCCAGTGGTAGATCATGCCGCCGGGGAGGAATTCCGAGCAGGCGAAGCCGCCGAGGTTGATTTCGCTGCAGATGACGCGGCCCTCGGGTAGCGGGGTGTGGCCGCCGGGTCCGCCGAAGTCGAGCGCGGTGGCGGGTGGGGCGTCGTAGTTGCGGGCGTTCTGGAGGTCTTGGTCGCGGTAGGCG
>JAHFVC010000482.1 GCA_023264765.1 Mycobacterium sp. | reverse complement strand
GGGGTCCTGGGCCTGCCCGGTGATCAGCCGGGCGCTGGCCTTGTTGAGCACCGGATGCCACGTGCCACCCACATCGACGTACACGCCATTGGAGCCACGCGCCTCCACCATGCTCGACTTGCCGATCTGACCCTGCGGCTTGATGAACGCAATGACGCAGAAGATCGCCACGATCACGATCGACGCCACGAAACTCACCCGCAGCGCGGCGATCGAGTTCTTCGACGGATCGTGCACAAGGCGCACATTGCGCCGGCCGATGGCCACCGCAATCCGATGGCGCAGGAATCGCCACGCCGAAACCTGCTCTAATGACGCATAATTCAAACCGCCCGGCGGCATCTCTCTCCCCTTTACCCCTTCAAACGTTTGTCTATGAGGCCCGTCTGACCTCGAATGAGCCAGAGGGCCATTTCCCGATCCTCACGGGCACACCCCGCTGCGGTGCCTCCACCGTCTGGTGGTCGTTCATCACCAACATCACGTGCTGCCACGCCCCGTCTCGCCGGTTGCACAGCAGAATGTCGCCCGGTCGCGCGTCAGCCGGCGGCACGCGCACACCCCAGTCCGTCATCGCGTAGGTCGTGCGCGGGATCGAGATTCCCGCTTTGTGGTAGGCGTACTGCACCAAACCCGAGCAATCCATACCGACGCCGGGCTTTTCGCCGCCCCACTCGTACGGCACGCCCAACTGGGTCAAGGCGTTGTGCACGATCTGATCCCCCACCGCGCCGCCGCCACTGTTGCTGCGCACCATCCCCGCCAGCTCCGCGGTCCCGGGAGCCTCACCACCGGGGCCGGACGGGCGGCCCGCGCCGCTGAACAGGTTTCCGAGTGCGCCCAGGGGTGCTAGCGGCATGCCGCCGCCCATGGGGAAGCCACCACCCATGCCGCCCATCGGCATCTGGGGCAGTTGCGGCATCGGCATCTGCGGCATTGCCGGGGCTGCCCCGGCGGGCGGGTGCCCGATGCTCTGGTAGCCCGCGGCGTTCGCGTTCGCTGACGCGGCCTGGGTGGAGGCGTCGGCGCTGCCCTGGCCGAGGGTGGACTTGGTGTCCTCCAGGTGCCGTTTGATGGCCGCTACCAACGCTTTTTGGCCTTCAACGGTGTTGGTGGACATGCCCATTGCCTGCACATCGGCCACCGCCGTGGCGATCACCGAGTCCATCCGACCGCGCGAGACACCAGCGGAGGTCAGCGCTTGTTGCAGCTGCGCGCCACTGGCGGCATCGTGTTCGCTCAGCGCCGCCAGGTGATCGTCAATGCGTGTTGACTCGTGGCTGAAAGCTGTTGCGGCAGCGCCCGATCCGTCGCCAGTGCGGTCCGGGCGGGGGCCAAGGCCAGGGGGTGGCGCCAACGCCACACCACCGGTGCCGAACGATTCGCGGGCCATACCCATCGCCGCCCCCGCGGCACGAACAAACCCATCCAAACTCACGATCAGTAACCTCCTGGTGCGTGGTGGGGATTGAACTGGCCGACCGACGACAAATTCGATCCGTCGCGCGCCACGTGATAGCGGCGCATCACATAGTTCATCGCCGCCGCGATGTTGGCGATCGGGTCATAGATGCTGCGACTGGTCCCCGGCTCGTGGTTCGCGGCGAACGTTGACGGGATGGTCTGCAAACCGCCACGTGACGAATTGGCCGGAGCACCATCGGCCATCCGCGCACCGTGCGCGTTGGAATCACTCATGTTCACCGCATCGGGGCGAAACCCGGACTCGCGGCTAGCGGCAGTCATGAAGCCACGAGTCCAGTTCGCCCGCGCCACCGGATCGGTAATTCCCTTGTGGTCGAGGGTTTTTCCGATGTAGTCACGGTAAGCGTCCGCCCCGCCGGGGAACCCTTTCTTGCGTAGGTCGACCTCACTGACAGGGATCGCTGCGGCGGAGGACGTGTTCTCCGAGCCCGGAACGGTGCCGCCGAGCCCGTCGCCCACCGGGTTGCTCGATGTGTGTCCGGCATCTTGGGCGAACCCGGTGCGCGAGAACAGGTTTCCGAGTGCGCCCAGGGGTGCTAGCGGCATGCCGCCGCCCATGGGGAAGCCACCACCCATGCCGCCCATCGGCATCTGGGGCAGTTGCGGCATCGGCATCTGCGGCATTGCCGGGGCTGCCCCGGCGGGCGGGTGCCCGATGCTCTGGTAGCCCGCGGCGTTCGCGTTCGCTGACGCGGCCTGGGTGGAGGCGTCGGCGCTGCCCTGGCCGAGGGTGGACTTGGTGTCCTCCAGGTGCCGTTTGATGGCCGCTACCAACGCTTTTTGGCCTTCAACGGTGTTGGTGGACATGCCCATTGCCTGCACATCGGCCACCGCCGTGGCGATCACCGAGTCCATCCGACCGCGCGAGACACCAGCGGAGGTCAGCGCTTGTTGCAGCTGCGCGCCACTGGCGGCATCGTGTTCGCTCAGCGCCGCCAGGTGATCGTCAATGCGTGTTGACTCGTGGCTGAAAGCTGTTGCGGCAGCGCCCGATCCGTCGCCAGTGCGGTCCGGGCGGGGGCCAAGGCCAGGGGGTGGCGCCAACGCCACACCACCGGTGCCGAACGATTCGCGGGCCATACCCATCGCCGCCCCCGCGGCACGAACAAACCCATCCAAACTCATCGGACACCTACATCTCGCGCAGCAGTGGGCGATGACCCGATAGCACGGCTCTCACCGCGACTTCGCGTCATCGCCCACCCGCTCCCACACTCACAGTTCCTTAGGACGGCAACCCGGGCGGGCCCGCCGGCGGCTGCTGCGGCGGTGCCGCAGCAGGAGGCGTGGCCGAGGCGCCACCCTTGGGGGCCAACGCGCTCGGGTCCATCCACCCCAGGAAATCGGGGCCGGTGCCCACACTCGACAACGGCTGCGGCTGGCCGGAAACGAGCACCTTGCCGTTACCCAAGGCCATCACCAGGTGGTCCTGCCAGATACCCACGTCGCCGGCCTTCAACTTGGTTGGCGGAATCGGATCGGTCACCGGAGTGCCCGGCGGCGGTACCGTCACGCCTGCCTGGTGCCACGCATCGGCCACCGTCGCGCCGCCGAGCGCCGACTTGACCGCCTGCGCACCCTGCACGGTGCGAGCCTCGGTGTCCAGCCCGCCAGGCAACGACACATGCGTCGTTGGAGCGGGTGCGGTCGGGTCCGTGCCCGGAGCGCCCTGATGGTTGCCGGCCAATTCCGTTGCACCGCCATTGGTTCCGGTCGTCCCGGGGGCTCCCGCCGGGGACGTGTTGCCATTGGTCTCACTGCCCGGCTTGCCGCCGTTGTTCCCCTGACCGGTCTCGGTGCCGTCCTTGAACTTCGAGTTCGACGGTCCGTCATTGCCCGAGCCTTTGCCGCTGTTGGTGTCATCACGGAACGACGACGACGGATCATGACCCAGCCCCTGGCTGCCCAAGCCGCCCAAGGCGCTCAGCGGATCACCGCCACCGAACGAGGGCATTCCGCCGCCTCCGCCGAAGGACGGCATCTGCGGCATCGACATACCCGCAGGCATCATGCCCGCGCCCGGCATCATGCCCTGCCCGTACGGAGAGGTCCCCGGCGCCGCCGCGTTCACCGGTGCGCTCGACGGGGTCGTGCCCTGCTCGCTACTACCCGCCGGGCCGCCGCCGCTGGGGCCGCCACCCTCACCGCCGTTGCCGCCGTTTCCAGCGTTGCCGGCGGGCTTAACGTCGTCGCCGCCGCCACCGATGTCGGCGTACTTTTGCGTCAACTCACGAGTGTGCCGGGCCTTGGCGTCCGCATCGGCGATCTGCTGATCGATGATCTTCTTGGCCGCGGTCAACTTCTCCTTCAAGAAGTCCCGAAGCTCCTGCTGGCCAGCGGGCGTGTCCAGCCGAGGACCCAGCTCGGTGATCTTGTCCTGAACGTCCTTGGTGATGCCGTCCAGCTGCTGCTGGCCCGCAGTCCCGGCCGCGTGGATCGCATCAATCGTGCTCGCCGCCGACTTGTCCAGCTCATGCAGCTGCGCGATGACATCCGCGACCTCGCGGCTCTCCTTGTTCGCCGCGTCGCTCGCCGCGCCTGTACCGGGTGTGGGAGCACCCGGCGGCGCAGGAAGGGGCGCCGGAGGCGGCGGTGGCGGCGGCCCGGGCGCCAACCCGCCAGGAGCAGGCGGAGGCGCTGCAGGAGGCGGTGCATCCGGACCGAC
>JAHFVC010000203.1 GCA_023264765.1 Mycobacterium sp. | reverse complement strand
GAAGCAGACATTATTATCGGAAAACATCGAGCGGGCCCGACGAGTACCATTACCGTTGCGCACCAACTCCATTTGAGCCGTTTTGCAAGCATGGCACGCGGAGATTCTTCCGCCGCAACGTAGCTCAATAAAGCCTAACGCAATTTCTCACAGGCTGGCTGCATTTCGCCGTATGCGGCACGCTCGCGTTGGAGACAGGTTAAGTTCCCCATATTCGCCTCCGATGGAGCGTGTCCGCGAAACACCGCGGCCCAATTTTCGTTCAGGCCGCCATCGCAGCATTCGAGTCGCAAACCATGCACGTATTCGCCTGGAGACATTTCGTCCGTCCTGGGATACTTACGCCAGCTCAATTCTTTCTAGCTCCGGAGGCCGAACGCATGGAAATCTCTGCCCGCTCCTACCTAACCGCCGGAATGGCGCTCACCACGGCGTCTGCCATCGCGTTCACCCCGCTGGTCACTCCGCACCCCGCACCGCGCGATATCGCACTCCCCCACATCTCGACGTCGACCATTCAGCTGACGGCGCTCATCACCCCGGCCGACATCGAGGCACTGATCAACAACCTCAACACTGCCGCGAACTCGGTGTCCTCCACGGCAACCTCCCTTGTCGGCGTGCCCGGACAGACCCTCATCGGTGCACTCAATTCCGCTGTGGCACTGAACAACACCCTGTGGGACGGGTTGATCACCGCCACCGCCAATCCGACGCTGGTCGCGGTTCTGACCGCGCTGAAAGCCTCGTCCAACGGCGGGCTGACCAGCCTCGCCGCCACAGTGGGGACGACCAACGACACCCTCACCTTGACCACCGGCCAGGTCGCAGACCTCCTGACATCCACGCTGACCGGATCGCTGGGCACTGCGCTGCAAGCCGTGGCCAACATCATCAACAACCCACTGTCGGTGTCCAGCTACACCGGGCTGCTGACGGCTCCACTGGGCATCGCCGGCCTCGCACTCAACAACGGGCTCACCGCTGCAAGGGATCTCGGCGTCAACGCTCTCACTCTCGGCACCACACTGGTCACCGGGGTCACCGCTCAGATCACCAACATCCTGTCCACGGTCAACGGTCTGATCGGCGCCGTCGGTGACGCCTCGGGCAGCGCTCTCGTCGACGGCGTGCTCACCGCGGTACAGGGCATAGTGTCCGCGCCGGTGACCGTAGCGGTGGCCGGGGTAAACGGCGTCACATCAGCGTTTTCGGGGGCCGCGAGCATCGCTTTGACGAAGCTCACCAACGGCGCTTCCTCGGCGGTGAGCACCTGGTTCGGTGAGGGCACTACACCCGGAGCTCTCCAAACCGCCATCAACACCATCGGCGCGGCCCCGCTGAGCCCAGCCAGCTACACCAACGCGCTGTCGGTGCTCGTCGGGGCAGGAGTCACCACGGTCAACACGGTCTTCAGGACTGCCGGCTCGTTGGCGTCGATACCCTTCAGCACGGCCGCGAACCTCACCACCACCGCGGCGAACATGATTACCTCGTTCACCAGCGGCGTAGCCACCGTTGCCAGCGGCCTCCTGGAGGCAGCTGGACTTCCGTCCCTCGTGTACGGACTGCCGCATGCCCTGGCGGCCACCGTCAACGGCGCCGTCAATGTTGCCGCCTTGGCAACCTCGGCTGGATTGAACGTCATTGCTTCGGCGCTGGACATCGGTTCCACCATCGCCGGTGCCCTCTCCCAGCCGCGGGTCCTCACGTTGAGCGTTGCCGCCCATCCCCCGGCTGCGGTCACACCTGAATCGACGGAATCCGCCAGCGATACGGGATCGGCAACCGACACCACCAAGCGCGCCGCGTCGAGCATGCCCGCCGAGGGCAAGACCACCAAGACCGCAGCGCTTGAAGAGGCGACAAAGGCCGCGACCGAGGTGAACCCCGCGGCACAGGAAGCCGCCGGCAGCCCGGTGACGATCGCGGCCCCCGAGAAGACCGAACCGGCCTCGGCTACGGTCACCGAAGAGGCGACAAAGACCGACGAAACCACCACCGCGGCCGTCGAACCCAAGGACGGCCCGCCGACCGGCACCAAGGACACGGCGCCCACCGCGGCACAGCACCCATCGACTACCGCTGACACTCCGTCCAACGAGCCCAAGAAGGCAACCGAGTCGCAGACGACCGCGCCCACCCGCAAGAAGCCCAAGCCCGAATCCGAGAAGGATTCGGACAAGAAGGACGAATCGAAAAAACCGGCCAGCAGCGACTCCAACGGCGCCATCACCGGCGGCAAGCACGTGCGAGGCGCCGTCAAGAACAACAACGGCACGTCGGTCCACGAGATCAAATCCAAGCTCGACAAGGAGGCGGCGGCCGGTGCCAGCACCTCACGCCACAGCGCCGCGGCGGCCTGAACGGCGCAGGGCACTGGCCGCTCAGCACAACCGAGACCCGAAGCGACCACGCCCGGGCCGTTCCCGAGCTTCCTGTTCAACCGACACATGAACGGTAGGTTCTGACTGTGCCAAGGTTCGCCATCCGACGCCTCCAGACGGGCCCAGACGAACTGCGCGCCCAACTGCCCATCACCGGGCATACCGTCGACCGCCGCACCAACCCTCACGGAACCGGCGAATTCTTCTACGCACGCCTGGACCAACGCCTGAAGTATCGCTTTCCTCGCGAGTCCAACGCCGCCCGCAGCGCCGGCCAGCATGCGGATCGCGACGACCGCGGACCGTTCATGTGGGTGAGTGCTGTCATCCTCAGCGCGTACACCCCGGGACAACAGCCCCACTTCGGGATGCGTGACTTCGCCGTCGACCTGGCCTACGTCGTAGACCCCTCGCTGGCCGACGACTCGTTCATGGACCCGGACAGAGTCGACTACATGGGGGTCGCCGAGATCGACGATGACGTCGACACCCTGGACACCGTCGACGTTGCGGTCCCTCACGTGAACGGGGAAGCTGCCGTCCTCACTACCGCACCCGAGGTGGTCGCCGCACCGCTCGTCTCCCCCAACGACTTCCAGCCAGTGCTCGATCAGATGACGGCCGCACTGACAAGCCTTGCCGGCGAACAGATCAGCCGCGACGCCGTCGTGCCGCAACGCCTCGAATCCGACGACGAAGCCTTCGAAGACACTCCCACCTACAGCCTTGATGCCGACGCGCTGCGCTACCGCACGTGGGACCCGCTACACGGGTGGGTGCTGCGCGAAACCACCGACTCCGACGAGCTCCTGTACTGGATCCTCGACGACATCGCCAGCGGCATCGCCTGGCGGTGGGCCCAACAGGCCCCGGCGTTCTCCGACATGGACGAACACCACGCCTTACGGACTCTGTGGATGCCCTACTGGCACGTCCTCATGTACGCACTACGCCCCGAATGGGGAAGACGGACCCGCGAATCCATTCGCCGACTGGCACAAGACAATCCGACCCCCCTGCCGATCCGCGACGGTGCCCGGCACGGACCCGCCCGCATACCCGAGGTCCGGTGACCGGTTTGACGCACTCATGGACTCGGCCGATCACATTCATTGCTGGATGGGCACCCGTTCGCGGCGTTAGCATCGACACGTGACGCAACGAGAAGCCCTCTGGGATGAGGACTTCGACTACCTGTTCGGTGACCGCGACGTCCGCTGGTGGGACAACGAGACCGTCGCCGAACCCATGCCGGCGGCAGACGACTATCGGCTGAACCACCGTGAAACCGACCGAAACGGTGATGCGGCCCCGGCCGCCGGCCGGATCAGCACACCGCTGTCCAGTATCGGCTCGTGGACCCCGAGCGCCCAGCAGCACCGTCGCCGGCCGAGCCTGGACGCCAGGCAGACCCGGATGACCATCCTCGCCCTGGTGGCCACGGCGGTGGTGGTGGCCGCGCTGCTCGTATGGCGCCTGTCCACCGGCAGCGACGAGAACGACTCGACCCCCGACGTGACACCGACCAGCACGCAGCCCACGCTCAGCAGCGTCGCGCCCACCCCGAGCGCGGCACCGGTGCCGCCACTACCTCCGCCGCCGCCACCACCTCCGCCCGAGCCGGACACCCCGACATCAGCGATACCTCGCCAAAACCAGAACTACTGGCCGCGATCCACCGCCCCAACGCAGAACGACGGGCCACGCATCAATGTGACCCGAGCCCCGATGAGCGTGGCACCCAAACCGGTGACACCCCCGAAAACTGCCACCCCAGGAGGAAACGGCGAGGGCCACCGCGGCTTCTTCTAACCCAGCCAACGACTGCAAACGCGACACGCTGATGGGACAAGGGGTGCCGTCACGGTTCAGTCTTGGCCGTTGGGCGTCACCGCTCGGGCTGGACACCACTGCCGAATCTTGAGTCGGCCCTTCTTGTTTCCCGTCGGAATCTCGCAGGTGATTAGGGCAAGCCAGCCTCCGCGAGTGGAACGGGCCCAAGCGTGAAGATGCCCGGGAACCCGGTCGAGGAATTCGAGCCCCTCGGCCTTGACCCTCATCGAGACCGCGTCGCGACGGAACGCGTCGTCGCGGTTGTCGAGGATGCGGCTCAGATCCACCAGCACGGGTTGAGGTGGATCAACCACCGTCCGCGGCGGCGGGTCCATCGTCACAGGCCAGTCCTCGAACATAAGGCCCCCTCGGTTACCAGGGCAGATCCACAGTGCGAGACCGTCCTGTGCTGCAACCACATTGGGCGATCCCTACCAGTTCCGAGCCGCTGCCCGGGGCGGCACCGCGCGACGGCCAGTGCGCAGCCCGCGGCTCCTGCCGGCCTCGGTAGGCCAAGCGCAGCTCCATACCCGGATCGTACAGGTGTTCGATTGCCGGTAGGTTTTCCGCTACGGTCTTCACAAGGAGGTAAAGGTGGCGAAGACAGGTACGCGCTACTGGCATGCCGGCTGGAGCGGACGCCGAATCGGTGATCTCTTACTGCCGGTCGCACAACAGCGCGGTGTGTACGCCGACGTGCTTCGCGCCGGCGTGGTAGAGGCTCGCAAGAAGACCACGGATCCAGACCTTGCCTCCGGTCTCATCTACGACATCAACAAGTTGTACGTGACCTCGAACCAAGATTTCGCCCACGCCTGGGCTGTCTGTGTGCCCGACCCCTCCTTGGTGCCCATGCTGCAAGCGCTCTATCGCGTGGGCGAAAGGGCCTACTACGAGGTCGAACTACTCGACGCAGACGCTCACCCGCTACTCGCTGCGCCTGAGCCCGATCCCGACTACCCGGTCGGCGGCTGTTATCAGGTAGCGCTGGCGCGCGTGATCGCCATTCATCGTCCTCAGATGTCGCTCACCACCGCGCGGATCCACATGGACCGCATGGCCGGAATCCCGGCTACCGGAAGCGCTTTTTGGGCTCAGCAGCGATATCATCGCGATACCGCCGGCTGACTCACCCCCGCGCTGACCTACACCCGGCACGCGACGAGTGCCTCGCTATCCGGCTTCATCGGGGGTCCACAGAACCCGAGCGGTCAAGGCCAGTCGCACCCAGGGAAATGGGCGCTCATCACCGAAGACCACCCCGCGTGTGGCGTCGAATCGACAGGCAATGCTGCCCTCAGCCGATCTCACCACCACCCCGACCGGCAGCCGATCGAGCTCCTCGACCGTCCTAATGGTGCGCGCTTCCAGCAAGAGTTCTGCGGTCGAGGCGTATCCGAACAGTTCGTCCTCGATGCGTTCGGTGAGCGAGGCGGCGAGCTCGCCGCTGATACGTCCGCCATTGAGATCAGTCGGGGATCCCACGACCTGGCCGACAAGCGCGTTCTTGATGACCTCGGTGCGCGTAACGCGTTGGCTCACTTCGCTTGTCCTCCTTGGTGCGTCGCGCTCATGGCTGTCGCGGTATCGGGATCCAGTCGCGCAGTCCGGCGATGCGCGCACCGTTCGCGGCCCGGGTCTCCCCGAGGATTTCCGCAGCGGCGGCGTCCTGATCGCGCCCGCTGGCGGCGCGGATCTCGGCGATGCGCCGACACGCGTCGGCGTCGGCAGCCGCGACGTCGGACTGCGTGACCGCGATGTCGACGCCGGTGGCCGCCACCCAGTTCCGCAGCCCGGTCATGATGCGCGCCAGCGATGAACTGCCCTCGGCCATGGCCTCAGCGGCGGCCGCAAGTGCGGCCCACGCGGCGGCGAGGTCGGGATTCTCCGCGGCTGCTGCCCGCTCCGCGATGGCCTGAGCCTCGCTGCGCATCTTGTCGGCCGAGGCGGCTGCCTGGGCGATGATGTCCTCAGCGCGGTCTTGCTGCTCGGTGACCTTCCCAGCCACCGTCGCCAGCCACGTCTCGTCGGTGTTCACGACCGCCTCCGAGCCTTGGTGGTGCGCACTCGGGCACTTGCCGGTGGGGACGGGGCAGTGTCGGTGAGCGCGGTGATGTGGGAGCGATGGTTGCTGTTCTTGGTGACGCACAAGATGCGGTCGACGTGGGGTTCGATGCTGTTGACCTTGTCGTCGGGTGCGCCGATGACCAGCTGGAAACCGAGCCCCTTCCAGGCGGCCACCGCGCGCCCAGCGAAGGCGGCATCGGACTTGATGAAGCCCTCGTCGAGGATAACCGGCGCGTAGCGGGGCCATTGGGCGTCGCCAAGTTGATAGCGCAGCGCCGCCCCGACGATGAAGGCGATGAGTTCCTGGGATTCGCCGCCGGACTTTCCCGCCAGGCTGGCATAGACATTCAGTGTGGCGCCGGCGGTGTCGCGGCGTTCGGCTTCGATGTAGACGTGTCGGCGCACATCGAGGTAGTAGTCACGCTCAGAGGTGCTCTCCGACTTGCGGATTCGGTTGATGAACCGGGCCAGCTTGAGGAACCGTTCGTGCACTTTGGCTTCGTCGTCACCGGATGCGGTGCTGGCCCCGGCCAGGGCTTTGAGTTCCTTGCGGAACGCGGTGACATCCGCGGTGTCGGTGCGGCGCAGCGTGATGTGCAGCCGGTCCGCGCCCGCGCCGAACGCCAGCGTGGCCAGGATGTCGTTGATCGGGCCCAGCCGGGATTCGATCTCTTCGACGGCCTCTTCGTAGGCGCCGTGCAGACGCAGCAGATCGATACCGGTCCAGTCGTTGACGTCGCGGACGAAGGTGGCGCGACGCTGGTGCAGCCCCTGAGCGTTGAGCTCGTCGAGGATGTCGCGGTAGCCGGGGTAGGCGGACACGTCGGTACCCAGATCGGGTCGCGGCCACTGCCGTTGGAACGCCTCGAAGGTCGCGGTGAGCATCTTGGCGGCGCGCGCGGCCGCGGCGCGCGCGGTGTCGGACTTGGCGGACAGCGCCGCGGCCAGCCGGGCCAGGGCATCGTCAAAGCCGGCGGCGGCGACCTTCTCGCCGGCGGCCGCGGCCAATTCGTCGTCGAGCCGGGCCGCCAACTGCGCGGTGAGGACGTCCTCACCGGCGGCGGGCACCGCCTCGACGAGCTCGCTGGCGAGATCCGCCCCCCGCACCTGCAACCCCTCGAGGTCCTCGGTGAGACGCTCGAGGTCCGCTTCAGCCAGATGCCGGATCCGCGCGGCACTTTCACGGCGCGCGCGCAGCTCGTCTCGGCGAGCACTGACCTGGGTGGCTTCCCCGCCGCCGGCCGCGAGCTCGGCGCGCTGCGCGGCGGCGGCATTGATGCGCTCAGCCGCGGCAGCGACGTCGATGCCCGACCAGGTGGTGTCGGCGATGTAGCGGTGGGCGTCACGCCGGGTGTGCAGCGCATCCAGTTCACGGTCCAGATCGCCGATCGCCGCGGCCGAGTCAGCCATCTCGGCCTCGACGACGTCGACGTCGGCCCGCAGCTGGTGGCGGCGTTCGGTGTTGGAGAACCCGATCACCGGGGCGCGGTTTCCGCCGTGCGCGCCGCGGCGCCCAGCCTTGGTCTGTCCGGTGATGGTCAGGCCGCGCTGCACTGCCGCCAGGTCGTCGGGGTCCTCGACACAGACGTAGTCGAAGCCGGCGACGATACGGTCCAGCAGCCAGCCGGCGAACACCGAGGCCTCGTCGACCACGATGCGACCGGCCAGGCGGCGATCGTCGCCGCCCGACGGGATGGGCGCGCCCGGCTGGGCACCTTCGAAGCTCAGTCGCCGCGACAGGCTGAGGTCGTTGATCAGCCCACGTGCCCGGTCGAGGTCCTCGGCGTCGATCAGCACGGTGGTGGCGAACCCGCCCAGCGCCCGGTCGGCGGCCAGTCGCCACGCTCCGAAACCCGCCCGCATGTCGATCAGCTCACCGACGAACGGCACCTCGGCGGGGACGCACCCGATCGCGGCCGCCACGGCGCATCGTGCCTGGTGCAGATCGGCGGGGATGACCCCGGTGCGACCTGACAGCGACTCCAGTTCCTCGGCCAGGCCGGCGCGACGTTCCTGCAGGCGGTGGTGGTGGCCGACGGCGGCGTCGCGGCGCCCGCGCAGCGCGGCCGCCGTCTCGGAGTGGTCGGCGAGGAATTCGGCGGCCACGGCCGCGGCGGCGGCGAACTGTTCGGCGGTGCTCGGCGGGGTCCCCAGCGCGATGGTGCGTTCTCGGTAGATCTTGAGTTGTTGTTCGGCGTCGCGGTGAGCCGCCGAGAGCGCCTCGATATTGCGGTCCAGGTCGTCGATCTGGGCAGTCAAACCGCCGGTGTGCGCGGCGTGCATCGCCTCCAGCGCCGTGTCGGCGTCGTGTTCGTCGCGCCGCGCGGCCGCAGCCCGCGCGTGGGCGTCTGCCTTATCCGCTGCGGCCGCGTGCGTCGCTTCGGCGACGAGTCGCTGCTCGGTGCGCAGCGCCCACACCCGCAGTGCGGTCTGGCCGTCGACGTTGAGTCCGACCGCGTCGATGGTCTCCAGATCAGCTTGGGCGCCGCACCAGTCGCTGTGCCACTCGGTGATGGAAGCCAGCGCTTCGACTTGCTGCTCAGCGGTTTTCATCGCCGCGTAGGAGGCTTGCAGATCATCGAAATGGGCGGTCGCCTCGTCGGCGACCGCCAGGGTCTTGGGCCGTTCCAACACCATCGACTTGAACAGTCCGTCGACGGTGGTGACCGCACGCCCGGCCTGGATCCGCGCCAACAGCCCCAGCGCCCGCTCCCCCTCGCCGGGCAGCCCGATCCCCAGCCGGGTGCACACGGCGGTACTGAAACTGCGGTAGGAGCCGTGAAACTCCAACCCGCCGAACCGGTTGCGTAGCTGCGAAGGATCGAACTGGTTGGCGGCGAACTCGGCGACCCCGGCCAGGTCGAACCCGCCCTCGACAGTGACCATCCGCTTGGTGATGTCCTCGAACCGAGTAGCTGACGGCGCGGCGTAGTACAGCCGCACCGCGCTGAACAGATGCCCATCCCCGGTCTCCCAGGTCGCCGCGATCGCCGACCAGGTGGGGGTGTCACGACCGCGCAGCACCTGATCGGTCAACGTCGCCGACCCGGCCAGCCGGTCATCGTCGATCTTGCCGCGCATGTAGCGCAACACGTTTCGCTGATCACCGCCGCGAGCCCGCCCGGTCACGTTGTCGTTGGACGCCCCATTGAACGGGATCCGCGAAGGCATCAGCAGCGCGACGTACGCGTCGAGCAGCGTCGACTTCCCGGTGCCGGTGGCACCGCTGATCAGCGTGGACGCAGCGGACAGATCCACCCGGTGGTGTCCTTCGAAGCCACCCCAGTTGACCAGCTGCATCGACTCCAGCCGCCACTGCCCGCCCCTCGTCATATCACCACCCCAGCGATAAAGGGGTCGGGGTCCGCCGCGAATGCCAACCCGGTGTAGCATTGTCGATGCAGACCCCCCCACACCCGTGGACAAGGGGGTCTAGCTGTTTCTAGGGGCAAGTTCGCAGTGGCAACGGCGACGACACGATGCCCTTCCCGCAAGCCGTCGGTACCCCGAAACGTCGACAACCCGGCGCTGATCCCCGCACCAATCAGGACGATCGTCACTTCCCCTCCGCGGTGGCACCGTCGCCGGGCTGCAGCGTTTTCAGCCACACCACCAGTTCGGTGAGCCGCTCCAACGACATCAGGACCTCGACGATCGGCGCCACCCGGAACCGCTCGGCGTCACCGCTGTCGATCAGCAGATCTAGCCGTACCAGCGAGTCGATCGCCGCCCGGGCGGCTTTCTCATCCCGCACCTGGTTGGTGGCCTCAGCCGGCCGGTAGTTGGCGATCTCCTCCATCAACTCGCTGCGGTCGACGAAGACCGCCGGGTCCTCGATCTGGGCGCCGCGCAACAGCATCCGCAGGTGCACGAGCAGGATCGTTTCTTCACGCGAGTAGCTCTGATCGTGCAGCACCGTGGGGAACGGCTGGGTACCCTGATCGGGGTGGGCATGGCGCTTGTAGGCCACGCCGCGGTCGGCGTCGACGACCAGCGTGATGAACAGTTCGTTGAGCCGCGATTCCAGCAGCCGACGATTCTGCGTCAATACCCGCCAGTCGACCGGGTTGCGGTCAGCGGAGATGTAGCGCTTCTTCAGCAGCGACACCAAGGTGCGTCGCACCTCGCCGGCCAGCTGCCCCTGATCGCCCTCGAACAGCGGGCCCGGCCCGTCGAAATCGTCGACCTCCTCCGGGGCTGCCCACTGCGGGCCCGTGACATCTTCAGCGTCCTCCACCTCGGTCACCGGTGCTCCTCGCTGCCGGCCGGGGCCAACTCGCCGCGGTGACGGTGATCGAAGGCGATGAGCGGCAGCCGCAGCGCGCGCCGCGTGCCATCCACGCGCACCGTGTCCACCACCTCACTGCCCTCCTCGCCGGTGCCGTCGAGGGCGCCGAGCGCCGCCGCCAACTGCATCAACCCCAGCACCTCGACCGGGCGGCGCAACTCCTCGGGCAACGCATTGAACACCTGTGCCGCCGACACCCCGTCACCATCAAGGGCAGCACGCACCGCGGCCCGCAACGCCGCCACACTCGGCCCACCCCGCTGGCGCAGCACCTCCAACGACGGAGCCGGCGCCGCGTCGGCGGCGGTGTCGACCAACGGGGGCGGCGGCGCATGCTCGGCGGGATCGAAGAACCTGTCCCGCGTGTTGCCGATCTGCAACCCGGCCAACCCCAGCTGCAATGGCACCCGCGCCCGCGGCCCGCTGACCCGCATCCACCCGGCCATCTCCTTCTTGGCTTCCCGCAGCGCATCGTCGAGATCACGATCGCGCAGCGCGTCATGGCTGGTGATGTAAGCGCGCAGAGTCGAGGACAGCCGCCGGCGGGCCTCCAACACGGTGGTGATGCCGCGCCGGATCGAGGACACGGTGTTGCGGAAGTCGGCCACCTCACCGGCCGGCTGGGTGACCGCGAAGGGATGCGAGGCGATCGCGTCCAGGTCGCGGCGCAGCTGATTCATCAGGTCCTCGTCGCGCAGCAACTCCACCGCACCCATGAATGCCTTGCCCTCCAATGACTCCGACATCAGCGCCGCCGAACGCTCCAGGTAGGTGTCGAGGACCTCGCCGGTGCGCCGGCCCTCGTGACGGAACTCTTCGACCAGTGTGCGGTGCATGTTCTTGACGTGCTCGGACAGGCGCAGAAAGTCCGCCGGCAGCTGCGCGGTCATGTCACGCACGTTGAGGTACTGCTCGACCACCCGTGCCTGCGGCACCACCTCGGCGCCGGCGCCGGCCGCCAAGAGCTTGCGTTCGGCGCGCAACGCGGCGATCTGCTCGTCCAGGCGCGCGAGCCGGGTGTCGGTGTTGGGGTCGGCGTCCATCGCGCAGCGCCGCGCTGCCTCCACGATGGTGCGGATCCGCGACTCCCCAAACACCGAGCGGTCTCCGGCGAGGCGGTGGACGTAGTCGATCGCCTCCCGCGCATGTGAGGTCAGCGCGTACTGCTCTTGCCCGTCGTCGCTGGTCGCCAAAACCAGCCACTGCTCACTGACCCACCGTCGACTCATCGCCCGACTGGACTCCTCAGCGGCCCCAAGTTCGCGCATGAGGGCGTCGACGAGCGCATGGAATCGTTCGGCGGGTATCGCGGTGCGGTCCTGGCTGAACACCTGGCTGAACACCGCGACGACGACGGGAGCGTTCTTGCGGGCCAGCAGACTCAACGTCGGCTTGGCGAATGCCCGCTCGGCGCTCGCGAGCGCGGCGGCGATCTCACTCATCGTCTGCCCCGTTTGCTCATGCTTTGCGAGCCTAGGCGGGGGTTG
>JAHFVC010000202.1 GCA_023264765.1 Mycobacterium sp. | reverse complement strand
CATCGACACCGATCGCACCGTCCTGTCGGTGATCGCCAGCGAGTTCAGCATGGACACCCATGCCGACAAGGCCCTCGAGGTGCTCAGGGCACGCTGAGGCGGGCCGGCGCGTCAGGGTGGCTAGACTGGACACAACTCCTCAGACAAGTAGAGAGGTTGGGATGGTCACCCAAGTTCAGCGCCACCCCCTGGCCGCCCAGGCCGCCCAGCTGTTGCTGACCCGGATCCGCGGAGGCGAATGGCCGCTGGGCCATCGGATACCGGGCGAGACGACACTGGCCGCGCAACTCGGCGTCGGCCGCTCCACCTTGCGCGAGGCCATCCGTGAACTGGCAGGCAAGGGCGTCCTGGAGAGCCGTCAGGGCGCGGGCGTGTTCGTCACCGCACTCGACGCCGCCGAGGATTGGGACACCGTGCTGCGCCGCACCACCATTGCCTCGGTCGTCGAGGCTCGCATCGCGATCGAGGCCGAAGCCGCGGCGCTGGCCGCCCGCCGCCGCACCCCGGCCGATCTGCGGGATATCCGTCGCACACTGGCAGCCCGCGGCGTGGCGGGCCAATCGGTACCGGATCACGTCGACGCCGACATGGCGTTTCACCGCGCCGTCATCGCCGCCGCGCACAACGACGTGCTGATCCAGCTCTTCGACGCATTCCTGCCCAGGCTGCGCACTGCGATGATCGACATGCTCAGAATCGCGCCGGTCAGGTCCGAAGAATCCGACCACGCCTGCCATCGGGAACTCGCCGAAGCCATCGCCGCACGCTCCCCCGAAGCCGCCGCCGCGGCCAGCCGCACCCACTTGACCGCCTTGATGGAGTCCTTCTCATGACCCCCGTTCTGGACATCACCGACGTCACCTTCCGCCGCGAGGGCAAGCAGATCATCGACGGCATCTCCCTGACCGTGCAGGCCGGTGAACACTGGGCACTGCTGGGACCCAATGGCGCGGGGAAGAGCACGCTGCTGGGTTTCTGTGCGGCCGTGACCTTTCCGACCAGCGGCACGGTGCGGGTGCTCGGCAATCAGATGGGCAAGACCGACCTGTCGGTGCTGCGGCGCAATATCGGCCATGTGAACCCGCGCCACCGCCTTCAGTACCCACTGACGGTGCGCGAGGTGGTGCTCACCGGCGTCACCGCCACCATCGACACCGCGGCGCGCTGGACACCCACCGCGGAACAGGTGGCCCGCGCCGACGAGCTGATCGACACGGTGGGGCTGTCGGCCCGGGCCGGTTCGGTGTGGCCCACGCTGTCTCAGGGCGAGCGGGGCCGCACCCTGATCGCCCGGGCGCTGATCGCCGACCCGCGCCTGCTCCTGCTGGACGAGCCGACCACCGGCCTGGACGTGGCCGCCCGCGAACAGCTCCTGGAAACCCTGGACACACTGGATGATTCGCATCCGGAGATGGCGTCGATCCTGGTGACCCATCATCTCGAAGAGCTGCCGACGTCCACCACCCACGCACTGCTGATCGGTGCGGGCCGTACGGTCGCCGCCGGGCCCGCCCGCGAGACTGTCACCACTGCGCATGTGACGGCTGCCTTCGAGCACCCGGTGACCGTCGGCTTCGAGGACGGGCGGTGGACGGCCAGGGCCAAGGCGAGCTCGCGAGTGCTTTAGGCCTCGCGGCGACGCCGCCGAGCCTCACGGTGCCGGGTGACCGGGGTGGTGTCCAACACGCGGTTCACCATGGCCGCCAGGAAGCGGGCGGGCTGCAGCGCAGGCGGCACCGTGTCGTGGCGGATCACCACCTGCGGCAAGGCTGCGAGGGCTTCGTCGACCGCCGCCGTCTCCACATCGACGATGTCGAAAAGTACGTCAGGGTCGGCCTTTTCGATGCTGTCGACTTCGTCCTCGGCGGCCGGGGCGCCGTCGCTCTCGTAGTCGATCATGATGAGTGCCACGGCGTGGTAGGCGTCGTCCTCGGTGCCGAGTTTCGCCAGCAGGTCGATGAGCCATTCGGCCTTGTCCGGCTCGGTGGTCAGGATGGTGGAGCGCAGACCGTAGACGAATCCCAGCGCGGCCAGCGGATGGCGTAGCCGCAGGTTCTTGGCATCGCCGTAACTCTCCTCGACGCGGTTGGCGGCGTTCTTGCCGAAGCTGGAATCCATCCGCTTGGTGCTGATGAGCAGTTCCGGCCCGGTGTCCCAGTCCGACATCACGATGTCGACCTGCTTCATGTAGTGCTTGCCCAACACGCTGGCGCTCGACCCCGCCACGCCCTTCATCGAGCGCTGCAGCCGATTCTCGATGAGAAGCCGCTCCTTGATGGGCAGCGCCTCCAGCAGATTGGCGATGGCACTGGGCATGATGCGCGGTTCGGTGGCCCGCGGCCACACCGCATTGCTGTCGAAGCCTGCGCGGCGCAACTCGTAGGACAACCAGACGTCGAGCGCCAGGGCGGGCACCCCGGTGGTCGACGGCGCATCCAGGTACAGCGGAACCCCGAGCAGCCGTCGCAGCACTCGGAAGTCCGGCTGGTAAACCGATGCATCGTCGGTGCGCAACCACGGAGTGGTGTGCTGCCCATGCGGTGCAGCCTCGGCGACGATCCGGTCGAAGATGGCCCACGCGGTGGCTTTCGTGGACGGTTCAGCGGGCACGCCGCGACCTTACCGCCCGCCGGGTGGCCAATGAATCACGCGCTGCACGAATGGAATCCACCTCGTCGAGCCCCAGTGCCGCGTCGATGACGTGTACGGCATCGAGCAACCGGCCGCGCGCCAGCAGGCCCGCCACGGTGCGCCGGGCGGCCCGCAGTTGCGCGGCGCGCGCGACGATCAGTTCCGGGGACGGCACCAGCCATCGATCTGCCTCACGGGGCTCGAGCTTGAGAATTCCGCCACCGTAGGAGCGTCCGACGATCTCGGCGTGCAACACCGTCGCGGAATTCAACGACGCCAGCGGCAATAGATCCTGTCCGAGCGCGGACAGCTCGTCGCGCAGGTAGACCCCGTGCACCGAGTTCAGGTGGTGCGCGGCCACACGGTTGGTGACCAGCCGCGGAGTGTCGGCGTTCATGCAGGTGAGCAACAGATCCGCGGGGGCCACCAATGGCACCCGGAACCAGGGATTGCGCACCCGGCACTTGTAGGCCAGGTGCACTCCGGCGGCGTGGCCGGCGTCGATGTAGCGCTGCGCCGCTGCCGAAGGGGCGCCATCCGGCCGGAAGAGGTGGATCGCCTTGCCGTCCTCCCCCAGCCTGCGCAATTGCGCCGCGGTGAGCATCAGCCCACGCAGGTGCGCGCTGCCCGGCGGTGAGAGCGGCAGCAGGTCCTCGGCCCGCAGCCCCAACTCGCGCACCCGGCTCGGTGACAGCGCGAAATACCCGTTGTTCCCGGTCACCATGCCCAGCGTGGTGTCGCCCCAGTGGTCCAGCGTGCTGAAGCGGTCCGTGTCGTGCAGTACATGCAGATGCTCCACCGGCGCGGCACCGACCAGACCGCTGACCCATTTGTCCGACGGATCCCGCGGCGCCCAATGACGTTGCGCCAGTTCGGATGTCAGCGAGCGCGCGTTGCGGGCTCGGTGGATGACGGCATGCCCTGACGGCCCACTGTCGAAACCGTCGGCCAGCAGCAGCACCACGTCCGCCTCGGCTTCGGGGAACACCTGCTCGTCGAACATGACCAACTCGACGGTGGCGAAGCGGTCGAAGAGGAATTTGCGCACCGGGGCGGCGTAGTTGACGCTGAGCAACTCGGCGGGCAGCACCAGCGCCAGCCGTCCGCCGGGCCGCAGGAAGAGTGCCGCATGCACCGTGAATGCCGCCCAGCTGGACGCCAGCCCGGACAGGCTGACGCCTGCGGACAACGCGGCACGCCGCGACTGGGCGCGGGCCTGGCCGCGGAACTCCTGGTAGCGGATATAGGGCGGATTGCCGAGCACCGCCGTATAGGACGGCTGTGGGTCGACGGCGAAGAAGTCGGCGGTGCGGATGTGCGCGGTGCCCCCGGCCTCGGCCACCCGTTTGCGGGCGGCGCGAGCGCTGGCCGGGTGGATCTCGACACCGTGCAGTACCGGCGCGGCCGCACCGAGATCGGTGAGCCGGCGGGCGGCGGCGACCAGGAAAGCGGCCTCACCTGCCGACGGTTCGAAGATGCGGTCCGCCTCATCGCGGACGGCCCACTGGGCCAGGTAGCGGGTGATCTCCGGCGGGGTGAAGAACGCACCCCGCGCTTTGCGGGCCCCGGCGGAATCGATCACGCTGGTCATTCTGTCCGACCGCACCGACAACTCCGTGCAGGGCCACGCCGGGGCCACCACCCACGAATCGTTTCGATTGGCTAAGCTTTTGGGCATGAGCAAGTCAGCATTGGCGGCGTTGGTCGCCGCAGGCGCGATCATCGGCTCGTCTCTCGGCTTCGGACTGGCCACGGCCGGTGCCCAGCCGGTCGATCCGGGCGGTCCCGTGCTTGATGTCCCGGCCAATGCGCCGCCCAAGCCCGCCGAGTTCTGGCAGGGTCACCCGATGGTGTGGTGGGACTGGGGCTCGGGCGGCCACTGGGGTGTCTGGACCAACGGGCAGTTCCTGCCCTTCACCTGATCGGCGCCCGTGTGGCCGAGCCAGACTCGGCGCATGCCGAGCACCACGAAGCACAGGCTCCCGGACACCATGAACAACACCGTGCCCATGATGAGCCCGGTGGTGGCGCTGAGCAGTAATTCGTCGGCCAGGGTGACGTACGACAGGTACAGCGTGGCGGCAAATCCGATGCTGTTCTGCAGGCCGTGGGCCAGCATGACCGGCCAGAGCCTGCGGGTGCGATACACCAGGAACAGGTTGAACCCGGACCAGGCCGCGCACCACAGAATCACCAGGAGGACCGCGGTACCCGTCGCGGCGCCGGCGCCGGCGGCGTAATACAGGTGGATGCCGGCCCGGGCCAGCGAGGTCAGCGCCCAGACCCCGACGGCGGTGCGCCCCGGCAGGCGCGGCCACAACAACAGGGCGACGCCGACGAACACCGGCTCCTCTGCCACGCCCGCCAACGCGACCATCAGCGCCAGCACCAACCACTGCCCGGTGTCACCCGCGTTCATCGGGAAGTCGTTGTCCGGCACCCCGTAGGCGTCGACGAGGTTGTTGTAGGCGATGTTCGACGCAAAAAGCGCCACGAGTGAAGCGGTCGCCGCGGCGCAGCCCACGCTGGTGCGGCGGAGCCTGCTGCGGGTGTCCGAGCGCCGGGGTAACTGCTCGATCATCCAGGCGCGCACGAGAAAGAACGTCCACACCGACAGCGCTGCGGTGCACAGCACCTCCGCCACCAGGGCCCAGACCTCGAGGTTCCTCGGCGTGTACGGGAGGCCCGGCGTCATCGCGACGACGGCATTGAACACCCCGTCAGCCTGAGTCGCCGCGAAGGCGCACAGGTAGGCCGACACGCGGATTCGGTTGTCGGGCAATGGCTGTCGCGTGATCAGCACCGCCAGCACCGCGGCGGCAGTTGCGACCACGGCGGTCGCCGGGATCCAGAAGTGGGCCTGATAGCCGTGCAATCCCCAGGCGCTCAGGACGGTTGCGGCGGCCCACCATGCCGCGAGCATGGCGGGCGCCGTCAACACCGTGTTCAGCCGGTTCTTCGTCGCGTACATGACCCGATTGTCGGATCACCGCCGTGCGGGTGGTGGAGTAGTCGGGTACTCGACTTCGCTAGTCCTGCGGCGGCAGCAGCAGGTCGGCGTCGAAGCAGGTGTGATCGCCGGTGTGGCACGCGCCGCCGACCTGGTCGACCTCCAGCAGCACGGTGTCGCCGTCGCAGTCCAGTCGTACCGAGTGCACATGCTGGGTGTGTCCCGACGTAACGCCCTTGATCCACTGCTCCCCACGGGAGCGGGAGAAGTAGGTGGCCTCACGGGTTTCCAGCGTGCGCGCCAGCGCGGCATCATCCATCCAGGCGACCATCAGCACGTCGCCGGTGCCGTGTTCCTGCACGACGGCAGCGAACAGTCCGTCGGCGTTGCGCTTGAGGCGGGCGGCGATCTCCGGGTTCAAGCTCATCGTATGGTGATCCCCTCGGCAGCCATCGCTTCCTTCACCTGGCCGATGGTGAGCTCCCGGAAATGGAACACGCTGGCCGCCAATACCGCATCGGCGCCGGCCGCCACCGCGGGCGCAAAATGGCCGACCGCACCGGCACCACCGCTGGCGATCACCGGCACCGTGACCGCGGCCCGGACCGCCCGCAGCATCGCCAGATCGAACCCGGCCTTGGTGCCGTCGGCGTCCATCGAGTTCAGCAGGATCTCCCCCACCCCGAGTTCGGCTCCCTGCCTGGCCCATTCGACGGCGTCGATTCCGGTGCCGCGGCGGCCACCGTGCGTGGTGACCTCCCAGCCCGAAGGTGTCGGCGCCGAACCCTGCGGTACGGTGCGGGCATCGACGCTCAGGACGATGCACTGCGAACCGAATTGGCGCGCCAGATCGGCAAGTAGCTCGGGGCGGGCGATGGCCGCGGTGTTCACCGACACCTTGTCCGCGCCGGCACGCAACAGGGTGTCCACGTCCTCGATCGACCGCACACCACCACCGACGGTCAGCGGGATGAACACCTGTTCGGCGGTACGGCGCACCACTTCCAGCATCGTGGATCGGCCCGAGGAGGACGCCGTGACGTCCAGGAACGTCAGTTCATCGGCGCCCTCGGCGTCGTAGGCGGCCGCCAGTTCGACGGGATCGCCCGCATCCCTGAGGTTTTCGAAGTTGACACCCTTGACCACCCGGCCGGCATCGACGTCCAGGCAGGGGATGACACGGGTGGCGACGTCACTGGTCACAGGTGATCCTCCGGACTGCCCGCCGAGGCGATGATCTCGAGCATGCGTGCGTGTGCGCCGGGCGCGGCGGCCAGCGCCGATTTCGACTCGGCCGTCCAGGGCGCCCCCGACAGATCGGTCACGACGCCGCCGGCGGCGCGCGCCAGCGCCACCCCGGCCGCGTGATCCCAGATGTGGTGGCCGAAACTGATGGCCGCAGCGAGGATTCCAGAGGCCACGTAGGCCAGGTCCACCCCGGTGGCGCCATGCATGCGTACCCGTGAGCACTCACGGCTCAGATTGGCCAGCACCGCGGCCCGGTAGCGGCCAGGGAAGCGGCCCCGCGAATCGATGTTGAACGTCTGGATCCCGACGATGGAATCAGCCAGCTCCGCGGTCTGAAGCGGGGGCAGATCCACGTCGCCGTCGCGCAGCGATCCGCCGGTCACCGCCGTGTAGCGCTGTCCCATGAACGGCAGCCAGGTCAGCCCGGCGACCGGGACGCCGTTGTGCAGCAACGCCAGCAGGATCGCGGCCATCGGCGAACCGGCGGCATAGTTGAATGTGCCGTCGATCGGGTCGAGCACCCACACCAGCTCGGAATCGATCGGTTCGCCGCCAAATTCCTCGCCGTGCACCCCGATGCCGGTCCGCTCGCGCAGCGCCGCCACCACCTGCCGTTCGATGGCGAGGTCGACCTCGGTGGCGAAGTCGTTGCCCTGCTTACGCACGGCGGAGTCGGCACGGTGACCCGCGATGAACGGGCCCGATGCCGCATCGAGGATCTCGGCCGCGGTGGCGACCAGCGCGGCCAGCCGGATGGGGTCCATGACCGTTATCCGCTGACCGCGGCCAGCGCCTCGGGCAGCGTGAATCGGCCTGCGTACAAGGCCTTCCCGACGATGGATCCCTCGACACCGCGATCGGTCAGGGTCGAGATGGCACGCAGGTCCTCGATGCTGGACACCCCGCCGGAAGCGATCACCGGGACGCCGCTGCGGTCGGCAACCTCGCCGAGCAGTTCCAGGTTCGGTCCGGTCAGCATGCCGTCCTTGGTCACGTCGGTCACGACGTAGCGCGAGCAACCTTCGCGCTCAAGCCGTTCCAGCACTTGCCACAGGTCCCCACCGTCTGTCTCCCAGCCGCGCCCCCGCAGCCGGTAGGAACCGGACTCCAGTTGGACGTCCAGGCCGACGGCCACCTTGTCGCCGTATTCGGCGATCGCGGCGGCGCACCAGGTCGGGTTCTCCAGTGCGGCAGTCCCGATGTTCACCCGGGCGCAGCCGGTGGCCAGCGCCGCCTTGAGCGACTCGTCGTCGCGGATACCGCCGGAGAGTTCCACGGCGACATCGAGTTTGCCGACCACCTCGGCGAGCAGCTCGCGGTTGGAGCCGCGACCGAAGGCGGCGTCCAGGTCGACCAGGTGGATCCACTCGGCGCCGTCGCGCTGCCACGCCTGGGCCGCCTCCAGCGCCGACCCGTAGTCGGTTTCGCTGCCCGCCTTGCCCTGGACCAGGCGCACCGCTTTGCCCTCGACCACGTCGACGGCCGGCAAAAGAATCAAACTCACAGTCCCTCAACCCAATTCGCTAGCAGTGCCGCGCCTGCGTCACCGCTCTTCTCCGGATGAAATTGTGTCGCCGACAGCGGACCGTCCTCGACGGCGGCGATGAACGGCACGTGATGTGTCGCCCAGGTGACCAGCGCCTCGGGCCTGCCCTGCCATTCCTGCGCCGCATAGGAATGCACGAAGTAGAACCGGGTGTCGGCGTCCAGGCCTGCGAACAAGGTACTGCCCGCGGGCGCATCGACCACATTCCAGCCCATGTGCGGAACCACCGGGGCGTCGATCCGGGTGACCGCACCGGGCCATTGGCCACACCCGGAGGACTGCACGCCGAACTCGACACCGCTGGCGAACAGGATCTGCATGCCCACGCACACCCCCAGCACCGGACGTCCTGCGGCCAGGCGTTTCTCGATGATCTGCTCGCCATCGATACCGCGCAGACCCACCATGCAGGCCTCGTAGGCGCCGACCCCGGGCACCACCAAGCCGTCGGCCTCGTACGCCGCCGACGCGTCGGCGGTCACCTCGACGTCGGCCCCGGTCCGCGCCACTGCGCGCTGCGCCGAACGCAGGTTGCCGGACCCGTAGTCCAGCACGACGACTTTCTTGCTCACAGAGTGCCCTTGGTGGACGGCACCCCGCTGACGCGGGGATCGAATTCGACGGCCTGTCGCAGCGCGCGGGCGACGGCCTTGTACTCGGCCTCGGTGATGTGGTGCGGGTCGCGGCCGTAGATGGTGCGCACGTGCAGCGCGATCCGGGCATTGAAGGCAAGCGACTCGAACACGTGCCTGTTGATCACGGTGTGGTACGGCGTGCTGGATCCGGCGATGGTGAACTCCACCATGTAGTCCGGCTCACCGGTGTGCACGAAGTACGGCCGACCCGACACGTCCACTGCGGCGTGGGCCAGCGTCTCGTCCATCGGGATGAAGGCGTCGCCGAACCGGCGGATGCCCTTCTTGTCGCCGAGCGCCTGACCGAGCGCCTGCCCCAGCACGATCGCGGTGTCCTCGACGGTGTGATGACCTTCGATCTCGATATCGCCCTTGGCGTGCACCGTCAGGTCGAAGCTCGCGTGGCTACCCAGTGCGGTCAGCATATGGTCGAAGAACGGGACTCCGGTGCTGATGTCGGTCTTGCCCGAACCGTCGAGGTCGATCTCGACGGTGATATCGGACTCCCTGGTCTTTCGTTCGACCTTGGCGCGGCGGCTCATGAGACTCCTCGGGACGGGAATAGGGACTCGGCGATGTCGGCACTCACGTCGAGCAGTGCGTCGTTCTCCTCGGCCAGGCCGATGGTGGCGCGCAGATAGCCGGGAATGCCGACATCGCGGATCAGCACACCGGCGTCCAGGTAGCGCTGCCATACCGCCGGGGCGTCGTCGAACTCGCCGTACAGCACGAAGTTGGCATCGCTGGGGATGACGCGGAAACCCATGTCGGTCAGCGCTTTCGAGACACGATTGCGCTGATCGATGAGTAACGCGACGCTACCGAGGGTGTCGTCAGCGTGGCGCAGTGCAGCCCGGGCCGCGGCCTGGGTGAGCGAGGACAGGTGATACGGCAGGCGCACCAGCAGCAGCGCGTCGATGACCGCGGGATCGGCGACCAGGTAGCCCAGCCGGCCGCCGGCGAAGGCGAAGGCCTTGCTCATCGTGCGGGTGACGATGAGCTTCGCCGGGTACTCCGCGATCAGCCCGATCGCGCTGGGCTGGCTGGAGAACTCCCCATACGCCTCGTCGACGATGACGACTCCCCGGGCCGCCTCGAGTAACTGCCGCAACTCGTCGATGGTGATGCTCTGACCGGACGGGTTGTTGGGACTGGCCAGGAACACCACATTAGGCTGATGTTCCTTGACCGCCGCGACCGCGACGGCCGTGTCGAGCCCGAAGTCCTCCCCGAGGGCGGCGTGCAGCCACTCGGTCTGGGTGCCGTCGGCGATGATCGGGTGCATCGAATAGGACGGCACGAACCCGATTGCGCTTCGCCCCGGCCCACCGAACGCCTGCAGCAACTGCTGCAGGATCTCGTTGGAACCGTTTGCCGCCCAGACATTTTCGGTGCCGACCCGAACACCGGTCTGGCCGGTCAGATAGGCCGCCAGTTCGGTACGCAGACCGGTGGCGTCGCGGTCGGGATAGCGGTGCAGATCGGAGGCCGCATCGCGCACCGAGGCGGCGACGTCGTCGACGAGGGCCTGGCTCGGTGGATGCGGGTTCTCGTTGGTGTTGAGCCGCACCGGCACATTCAACTGTGGTGCACCGTAGGGGGTCTTGCCGCGCAGGTTCTCCCGCAGCGGCAGGTCATCGAGACTGATGGGCGGCATTATCGTTCGAACCTCCGTCGGACGGCCTCTCCATGGGCAGGCAGATTCTCTGCCTTCGACAGCGTGATGACATGACCCGCCACGTCTTTGAGCGCGGCTTCGTCGTACTCGACGACGTGGATGCCGCGCAGGAACGTCTGCACGGACAATCCGCTGGAATGCCGCGCGCACCCCGCGGTGGGCAGCACGTGATTGGAGCCCGCGCAGTAGTCGCCGAGGCTGACCGGTGACCACGCCCCGACGAAAATGGCTCCGGCGGAACGGATCCGGTCGGCGACCGCGGAGGCGTCGACGGTCTGGATCTCCAGGTGCTCGGCGGCGTAGGCGTTGACCACCTTGACTCCGGCATCGATGTCGTCGACCAGGACGATCGCCGACTGCTTGCCGGTGAGCGCGGCGGTCACCCGCTCGCGGTGCACGGTGGTGCTCAACTGATGGAGCACTTCAACATCTGCGGCCTCGGCCAGCGCCTCGCTGTCGGTGACCAGCACACTGGCGGCCATCTCGTCGTGCTCGGCCTGGCTGATCAGGTCCGCGGCGATGTGCACCGGGTCGGCGGTGTGGTCGGCCAGGATGGCGATCTCGGTGGGTCCGGCCTCGGCGTCGATGCCAACCTGCGAGCGGCAGATGCGCTTGGCGGCAGTGACGTAGATGTTGCCCGGGCCGGTGATCATGTCGACCGGCGCGAGTTCGGCAGTGTCGGTGTCGCCGCCATTTCCCGTCGCTCCGCTCGCCCCAGCGCCGCCGTACGCCAGCAGCGCGACGGCCTGGGCGCCGCCGACGGCCCACACCTCGTCCACCCCGAGCAGGGCGGCAGCCGCCAGGATCGTCGGGTGCGGCCGGCCACCGAAGTCCGCCTGCGGCGGACTGGCGATCACCAGCGAATCGACGCCGGCGGTCTGTGCCGGAACCACGTTCATGACCACGCTGGACGGGTAGACGGCGTTGCCGCCCGGTACGTACAGCCCGACGCGCTCCACCGGCACCCAGCGCTCGGTGACGGTGGCCCCGGGACCGAGCGTGGTGGTGGTGTCGGTGCGGCGCTGGTCGGCGTGCACGGCGCGGGTGCGTTCGATGGCCACCTCGAGGGCGACGCGGACGTCGGCGGGCAGTTCGGCCAAGGCCTCGGCCAGCGCGGAGGCGGGTACCCGAACGGTGTCAGGGCGCACCCCGTCGAAGGACGCCCCGTACTCCAGGGCCGCGACCGCACCGCGTTCGGCGACGTCGGTGACGATGGGCCGGACCTTGGGAAGAACCGAATCCACGTCGACGCCACCGCGGGGCAGTACGGTCCGCAACCGGGCCGCCGACAGTTCGGCGCCCCGCAGATCGATGCGGGCCATGAAGGGTTGCGGTGCAGTCACCGGACTATTGTCCCAGAGCAGGCCAAATCGAATTCGGGAGCCATCATGTCTTCACGGGA
>JAHFVC010000201.1 GCA_023264765.1 Mycobacterium sp. | reverse complement strand
AGTCCGCCGGCTTCGGCCTTGGCGACCGTGCGCGTCGTTGCGGTGCTCCAGGCGCTTGCCAGGGCATCGGCGTTGGACCGGAGGGAGGTGCCGTCGGACGGCGCGCGCAGGATCAGGCCGGGCAGCTTCAAACCGGCGGCCGGCGCTTCGGCCCCCGGACTGGATGCGGCCGGGAACAGGGCGGCAGCGGCCGCGAGCTTGCCCTGCATGCCCGCCGCGGCGAACACCGCGGCGGAAGCGCCGAAGCCATGCCCGGCGACTGCCAGCTTGCTGGGGTGGACGCTGATCTTGCCCGTCCCGAGCCGTACTCCGGCGATGATGTCCAATGTGGTGCCGAGGTCGAAGGCGGCGTTGAGCACCGAAGGAGCCAGCGCCTTCTCTGTGTCGGGCGCCGCTGCGACGATGCCCCACGAGGCGAGATGCTCCAGGGTGCCCGCGTAGCGCTCGGCGCCGGTCAGCCAGTCGTGGCCGAACGCCACGCCGGGCAGCCCCAACCCCGTCTCGGGGGTGAACACCACGCCCGGCAGGCCGGCGAAGGCCAGGTCGCCGCGGAGTACCCGGTGCGGGCCGCGCCGGGTCAGAGCTGCGAAAAGTTTCTTCGTCCTGGCCACTCGTAGACCCTAACCGAATCAATTCCGACCTTGCCTCGGTTACCTGGTCGGTGACCGCGGTCACGGTGGTGGCACTGCGCGGGGGACATCGCGCTCGCGCGTGGCCGGGCCTCGGCGTCCGCTGCACTACCCTGGGTAATTATGTGTGGAATCGTCGGTTACGTCGGACGGCGCCCCGCCTGCGGGATTGTGGTGGATGCTCTGCGGCGGATGGAATACCGGGGTTATGACTCCTCGGGTGTAGCCCTCCTCGATGGCGACGGTGGCCTGGTGGTGCGGCGGCGAGCCGGTCGGCTGGCCAACCTGGAGGAGGCCGTCGGAGAGACGGATGCCGCGCAGCTCGCCGGTACATCGGGCATGGGGCACACCCGGTGGGCCACCCACGGCCGGCCCACCGACCGCAACGCGCATCCTCATCGCGATGCGAGTGGCAAGTTCGCCGTCGTCCACAACGGCATCATCGAGAACTTCGCAGCTCTGCGGACGGGCCTGGAGGCGTCCGGTGTGGAGTTCGCCAGCGACACCGACTCCGAGGTGGCGGTGCACCTGGTCGCCCAGGCTTATCGCGAAGGCGCCACGGCCGGGGACTTCGTCGGCTCGGTCTTGTCGGTGCTGCGTCAGCTGGAAGGCCATTTCACGCTGGTGTTCGCCAGTGCGGATGAACCCGGCACCATCGTCGCCGCCCGCCGGTCAACCCCGCTGGTGGTCGGGGTGGGCGACGGCGAGATGTTCGTCGGATCCGACGTCGCCGCCTTCATCGAGCACACCCGCGACGCGGTCGAACTGGGCCAGGATCAGGCCGTCGTGATCACCGCCGACGGATATCGGGTGACGGACTTCGCGGGCGATGACGCGCCGGCCCGCGAGTTTCACATCGACTGGGATCTCAGCGCCGCCGAGAAGGGCGGCTACGACTACTTCATGCTCAAGGAGATCGCCGAGCAGCCCACCGCGGTGTCCGACACCCTGCTCGGCCATTTCGTCGACGGCCGCATCGTGCTCGACGAGCAGCGCCTCTCCGACCAGGAACTGCGCGAGGTCGACAAGGTGTTCATCGTCGCCTGCGGCACCGCGTACCACTCCGGGATGCTGGCCAAGTACGCCATCGAGCACTGGACCCGGCTGCCGGTGGAAGTCGAGCTGGCCAGCGAATTCCGTTACCGCGACCCGGTTCTGGACCGCAGCACGCTGGTGATCGCCATCTCCCAGTCGGGTGAGACGGCCGACACCCTGGAAGCGGTGCGGCACGCCAAGGAGCAGAAGGCCAAGGTGCTGGCCATCTGTAACACCAACGGCAGCCAGATCCCGCGCGAGGCCGACGCGGTGCTCTACACCCGTGCCGGACCGGAGATCGGGGTGGCCTCCACCAAGACCTTCTTGGCGCAGCTGACCGCGAATTACCTTGTCGGACTTGCCCTTGCGCAGGCTCGGGGAACGAAATACCCCGACGAGGTGGCCCGCGAGTACCACGATCTGGAGGCGATGGCCGATCAGGTCGCCCGCGTGCTGACGTGCATGGAACCGGTGACCGAACTCGCGCACCGGTTCGCGCAGTCCTCCGCGGTGCTGTTCCTGGGACGCCACGTCGGCTACCCGGTCGCTCTGGAAGGTGCGCTCAAGCTAAAGGAGCTGGCGTACATGCACGCCGAGGGATTCGCCGCCGGTGAGCTCAAGCACGGCCCGATAGCGCTGATCGAAGACGACCTGCCTGTCATCGTGGTGATGCCGTCGCCGAAGAATTCGGCCACCCTGCACGCCAAGTTGCTCAGCAACATCCGTGAGATCCAGGCGCGCGGCGCGGTGACCATCGTCATCGCCGAAGAGGGCGACGACACCGTCGCGCCGTATGCCGATCACCTGATCGAGATCCCCGCGGTGTCGACGCTGTATCAGCCGCTGCTGTCGACCATCCCGATGCAGGTGTTCGCGGCGGGGGTGGCCCAGGCGCGTGGCTACGACGTGGACAAGCCACGCAACCTGGCCAAGTCGGTGACCGTCGAGTAGTTGCGGTGAGCGTCGGCGCGTGGCGTAGCGAGGCGGCCCGCGCGCACTTTCTCGCCGCGTACGAGCTGGCGATGTCGGCGCTGTCCGTGACGGGCGAATGCCTCGATGTGTCAACCACTTTCGGAACCGTCCGGGTATATCGTTTCGGCCCACTGCCGACCGAACGCCCGGTGGTTCTGCTACCCGGCCGCAATGCATCGACGCCCATGTGGGCCGACAACCTGCCCGGCCTGCTGGTGCGCAGGACGGTCTACTGTGTCGACCTGCTGGGCGAGCCGGGACTGTCGGTCCAAGGACTGCCGCTGACCGGTGCGCAGGATCAGGCGTGGTGGTTCGGTGAACTGCTGGCCGGGCTCGGGTTGGATCGCGCGCACCTGATGGGGGTGTCGTTCGGCGGGTGGACGGCTGTCAACTTCGCCGTGCACCACCCCGCGCGGGTGGCTTCCCTGGCCCTGTTGGATCCGGTGATGACGTTCGCGCCGATCCCGATGCGCACCATGCTCGCGGTCGCCCCGATGGGACTGCCGAGTACTCCGGAGTGGCTGCGCCACCGCGTGTTGCGCTGGATCGCCGGTGGTGCGGACGTCTCCGAGCGTAGTCCGGTGGCGGCGTTGATCGATGCCGGGACCGCCGACTTCACATTGCGCCAGCCCGCACACACCCGATTCACCGATGCCCAATTGCGGGCGCTCGACATGCCGGTACTGGCACTCATCGCCGGACGCAGCGTCATTCACGACGGTCGCCGTGCCGCGGATGCCGCCCGGAAACTGTTACGGCACGGCAAGGTTGAGCTCTGGTCATCGGCTTCGCACGCCATCAACGGCGAGTTCCCCGACGAGATCGCCGCGCGGGCTCACCGGTTTTGGGATGAGGTGGACGGCCTCAGGTCCGAATGACGCTGGGGCCCAACGCCTCGTAGCGATGCGCCTCGGTAGAGGGCAGCTCGGATCCGGTGACGATGGCTTCGAAGTCCGATACCTCGGCGAAGCGGCAGAAGCTGGTCTCGCCGAACTTGGTGTGGGCTGCCACGAGAATCCGGCGACCGGCCACGTTCACGGCTGTCTGTTTGACGGCGGCAACCGCAGGGTCCGGTGTCGTCAGACCATGCTCGACGGTGATGCCGTTGGTGCCGAGGTAGGCCACGTCGATCACCAGTGTGCGCAATCGATCCACTGCCCAATGGTCCACCGTGGCCAGGGTTCTGCCGCGCATTCGGCCGCCCAGCAGGAGAACGGTCACGGTGTCGCTGTGCGCCAGCGCCTCTGCTGCCCACAGTGAGGACGTCACCACCGTCAGATCCCGGCCGGCGATCTTCTCCGCGATCAGCCGCGGGGTGAATCCCTCATCCAGGTAGACGGTTTCGGAGCCGTGCAGCAAGTCGGCGGCCGCGGTGGCAATGCGGTGCTTCTGGGCGAGATCCACCTGACTGCGGTATTCGACGGCGGATTCGAAGGCGACGGTCTCCAGCGGCACCGCACCACCGTGCACACGTTTGAGCAGACGTCTTCCCGCGAGGACCTTCAGGTCGCGACGAATCGTCTCGGACGCGACCTGAAGCTCCTCGGCCAGCGGTAGTACCTCGACGCGCCCACGGGTGCGGGCGAATTCGACGATGCGCGTCTGGCGGGTCTCTGAATCCACGGCTGTCATTCTGATCGGCGGGCGGGGCGCCTGCGAATTTACTTGCTCGCGCTGAGCACTGCCCGGATCTCCTCGGCCGTGGTGGCTTGCCGCAGCCGGGCCACCTCATCCTTGTCCAGGAACACGTGGGCGATGCGAGTCAGAAGCGCCATGTGATCGTTACCCGCCCCGGCGATCCCGACGACGAATTCGGCGGGCTTGCCATTCCAGTCGATCGGATCGGTGTAACGGACGAAGGAGATCCCGGTCTTGCGGATGGCGCTCTTGGCCTCGTTGGTGCCGTGCGGGATGGCCAAACCGTTGCCCATGTACGTCGACACCGACTTCTCCCGTTCGTGCATCGCGTCCACGTACGACGGATCCACCGCGTCGGCCGCCACCAGCAATCGGCCGGCTTCGGTGATCGCCTCGTCGGCGTTGGAGGCGGCGCCGCTCAGCACGATCGAATCGAGGCGGAACACGTCGTCGGCGGCATCGGCGGGCGCGGCCTGCTGTTCGGCGGGCGCGGCGGTACCGGTGCCGTTGGTCTGCTGCAGCAGTTCGACGATCTCGTCGTAACGCGGGGAACTCATGAAATCGTCGACCGACACATGGATGGCTGAGGCCGTCCGCAAGCGCGCCCGATCGGTGAGATCGCGGTGGGTGACCACCAGGCCGTAGGTGTCGGTCAAGTTGGCAATGGACTGATTCGTGACCTTGACGTCGCCGAACCCGGCCGCCTGGACCTTCTTGCGCAGGACCGATGCGCCCATCGCCGAGGAACCCATTCCGGCGTCACAGGCGAACACGATGTTGCCGATCTTGCCGGGGTCGGCGCCGGTCAGTGCTGCTGCGACGCTGGAGCGTTTGCCTTTGAGGGCCTCCATCTCCGCGGTGGCCGCGGCCAGGTCCGGGTCGTCGGTGGCGCGATCGGTCTTGAGCAGTACGGCGGCGACGGCGAAGGACACCGCGGTGGCTCCCAGCACCGACAGCGTGACGCCGAGGAAACTGCCGTTGGCGGTCTGCGCATAGATCGCGATGATCGATCCCGGCGCGGCCGGGGCACGCAGTCCGGAGCCGAACAACACGTTGATGAACACACCCGTCATGCCGCCGAGGATGGTGGCGGCGAGCAGCTTCGGCTTCATCAGCACATAGGGGAAGTAGATCTCGTGGATACCGCCGAAGAATTGGATGATCGCCGCGCCTGGGGCCGAGGCCCTGGCCATGCCGCGCCCGAAGACGGTGAACGCCAGCAGGATGCCCAGGCCCGGGCCGGGATTGGTCTCCAGCAGGAACAGGATGGACTTGCCGGTCTCCAGCGCCTGAGTGGTGCCCAGTGGGGTGAGCACGCCGTGGTTGATGGCGTTGTTGAGGAACAGCACCTTGGCCGGTTCGATGAAGATCGACGTCAACGGGAGTAGTTCGTGGCTGACCAGGAAGTCGACGACGTTCCCGGCGCCGCGGGTGAAGGCGGACACGATCGGCCCGATCCCGAAGAACCCGAAGACCGCCAGGATCATGCCGAGGATGCCTGCCGAGAAGTTGTCCACCAGCATCTCGAACCCGGGCCGGATCTTGCCTTCCCAGAGGGCGTCGAGCTTCTTCATGGCCCAGCCGCCCAGCGGGCCCATGATCATCGCGCCCATGAACATCGGTACGTCGGCGCCGGTGACCACGCCGACCGTGGCGATTGCGCCGACCACGGCACCGCGGTTGCCGTGCACCATCCGCCCGCCGGTGTAGCCGATCAGGATCGGCAGCAGGTAGGTGATCATCGGGCCGACGATGCCGGCGCCGTCATAGTCGCCCCAGCCGCCGATCTTTGCGACCCAACCGCCGGGATCCTGCAGGTCGTGGAAGATTCCCGGTAGCCAGCCCGTCTTGATGAACAAGGCGGTGATCAGCCCCCAGGCGATGAACGCGCCGATGTTGGGCATGACCATGTTCGACAGCGCGGTGCCCAGCTTCTGCACCCGCACGCGCGCACCGGTGCGTGGCGCTTCGGTGGGGGTATCAACCAGGGACATCTGTGACCTCCGTGTTGTTCTGGTGTGCTGCCGGCGATGTGGTGACGCCGGTCACATACCTGCAAGTTAACCGCACAAGTGGGCATAAACGCAAGCATTTACACGCAAATGGGCAGAAAAACTGTGGATTTATGACCGTTCTGCGGTTAGTGTCACAACAGCAGCCCCCGCAGACACTGGAGGATCCGTCATGAAAGCTCTCCGCTACTACGCGCCCGAAGATGTCCGCCTGGAAGACGTCCCAGAGCCGCAATGCGGGCCCGATGAGGTCAAGATCCGGGTGCGCAACTGTTCGACGTGCGGTACCGACGTCAAGATCTTTCACAACGGGCACCAGAACCTGACGCCGCCGCGGACTCTCGGACACGAAGTCGCAGGCGAGATCGTCGAGGTCGGCGCAAACGTGAACTCGACCTACGGCGCCAACTGGCAGCCCGGCGACCGGGTGCAGGTGATCGCGGCGGTGCCGTGCGGTGAATGCCACGAATGCCGCAAGGGCTGGATGGCGGTGTGCCAGAACCAGACCTCGGTGGGCTACCAGTACGACGGCGGGTTCGCCGAGTACATGATCGTGCCCCGTCAGGTGCTCAAAGTAGACGGGCTGAACCGCATTCCGGACAATGTCGGATTCGACGAGGCGTCGGCTGCCGAACCGTTCGCCTGTGCCATCAATGCCCAGGATCTGCTCGGCATCGAAGAGGGCGACACCGTTGTGGTGTTCGGCGCCGGACCGATCGGTTGCATGCACATCCGCATCGCGCGTGGCGTGCACGGCGCCGGCCCCGTCTACCTGGTCGACGTCAACGACCACCGGTTGAAGATCTCCGCGGACGCGGTCCATCCCGACGAGACGATCAATGCCGCCGAGGTGGATGTGGTGGCCCGGGTCATGGAGCTGACCGGCGGTCGCGGCGCCGACGTCATCATCACCGCCACCGCGGCCAACGTCACCCAGGAGCAGGCCATCGCGATGGCCGCGCGCAACGGCCGGATCTCGTTCTTCGGCGGTCTGCCCAAGACCAACCCGACCATCACCTGCGATTCCAACGTCGTGCACTACCGTCAGCTGCATATCCACGGGGCCAACGGGTCCGCGCCCGTTCACAACAAGCGGGCCCTGCAGTACATCTCGACCGGTCAGGTGCCAGTCAAGGACTTGATCACCCGGCACATCCCGATCGACAACGTGCTCGATGCCTTCGACATCGTCAAGAAGGGCGAAGCCATCAAGGTCACCGTCGAGCCGACCGCGGTGGGTGCAGTGGTCGGCTAGGCCGACATTGTGTGGTGGTGCAGACCACACGACATGCTCTATTGTCGTGACTGCCTGCCGATATGCCCCATCTGTTAAGCGAAATCGCGTCGCGACCACGCCGGGGCCGCTTGTGGGCATCCGTCAATGTTGACTCCGTGGGGGCGTGGGGTTGCTGCTAGATGCCAGGGCACGTCGCGCCATCGCGCGCTCGTTGATCGAGTGGTGGACCACCCCCGTCGACTTTGGCGGGCAGGTCGAATATTTCGCCAAACGATCGCTGGCCGGGCTGATTCAGCTGCTGGTCGGCGGTGCGCTGCTCGCGGTCGGCCTCGTGGTCGCGGTGGCCCAGTTCTCCATCAGTGCTCCGCCCACGAGTTTTGCCCGGGTCTTCTCCGTCGGATTCGCCATTTCGCTCTTCGTCTGGGCATTGGTTTGGTGGGTGCGGCCGTGGCCGTCGCGCCGGCTGTCCCGCTTCATCCTGGTATACCTCGACGTGGGAGTTCTCCTCGCGTCGCTGTTGAACATCCGCGGCTTGGCGGGAGTCTTCGCGCTGAGCGCGATGATCCTGGTGTCCTTCTACATCGTCTTTTTCGACGGCCCGAAAATTATTGTGCTGCACACCATCTGGGTCACCTTTGCGATGGTGGTGATCTCGGTTCAGATAGCCGCGGCGGTCAACGGTGATGTTCCGCTGATCATCGCCAGGGCGCTGGCCGGCACGGCTCTCGCCGTCGCGCCCGTCACCACCCAATTCGGCATCTGGGTGCTGCGCAACGACGCCAACGAAGCCGAGACGGACTCGCTGACCGGACTGCTCAACCGGCGCGGACTGTTCATCCACCTCGCTGATTTCCTGAGGCGGGGCCCCGAGGGATCACCCGAGATCATGGTGGCTGTCGTCGATTTGGATCGTTTCAAGAGAGTCAACGACGTCTTCGGACACGCAACCGGGGACGAGGTGCTCGTCCGGACGGGGAGCCGCCTGAATTCGGTCGTCGACGGTAGAGCCCTGGTCGCGCGCGTCGGAGGTGAGGAGTTCGTGGTCGTCGACTTCGTCGGTGCCGGTGAAAGCCGCTCGGTTGCCGAGAGTCTGCGGGCGGTGCTGGCCAGACCTGCAGACCACGCCTCGGTCACGGCGAGCGTCGGGTTTGTCGGAGTACCGCGACGTGAGTTCGCCGGTAGCGGCGACCCCGTGGAGGTACTCGCCGCATTGATTGCGCGGGCTGACGGTGCGATGTTCACCGCCAAGCGGTCCGGGGGCGACAACGTCGTCGGCGCGGATCAGCCGCCCACTGCTGCGATGTAGCCCGCCATTCCCAGTCCGCAGGCGACGGCGCACAGGACCAGCGTTCCGGTGGCCCACGGCCAGGCCCGTCCACGGCGGACCATCTGCACGATGCTGATGACCGTTCCCGTGATCGCGATCAGGACAGCGATACCGAACCCGGTGAACACCGCGCTGACGCCGGCGTCGATGTTGCATGTCTGCGGTGGGCAGTAGTCGGTGAAGGCGAGCATGAACACCGAGAGGAACGCGGCCACACCCCCGCCGGCGAACGTCAGCACCAGCAGGGTGATGGAGATCGCGAGATCGGCACCCGAACGGGGCGGCTGTGCCGCTGGGGGCGGTGGAAACGGCGGGTAGCCGTAGGTCATGAGCGGTCACTTTAGCCGTGATGGTCACCCAGGAACGGCCGGATCAGGGCCACCGCCTCGTCGAGATGGCTCTCGAGCAGAAAATGGCCGCCGTCGAGCAGATGGATCTGCGCGTGGGGCAGGTCGCGACTGAATGCGTTCGCGCCGTCGGGCCCGAAGATCGGGTCATTGCGACCCCATACCGCCAGTAGGGGGACGGCGCTGTTGCGGAAATATTCGTGCACCTGTGGATACAGCTCCACGTTGGTGATGTAGTCGGCGAACAGCTCGAGCTGTGCCGCCATGCGTTGTTCGGTTGCCGCCACCGCCGCGTGGGCGGTGATCCAGGCATCCGGATCGACAACGCTGGTATCCGAAAGTCCATGGGTGAATTGCCATTTGACGCCGTCGCGGCCGATGAGTCGGCGAAGCACGGCGGCATTGGCCGGTGAGCGATCCCGTCCGTACGCGAACAACGGTTCCATGGCGTCGCCGACGAATCCCTCGACATAGGCATTGCCGTTCTGGGTGATCACCGCAGCGATGCGCTCGGGGTGGCGCAGCGCCAGTCGCCACCCGACCGGGGCGCCATAGTCCTGTACATAGATCGCGTACCGCTCAAGCCCGAGGTGATCGAGGAGGGCGTCGATATGGTCGGCGAGCGTGTCGAAGCTGTAGGTGAATTCTCCGACGGGTGGCACGTCGGAGTGGCCGAATCCCGGGTAATCCGGCGCGATGACGTGATAACGGTCGGCCAGTGCCGGAATGAGGTTGCGATACATGTGCGAACTGGCCGGCGTGCCGTGCAAGAGCACCACCGCGGGTGCGTCCGCCGGGCCGGACTCGCGGTAGAAGATCTGGCGGCCGGCGATCCGTGCGTGGCGATGGTGGGTGGTCATGAGCTGAGTCAACCCCAGTCTGACTAACCTGTCAACAACATTTAGAGGGTTAGTTGCATTGTGGGGCACGTCGAGGATCGGGCCCGAAGATCAGGGTCGGCGCGTAACGTGTTGGCGCGCGCGCATATCGAGTGTGAACGGGGGCAGATGCGCCACTACTACACCGCCGATGTCATCCGTGCCGCCGAGGCGCCGTTGCTGGCATCCCAGCCTGACGGTGCGTTGATGCGGCGCGCGGCCCACGGCCTGGCGACTGCCGTGGCGGCCGAATTACGGGCCCGGTTTCGCGCAGTCGCAGGCCGCCAGGTCTGTGCCGTGGTCGGATCCGGCGACAACGGCGGTGACGCATTGTGGGCGGCGGCCCTCCTGCGCCGCCGCGGGGTGGCAGCCACCGCGGTCCTGCTGGACCCGGACCGTGCCCACGCCGTCGGGCTGGCTGCATTCCGCCGGGCGGGCGGCCGCGTCGTCGGCGCCATCCCCGTGACGGCCGATCTGGTGATCGACGGCGTCGTCGGTATCTCTGGACGTGGCCCGCTGCGTGCCGGAGCGGCGAAGGTGTTCGACGCCTGCGCCACGCCCATCGTTGCCGTCGACATTCCCAGCGGCATCGATGTCCAGACCGGCGCCGCCGAAGGTCCGCACGTCCGGGCGGCGCTCACCGTCACGTTCGGCGGTCTCAAACCCGTGCACGCACTGGGTGAGTGCGGGCGCGTCGAACTCATCGACATCGGATTGCAGTTGCGCCCCAGTCTGGTTCGCAGTCTGGACCGCGGTGATGTCGCCGAGCGCTGGCCGCTGCCCGGACCGCATGACGACAAGTACAGCCAGGGCGTCACCGGCGTGCTGGCAGGGTCGGCGACCTATCCGGGTGCCGCCATCCTGTGCACCGGCGCGGCGGTGGCGGCGACCTCGGGGATGGTGCGCTACGCCGGCAGCGCGGCCGCGGAGGTGGTGGGGCGGTGGCCCGAAGTGGTGGCCGCGCCGCGACCCGAAGCGGCCGGGCGAGTGCAGGCGTGGGTTGTCGGCCCGGGCCTGGGCACCGATGAATCTGCCGCCGAGGCTTTGCGTTTCGCGTTGGCCACCGAGCTTCCCGTCATCGTCGATGCCGATGCCTTGACCCTGCTTGCGGCTGCACCCGACTTGGTGGAAACCCGCTCCGCGGCCACGGTCCTCACCCCGCACGCCGGCGAGTACGAACGACTGGCCGGGCATCCGGTCGGGTCGGACCGCGTCGGTGCCGCACAGGAACTCGCCGAACGGCTCGGTGTGACGGTGCTGCTGAAGGGCAATGTCACCGTGGTCACGGATGCCGAAGTCACCTACCTCAATCCCGCCGGTCAATCCTGGGCTGCCACAGCCGGATCCGGCGACGTGCTGTCCGGCGTCATCGGCGCCCTGTTGGCCGCGGGCCTGCCACCCACGGAAGCCGCCGCGATGGCCGCGTTCGTGCACGCCCGCGCCGCGGGGCTGGCAGCCGCCGACCCGGGGCCGCGAGCTGCGCCCACCTCGGCAGCGGGAATTCTGGCTCATCTTCGTTCATCCGTAGCGAAACTCTAGAAGGGACAACACATGCCACCTCGGCACACGCCCGGACCGTCGATCTCGCCCGCCTACACGGGCCGGTTGTCCACGGACCCGGTGCCCGCGCTGCGGCTGCCCGACGACTGCATGGATGCCGGTGCGGCATATCGCTTCATCCACGACGAGCTGATGCTCGACGGCAGTTCCCGGCTGAACCTCGCCACCTTCGTCACCACCTGGATGGAACCCGAGGCCGACAAGCTGATGGCCGAGACGTTCGACAAGAACATGATCGATAAGGACGAGTACCCGGCCACCGCGGCCATCGAGGCTCGCTGCGTGGCCATGGTGGCCGACCTGTTCCACGCCGAGGACCTGCGCGACGACGACCCCTCGACGGCGATCGGCGTGTCGACCATCGGCTCGAGCGAGGCCGTGATGCTTGCCGGGCTGGCGCTCAAATGGCGCTGGCGGGACAAGGTCGGCAAAGACTGGAAGGGCCGTACCCCGAATCTGGTGCTGGGCTCCAACGTCCAGGTGGTGTGGGAGAAGTTCTGCCGATACTTCGACGTCGAACCCCGCTACCTGCCCATGGC
>JAHFVC010000017.1 GCA_023264765.1 Mycobacterium sp. | reverse complement strand
ACCGCCAGCCTGGCCTCCACCTCGGTGGAGCGCGCCGCATCGGCGGCCACCGAGTGCTCTTGCCGGTCCACCTGCTCGACCTCGAACATCGGCTCCTGCTGCGCGTTCTGCAGTCTGGTCTCGAGCTCGGTGAGTTCCTCGACGGCGGCAGTGCGGCCCGCTTCCAGCTCGTCGCGCTGCTTGATCAGGCGCTGCCATTCGGCGTCGGCATTGCGGGACTCCTGGCCCAGCCGGCCGAGTTGCTCGTAGATCGCCGAGATCGCGGCGTCGGACTCGTTGAGCGCGGCCAGCGCATGCTCGGCGGCGTCCTGGCGGGCGGCCTGCTCCTGCTTGGCCCCGGAGAGCGCGGCCATCAGTTCGCCGCTCTGGCGTTCCACCATGGTCAGTTCGGCACGTGCCTTGTCGATCTCCGAAGCGATCTCCAGGGTGGACACCTTGCGATCGGAACCGCCACTGACCCAGCCCGCTCCGACCAGGTCGCCGTCGACGGTGACTGCCCGTAGATGTGGTTGGGCGGCAACGAGATCGAGTGCGGAAGACAGGTCGCCGAGGACCGCGACGTCGGCCAGCATCGCGGTGATCGCGCCGCGCAGCCGGTCCGGAGTCTCGACCAGGTCGACGGCCCACTGCGCACCGTGGTTCAGCGGGGTATCGGGGCGCTCCGGAACAGGCCAGTCCCCCAGAACGATCGCCGCCCGGCCACCGTCGGCTTCCTTGAGCGCGGCGACGGCAGCGCGTGCGGCACCGTGATTCTCGGCCGCCAGCGCGTCCGCGGCGGAACCGAGCACCGTGGCGATCGCCACCTCGAATCCGGAACGTACCCGAAGCAGTTTGGCCACCGAACCGAAAAATCCTTCGGCACTGTGGTTCTCAGTGAGCCAGGCCGCGCCGTCCTTGCGATCCAGCCCGACCGACAACGCGTCGATGCGCGCCTGCAGCGACACCACCTGCCGCTCGGCGCCGCGCTCGGCCGACTGCAATTCGGCAACACGCTCGTCCGCCAACCGCAACGCCGTCACCGACCGGTCGTGGTGATCGTCGAGGCCGACCTCGCCCTCATCGAGCTCACCCACCTTGGCCTGGACCAATTCGAACGCCGCCTGGGCGTGTTCGACCCGGGCCGCCGACTCCTCGATGCGTGCGGCCAGCCGGGCGATGCTTTCGTCGGTCGACTCCACACGGGTGCGCATCGTGTCGACCTGTCCGGACAGCCGGGCCAGCCCTTCGCGGCGGTCGGCTTCGGCGCGGGCCGCGGCCCGCTGGGCGCGTTCGGCCTCGGCAGCCACCTGTTCGCGCTCGGCGAGCTCGGCGCGCGCCGCCTCCAGCCGCAGCCGGGATTCCTCCAGTTCGCCGAGCAGTTCCAGCTCGAGTTCGGCGACCTCGTCGGCCTCGGCCTCCAAGGCCTCGGGGTCGCGCCCCGGCGCCGACTCGGGCGCGGAGTCCAGCAACTGGGTCCGTTCGGTGGCGATCCGCACCGTGGCACTCACCCGTTCGGCCAGCGCCGACAGCCGGAACCAGGTCTGCTGGGCCGTGTCGGCCCGCTCGGACAGTTCCGACACCGCCGACTCGTGGGCCGTCAGTTCGAGGGTGGCGGCCTCCAGCCGGGTGGTGACCTCGTCGTGTTCGCGGCGCAGTGTGGTCTCGGCCTGGTTGGTGTCGTTGAACTCGGTCTGCCTGGTGAGCAGGTCGTCGGCGGCCAGCCGCAGGCGGGCGTCGCGCAGATCGGCCTGAATGGTCTGGGCGCGTCGCGCCATCTCGGCCTGGCGGCCCAGCGGCTTGAGCTGGCGACGCAACTCGGTGGTCAGATCGGTCAGGCGCGCCAGGTTGGCCTGCATCGAGTCGAGCTTGCGAACCGCCTTCTCTTTGCGCTTGCGGTGCTTGAGCACCCCGGCAGCCTCTTCGATGAAGGCGCGGCGGTCCTCCGGGCGGGATTCCAGGATCTCGGAGAGCTTGCCCTGGCCGACGATGACGTGCATCTCGCGGCCGATGCCGGAGTCGCTGAGCAACTCTTGCACGTCCATCAAACGGCAACTGCTGCCGTTGATCTCGTACTCGCCGGCACCGTCGCGGAACATCCGGCGGGTGATGGACACCTCGGAGTACTCGATGGGCAGCGCGTTGTCGGAGTTGTCGATGGTCAAGGTGACCTCGGCGCGGCCCAGCGGCGCCCGTGAGGACGTGCCGGCGAAGATGACGTCCTCCATCTTTCCGCCGCGCAGCGTCTTGGCGCCCTGCTCGCCCATGACCCAGGTCAGGGCGTCGACGACGTTGGATTTACCCGACCCGTTGGGCCCGACGACGCAGGTGATCCCCGGCTCGAAGCGCAGAGTCGTCGCCGCGGCGAAGGACTTGAAGCCCTTCAGCGTCAGACTCTTCAAATGCATGACGGATAACCCTACCGTCGCGGCGGTTAACGCTCGGTGAAGCCCGGGATCTGCTCGCCCGCGTCGGCCCAGTCGGCGACCACGGTGTCGACCGTCCCCGGGGTGTCACCACCCCGCAGCAGCTCCAGCAGCCGCTCGCAGGCGGCCCGCGGACCCTGCGCGACGACGTAGACGCGACCGTCCGGGCGATTGGAGGCGAACCCCGTCAGGCCCAGCTCAAGGGCCCGGGACCGGGTCCACCACCGGAAGCCGACGCCCTGCACGTACCCATGCACCCACGCGTTCAGACGGACGTCAGGCTCGGCGCTCATGCGAGATCTCGAACTTCACCTCGGTGCCCGACTTCAGCGTGCGCCCCACGGTGCAGACCTGGTCGATGGCCCGCTCCACCACCACCAGCAGTCGCTTGACCTCGTCCTCGGTCAAGCCGGACAGGTCCACCTCCAGCTTCTCCTCCAGCAGCGGGTAGCGCTCCTGCTCGCGGTCGGCGGCCCCGGACACCCGCAACGTGGCGGCATAGTCGTCGCCGAGCCGGCGGCGCAGCGGCTGGTCGCTGCTCATCCCACTGCACGCGGCGAGCGCGATCTTCATCAGCTCGCCCGGCGTGAACACACCGTCGACGTCCTCGGAGCCGACGAGTACCTCGGCGCCCCGGGAGCTGTGACCGGTGTAGCGGCGCACTCCGGTGCGCTCGACCCACAGTTCTGTCATGCCGTCATTACTACCCGCTGCGTGCGGTTCCCCGCTGCGGGTCCTACCCCGCGTTAGGGTGAGGTGCAACACCTCCAGGAGCAAATCACCGTGACGTATTACCCGCCTTCGGAACCAGGATGGCAGCCGGGGCCGCCGGGCTGGGGCCCTCAGCAGCAACCCCCCGCCGTGCCGTATCCCGCACATCCGCAGTACGACGCTCCGCAATACGGGGCACCTCAGTACGGGGCGCCTACCCCGTACGGATATCCGCCCCAGCAGGGTTACCCCTATCAGTACCCGTATCCGGCGCCGCCTCCCAAGCGCAATCGCGGCTGGCTGATCGGCGGCAGCATCGCCACGGTCGTCGTGGTCATCGCCCTCGTCATCGGTGGGGTCCTGCTGTTCCGCGCGAACGACACCCCCGCGGTGTCCAAGGACGAATCCGAGATCCAGCAACTGGTCAAGGATTTCAACGCGGCAGGCAGCACCGGCAAATTCGCCGACATGGCGCAGTACTTCTGCAAGGCCGAAGCCGGGATGTTCGGTGCACTGGGCCAACTCGGCGAGATCCTGGGCGGCATCGAAGCGCCGAGCAGCGCGCCGAAGACCGAGGTGACCGCGACCGACATCAAGGTGAAGGGTGAGGTGGCGTCGGCCCATATGAACGCCGGCGGCCCCTTCGACACCGCCTATTTCCGTAAGGAATCCGGCGAGTGGAAGGTCTGCATGTCCGCGGCGACGGAATTCAACACGAAGAAATAATCAGGTGGCCGATCGCCGCACCCGCGGCGGCGGTTGGCATTTCGGGCAGTAGAACGACGAGCGGTTCATGAACTTCTCCCGCCGCATCACCGCACCGCAGCGCCGGCACGGCAGATCCACCCGGCCGTAGGCATCCAGTGACCGGTCGAAGTATCCCGACTCGCCGTTGACGTTGACGTACAGCGAGTCGAATGACGTGCCGCCCTGTCCGAGGGCGGCAGTCATCACCTCGGCCGCCGCGTCGAGCAGGTCGGCGAGTTGCTTGCGCGGCAACCCCGAAGCCAACCGGCCGCCGTAGATCTGCGCCCGCCACAATGCCTCGTCGGCGTAGATGTTGCCGATACCGGACACCACCGTCTGATCCAGCAGCTGTCGTTTGATCTCGGAGTGCTTGCGCCGCAACACCGTCACCACCCCGTCGCGGTCGAAGGCGGGATCCAGTGGATCGCGCGCGATGTGCGCGACGGGCAGCGGCAGCTCATCTGGTCCGACCATCTCGGTCACCATCCAGCCCCCGAAGGTGCGCTGATCGACGAAGCTCAGTTCGGTGCCGTCGTCGAGCACCGCGGCGATCCGGACATGCGACGGGTTGGGCGCAGGGCTCTTTCCGTACCCCAACAGCATCTGCCCGCTCATACCCAGATGCACCACCAGTGCGTCGCCGCTGTCGAGCGTGAGCCACAGGTATTTCCCGCGCCGGCCGGTACCTGCAATCGTGGTGTCGCGCAGGCGGGCCGCCAGATCGGCGGGTCCGCCGTCGTGACGGCGCGCCGCCCGCGGATGCAGCACCTGCACCTGCGCGATGCGGCGGCCGACGATGTGGGCGTCCAGTCCGCGCCGCACCACCTCGACCTCGGGGAGCTCAGGCATCCTTGAGTGCATTCCAGGCCGCTGCTGCGGCCTTGAGTTCCGCCTCTTTCTTGGTCCGGCCCACGCCCTTGCCGTGCTCGGAGGCGGCGACCACGACGACGGCGGTGAATTGCTTGTCGTGGTCGGGCCCCTCGGAGGTGACGGCGTATGACGGGGCGCCCATCCCCCGGGCGACCGTCAGTTCCTGCAGGCTGCTCTTCCAGTCCAGACCGGCCCCCAACGTCGGCGCAGTGTCGAGCAGCCGGCCGAACAGCCGCAGGATGACGTCCCTGGCCACGATGTTGCCGTGCTCGATATAGATTGCGCCCAAAAGGGATTCGACGCCATCGGCGAGGATGGAGGACTTGTCCGCACCCCCGGAGCTCTCCTCGCCCTTGCCCAGCAGCAGGTACGCGCCCAACCCGTGCTCCCCCAGCCCCCGGCCGACATCGGCCAGCGCCTGGGTGTTCACGATGCTGGCCCGCAACTTGGCCAGGTCGCCCTCGGCGCGGTCGGGGTGGCGGTGATAGAGCTCCTCGGTGATGGTCAGCCCGAGCACCGCGTCACCCAGGAATTCCAGGCGCTCGTTGGTGGGCAGACCGCCGTTCTCATAGGAGTAACTGCGGTGGGTCAGTGCGACGGTGAGCAGATCGTCGGACAGCGCGACACCGAGCGAGCCGAGCAGCTTGGTGCGGTCGACGGTCACGCCTTCGCCCCGGGGTCCTCGATCTCGTTTTTGAGCGCGGCCAGCTTGGCCCAGCGTGGATCCAGCTTCTCGTGCTGGTGGCCGGGTTCGGCCGAGGCCAGGGCGACGCCGCAGTCCGGGCAGAGTCCGGCGCAGTCCTCTCGGCAGAGCGGAGAGAACGGAAGCATCAGACCGACCGCGTCCCGGATCGGCTGCTCGAGATCCACCCGGTCGTCGACGACGTGCCCGACTTCGTCCTCCTCGGTGGTCTCCTCGGTGGTGCTGCCGGGATAGGCGAACAGTTCGGTGAGGTCGATGCGCACGTGGCCGGTCACCGGTTCCAGGCAGCGCACGCATTCACCGGTGGTGGGTGCCGACACCGTGCCCGTCACCAACGCGCCTTCGGAGACGGATTGCAGCGTCAGGTCCAGTTCCATCGGTGCGCCCGTTTCGATGCGGATGAGGTCCAGACCGATCCGGAACGGCGCGGGCACCGTCTCGGCCACCGTGATCATCGAGCCGGGGCGGCGCCCCAGCCGCGAGATGTCGATGACGAGGGGATTCGAGGCGGCCATGGCGCTGATCCTACTTTGGTGCCGATCACCGCCGACCGGGGCCGAAAGACGATCACCGAGATTTTTAGTCGGCGGCTCCGCTGTGGCCGGTGAGGTCGGTGATGCCCCTCGGTATTCACGCCGTGCGGCCCGACCGGTGCCGGGAAGCGCCGATACTCGACCCGTGACTGTGAAGCTGCACTGGTTCCTGCCCACCTACGGCGACAGCCGCCTGATCGTCGGCGGCGGCCACGGTACGCCGGCGGGTGCCGCGGGAGGTGACCGCGAGGCCACCATCGACTACCTCGCATCGATCGTGCGGGCCGCTGAGCGGTTCGGTTTCACCGGCGCCCTCATCCCGACGGGCGCCTGGTGCGAGGACGCGTTCGTCACCGCCGCCCTGCTGGCACGGGAGACGACGTCGCTGGCCTTCCTGGTGGCGTTCCGGCCCGGCCTGGTCAGCCCCACCCTGTCGGCGCAGATGGCCGCGACCTTCGCCCGGCACGCACCGGGACGCATTCTGCTCAATGTGGTCGTCGGCGGCGAGGCACACGAACAGCGTTCGTTCGGTGACCACCTGGACAAGGACGCCCGCTACGCACGCGCCGACGAATTCCTCGAGGTGGTGCGCCGCCTGTTCGCGGGCGAGACCGTCAGCCTCGACGGCGAGTACGTGAAGGTGGAGCAGGCCGCCCTCGCGGTCCCGCCGAATCCGGTGCCGCCGTTGTACTTCGGCGGCAGCTCCAAGGCCGCCGGCCCGGTCGCGGCCCGGCACTCGGATGTCTACCTGACCTGGGGCGAGCCGCCCGCCGCGGTCGCCGAGAAGATCGCCTGGATCCGTTCCGAGGCCGAGGCCGCCGGCCGCAAGCTGCGCTTCGGGATCCGGCTGCACACCATCTCGCGCGACACCTCCGAAGAGGCCTGGGCGCAGGCCGACAAGTTGGTCGCCGCCCTCGACGAGGACACCGTGCGTGCAGCGCAGACCGGGCTGGCCCGAAGCCAGTCCGAAGGCCAGCGCCGGATGCTGGCCCTGCACGAGGCCAACCGGGCCGACGGCTCCTGGAGCGACGCCCGCAGTCTGGAGATCGCGCCGAACCTGTGGTCGGGCGTGGGCCTGGTGCGGGGCGGGGCCGGGACCGCCCTGGTCGGCAGCCACACCGAGGTGGCCGACCGCATCGCGGAGTACGCCGAGATCGGTATCGACGAGTTCATCTTCTCCGGCTACCCGCATCTGGAGGAGCTGTTCTGGTTCGGTGAGGGTGTGGTGCCGATCCTGCGCAAGCGCGGCCTGTTCAACGCCGGGTCCGAGGAGGCCCCCAGTGTGTCGATCCCGTTCGTGGGCTCGGCGCGGTGACTGTCCGCATCCTCGATGCCGACGATGCGCTGACGGTCGCGGCCAAGCTGTCCGAATCCTTCGCCGAGGGCGCAAGCGAGCGCGACAGTGACCGCGACCTCCCTCGCGATCAGGTGCGCGCGCTCAAAGAGGCTGGACTGCTTGCGTTGTCGGTTCCCGTCGAACACGGCGGTATCGACGCTCCGGCCTCGGTGATCGCCGAGGTGTTCCGGCTGCTGGCCCACGGTGACGCCTCGCTGGCCCAGATCCCGCATTCGCACTACACCTTCCTGGAGGCAGTGCGCCTGCAGGGCAGCTCGGCTCAGCAGGAGTTCTTCTACTCCTTGGTGCTCGGCGGCGCACTGTTCGCCAATGCCCAGTCCGAACGCTCGGGACCCATCGACGTCGACACCACCGTCCTGGCGCAGGCAGACGGCGGCGATTTCGTGCTGTCGGGGCGCAAGTTCTATTCCACCGGTGCGCTTTTCGCCGACTGGGTGATCGTGCGGGCATCGGTGCCGGAGATGCCTGGACAGACGCCGACCTCGTCGACCCCGAAAGCACTGGCGTTCGTCGCGGCCGGGACACCGGGACTGACCGTCGTCGACGACTGGGACGGCATGGGCCAGCGCACCACCGCGTCGGGCACCGTGACGCTCGATGATGTCGTGGTGCCGGCCGCGCACGTGGTGCCGTTCACGCCGATCTTCGCCCGGCCCAGCGTCTACGGCGCACGGGCACAGCTGTTCCACACCGCCCTTGATACCGGGATCGCCACGGCCGCACTGGCCGAGGGCATCCGGCAGGCCGCCAAGGCGCGACCTCACTTCGAGTCCGACGCATCGGCGGCCGTCGAGGATCCGACGCTGATTCAGGTCGCGGGGAACCTCACCGTGACGGTCCGCGCAGCGCAGGCCCTGCTGGCCGAGGCCGGCCGGGCGGTCGATGCCGCCACCTCAGATCTGAACGCGGACAGCGCCGCCGAGGCCTCGATCGCGGTGGCGGTCGCCAAGGTGGCCGCCACGCGCGCGTCGTTGGAGGCGTCGAGCACGTTGTTCGAACTGGGCGGTACGCGCAGCGCCTCGGGCGCGGCGAATCTGTCGCGGTACTGGCGTGACGCCCGCACCCACACGCTGCACGATGCGACGCGCTGGAAGGTGCAGCACATCGGGCGCTACACGCTGTCGGGAACGAAACCACCCCGGCACGGCCAGCTGTGAGCGTCGCGCGGGCCTGAAAACCGACGAAATGGTCGCCCCCGGCGTGCGGGAGCGACCATTTCGTCGGAAACGAGCTCGCTAAGCCGAGCGCGTCACGTAGTCGTGGGTGCCCGCGGCGGTCCGCAGCTGGTGCCGGCCGCGGCTCACCGAGCGCAGGGTGCCGTTGAGGTAGTCCTCGAACTCGGCCAGCTTGCTGTCGACGTAGATGTCGCATTCGCCGCGCAGCCGGTCCGCTTCGGCGTGCGCCGAGTCCACCAGGCGGGTGGCCTCGGCGGTGGCGGTCTGGACGATCTCGGTCTGCGAGACCAGCCGCTGCTGCTCCTTGATGCCTTCCTGCACGGCCTTCTCGTAGGAGATGTTGCCGTTCTCGATCAGCCGGTCCGCCTCGGACTTGGCCCGGCCGGTGCTGGCCTCGTATTCGCGCTTGGCCGCGGCATTGATCCGCGCGGCCTCTTCGCGCGCCTCGGCCACCGTGCGCTCGGCGTGCGCCCGCGCCTCGTGCACCATCCGGTCGGCTGCGGCCTTGGCCTCGGACACCATCCGGTCGGCTTCGCTGCGGGCGTGGTTGAGCAGGGAGTCGGCCTCGGCGTTGGCCGAAGACACCGTCGAATCGGCGTGCTGGCGCGCCTCGTCGAGCATGCCGTCGCGCGCGTCGAGCACATCCTGTGCGTCGTCGAGCTCGCCAGGGATGGCGTCCTTGATGTCGTCGAGCAGTTCCAGGACATCGCCTCGGGGCACCATGCAACCGGCCGTCATCGGCACGCCGCGTGCTTCCTCGACAATTGCACTGAGTTCGTCAAGCGCCTCAAACACTCGGTACACGGCAACACCCTCCAGGCGTAGTTGTTAGTGACCAGTGTGCCTGGTGTTACGCCTGTGACTCGGTTTTGCTGCGGTGTGTCGCGCGAGACCTATCCGCGCAACTTCGCCTGCAGACGGGCGTTGACCGGGTCCGGGAGCAGGTCGCTGACGTCTCCGCCGAGGGTCGCGACCTCCTTGGCCAGCGACGACGACACGTACGAATACTGCGGCGTGGTCGCCACGAAGAACGTGTCCACACCGGCGACGTGCCTGTTCATCTGCGCCATCTGCAGCTCGTATTCGAAGTCGGTGCCGGTGCGAAGCCCTTTTACGATGGCCGTCAGACCGCGTTCCTTGACGAAGTCGACCACCAGGCCACTGCCGGCCTCCACCCGCAGGTTGGGCAGGTGCGTCGTGGATTCCCGGATCAGTTCGATGCGCTCTTCGGCGCTGAACATGCCCTTCTTGTTCGGGTTGACCAGTACCGCGACCACGACCTCGTCGAACTGGGCGGCCGCCCGCTCGAAGATGTCGACGTGACCGAGGGTCACCGGGTCGAAGGATCCTGGGCAGACGGCGCCACTCATGTCCGGTGACGTTACGCGATGCCGAACTCCAGGCGGGTGTCGCCGTAACGCCGATCGTCGAAGGGTTCCCAGCCCTGCGGCCAGTTCAGAGCGGGCCCGCCGGCGGCCCGCTCGATGACAGCGACCGCACCCGCTGACACCCAGCCCCGGCTCAGCAGAGTGGCCAGCACCGATTCGATGTCGGCTGCGGCCACCGCGTAGGGCGGATCGGCGAACACCAGATCCGCCGGCCGGGTGGCCCCGCCCGCCAGCACCTTGGCCACCGGCGCGCATCGCACCGTGCCCGCGGCCTTGAGCGTCGCGATGTTCTCGGTGATCACCGACGCGGCCTTGCGGTCCGATTCCACGAACAGCGCGGAGGCGGCCCCGCGGGACAGCGCTTCCAGGCCGAGCGCCCCTGAGCCCGCATAGAGATCGAGCACCGCCGCGCCGTCGAAATCCACCCGCGCCGCCAGCACGTTGAACAGCGACTCCCGAACGCGGTCGGTGGTGGGCCGGGTCCCTTTGGCGGGCACCGAGATCCGGCGCCCGCCGAAGGCTCCCGCAACGATCCGGGTCAGGGTTAACTCACCACGACCAGCAGATCGCCGCCCTCGACCTGCGCGGTGGCGCTGACGGCCACCCGGGCCACGGTCCCTGCCTTGGGTGCGGTGATCGCGGCTTCCATCTTCATCGCCTCGATGGTGGCGATGGTCTGCCCGGTCTCGATGGCATCGCCGGCCGCGACACCGACGGTCACCACGCCGGCGAACGGTGCCGCCACGTGGTCGGGGTTGGCCTTGTCCGCCTTCTCAGCGGCGGGCACGTCTGCGGCCACCGACTCGTCGCGCACCAGCACCGGGCGCAGCTGCCCGTTGATGATGCACATCACGGTGCGCATACCGCGTTCGTCGGGTTCGGAGATGGCCTCCAGACCGACGATCAGATCGACACCCTTCTCGATCTGGATGCGGTGCTCGTCGCCGTGTCGCAGACCGTAGAAGAACTGGTTGGCACTCAAACCCGAGGTGTCGCCGTACAGTTCGCGGTGCTCCTCGAATTCGCGGGTCGGTCCGGGGAACAACAACCTGTTCAGGGTGGCTTGGCGCGCCACGCCGGGCTGGTCGAGGGCCTTCTCGTCCTCGACGGCCAGCGCCACCTCCGGTTTGACCGGCGCACGACCCTCAAGGGCCTTGGTGCGCAACGGTTCCGGCCACCCTCCCGGCGGATCGCCGAGTTCACCGCGCAGAAATCCGATCACCGAATCGGGGATGTCGAACCGGGCCGGATCGGCGGCGAAGTCATCGGCGCTGGCTCCGGCGCCGACCAGCGCCAGCGCCAGGTCCCCCACCACCTTCGAGGACGGGGTCACCTTCACCAGACGGCCGAGCACCCGGTCCGCACCGGCGTAAGCCCCCTCGATCTGCTCGAACTGGCCACCGAGGCCCAGCGCGATGGCCTGCTGCCGCAGGTTGGAGAGCTGGCCGCCGGGGATCTCGTGGGTGTACACCCGCCCGGTCGGTGCGGGCAGGCCGGATTCGAACGGCGCATAGACCCTGCGCAGCGCCTCCCAGTAGGGCTCCAACGCGCAGACCGCGTCCAGCGACAAACCGGTGTCGAAGGAGGTGTGCGCGGCGGCCGCCACGATCGAGGACAGCGCGGGCTGACTCGTGGTGCCCGCCAACGGCGCAGCCGCGCCGTCCACCGCCGACGCGCCGGCCTGCCAGGCCGCCGTGTACGTCGCCAGCTGGCCGCCGGGTGTGTCGTGGGTGTGCACATGCACCGGCAGGTCGAACCGGGACCGCAACGCCGACACCAAGGTTGTCGCCGCGGGCGGGCGCAGCAGGCCCGCCATGTCCTTGATGGCCAGCACATGCGCACCGGCCTCGACGATCTGCTCGGCCAGGCGCAGCCAGTAGTCCAGGGTGTAGAGCGTCTCCCCCGGATTCGACAGATCACCGGTATAGGACATGGCGACTTCGGCCACCGCCGAACCGGTTTCGCGTACCGCGTCGATCGCCGGCCGCATCGAATCCACGTTGTTCAGCGCGTCGAAGATGCGGAAGATGTCCACGCCCGTGCGGGTCGCCTCGTCCACGAACGCACTCGTGACGGTCTCCGGGTACGGCGTGTAGCCCACCGTGTTGCGCCCCCGCAGCAGCATCTGCAGACAGATGTTCGGGACCGCCTCACGCAGTGTGGCCAGGCGCTCCCACGGGTCCTCCTTCAAAAACCGCAGCGCCACATCGTAGGTCGCCCCACCCCAGCATTCGATGGACAACAACTCCGGCATGGTCTGGGCCACATAGGGGGCAACTTTCACCAACCCGGAGGTTCGGACCCGGGTCGCCAGCAGCGACTGGTGCGCATCCCGGAACGTGGTGTCGGTGACCCCGACCGCCGGCGAATCCCGCAGCCACGTGGCGAAACCCTCCGGACCCGATTGCGCCAGTCGCTGCTTGCTGCCGGCAGGCGGCGTGGCCAGGTCGATGTCGGGCAGCTTGTCCTGCGGGTAGACGCGTTCGTGGTCCCGGTAGGGCGAGTTGACCGTCACCTCGGCCAGGAACTTGAGCATCTTGGTTCCGCGGTCGGCCGGGATGTGCGCCGTCAGCAGCTGCGGCCGGTCGTCGATGAACGACGTCGTCACCCGGCCCTCGCGGAAATCGGGATCGTCGATCACCGCCTGCAGGAACGGGATGTTCGTGGACACCCCGCGAATACGGAACTCCGCCAGCGCGCGTTTGGCCCGCGCCGCCGCCACCGAGAAATCCCGGCCCCGGCAGGTGAGCTTGACCAGCATCGAATCGAAGTGCGCACCGATCTCCGCGCCCAGGTTGGTACCACCGTCCAGCCGAATGCCCGCCCCACCCGGGGACCGGTAACCGGTGATACGGCCCGTGTCCGGGCGGAAACCGTTGGCCGGATCCTCGGTGGTGATCCGGCATTGCATGGCCGCACCGCGGATGGTCAACGCGTCCTGTGCCAACCCGAGGTCGGCCAGCGTCTCCCCCGCCGCGATACGCAACTGAGAGGACACCAGGTCCACATCGGTGATCTCCTCGGTCACCGTGTGCTCCACCTGGATGCGCGGGTTGCACTCGATGAATACGTGGTGGCCGCGTTCGTCGAGCAGGAACTCGACCGTGCCCGCACAGAAGTAGCCGATACCGCGCGCGAAAGCGACTGCGTCCGAACAGATCTTGTCCCGCAACTCCTGGCTGAAGTTCGGCGCGGGCGCCAGCTCGATGACCTTCTGGTGACGGCGCTGCACGCTGCAGTCACGCTCGAAGAGGTGGATGACCTCACCGGTCGCATCGGCGAGGATCTGCACCTCGATGTGGCGCGGGTTGAGCACCGCCTGCTCCAGGTAGACCATCGGGTCACCGAAAGCCGATTCCGCCTCGCGCGACGCCGCCTCGATCGCCTCGGCCAGCGCCGCCGGCTCGGCCACCCGCCGCATCCCGCGCCCGCCACCGCCGGACACCGCCTTGACGAACAACGGGAATTCCATGTCGGCGGACGCCTCGACCAGGTCGGCCACCGACGCCGACGGGGCCGAGGAGGCCAGCACCGGCAGCCCGGCCTCGCGTGCCGCGTCGATCGCACGGGACTTGTTGCCCGTCAGCTCCAGCACATGCGCACCGGGACCGACGAACGTGATTCCCGCCCGTGCGCACGCCGCCGCCAGTTCAGGGTTCTCCGAGAGGAAGCCGTAGCCCGGGTACACCGCATCCGCCCCGGCGTGCTGCGCGACGCGGATGATCTCGTCCACCGTGAGGTACGCGCGGACCTGGTGGCCGACCTCGCCGATCTGGTAGGACTCGTCGGCCTTCAGCCGGTGCGGGGAATTGCGGTCCTCGTAGGCGTAGACCGCCACGGTGGCGATGTCGAGTTCGTAGGCCGCCCGAAACGCACGAATGGCGATCTCACCGCGGTTGGCTACCAAGAGTTTGGAAATCACGAGGTGAACCCTAACTTTCCCGCCGTAACCCCGGTGTTACAGAAGCGTTGACCAGTAATTCCAGAATCTCACCATGATCATCAGCAGAAGTGAGATAAACCAGAGAGCCACCAGCGACCAGCGCCATTGGTAGACGAGGCGGGCCGCACCGCTGGTGGCGGACTCCGCCCGCAGTGCGATGGACACGGCCACCACGAACAGTGGAATGGTCACGGCCCACACCACCATGCAGTAGGGGCACAGCGCCCCGATCCGGTACAGGCTCTGGAAGATCAGCCAGTGGATGAACACGACACCCAAGGCGCTGCCGATGGACAGTCCGATCCAGTACCAGCGCGGCAAGGTGACCCTGCCGACCGCGAGCACGCCGGTGACCAGGACGACGCTGAACGCGACGATGCCGATCAACGGATTCGGAAAACCGAACACCGAGGCCTGCGGGGTGATCATCACCGACCCGCAGGACAGCACCGGGTTGATGCTGCACGACGGCACGTAGGCCGGGTTGATCAAGATCTCGATCTTCTCGATCGTCAACGTCAGCGCCGCGGCCAGCCCGGCGATACCGGCGATCAGGACCCACCAGGCACTCGCGGGGCGAACACCCTCGGGCACCGCCTCGAGTTCGGCCGCGTCGGCAGATGCGTCGGTGGTCATCACAGGCCCGGCACGTCGCCGACGATCTCCTTGACCTTGGCGACCAGTGCTTCGGGAGTGCTGAACTGATAATCCTCGCCGTTGATGCGCACCGTCGGCGTGGAGTTGATCTTCGAGGCCTGCGCCAGCCCCTGGACCAGATCGACGTATTTGTTCTTGTCGACGCATTCCGGCACCTTGCCGGCCGCGCCGGCCTGGCGCGCCGTCTCGATGATCTGCGCGTTGGTCGGGAAGGTCTGCGCGGTCTCGTTCGGCTGCTGCGCGTACATCGCGGCGTGGAAGCGGCGGAACGCATCGACGGATTCGTCGGCCACGCAGTACGCGGCACCGCCGGCACGGGACGGGTAGTTCTGGTTACTGGGTGCGTCGAGGATCGCGACCATGTAGTAGTCGGCGGCGACCGCACCGGTATCGATCAGCTTGTTCACCGTCGGGCCGAACTGCTTCTCGAACGCGCCGCAGTGCGGGCACAGGAAGTCCTCGTAGAGGGACAGCACCGCCTTCGGCTCGGAGGTGCCGTCCTTGGTGATCAGCTTGCTCGAGGTCACCCGGACCGACTTGGCCTCGCCCGCGGTCGGTTTCGTCTCGCCGTTGGTCACGATGTAGAAGATCAGCGCGAAGGCGAACACGGCGATGACCGTGACCAATCCGATCTGGATGAACAGATTGCGCTTACGGTCGGCGGCCTTGAGGTCGTAACTGGCCTGACGTTTGGGTTTGTTCGCCACGGGGTGCAGCTTACCGGCGCTCTCCGCCGGGGTTCTCAGGTCCGGCTCAGATGGGCGCGCAGCGCCGAGGTCAGGTCGGCGATCGCGGCCTCGCTGCCCCCTCCGAGCGGGAAGAAATTGGCGAACGCGTGTACCAGTGAGCCGTACTCCCGCCAGTCCACCGGCACCCCCGCCGCCACCAGCGCCCGGGCATAGGCACGACCCTCGTCGCGCAACGGATCGAAGCCGCCGGTGGCCACCAACGCCGGTGCCAGCCCCGACAGATCGGGCGCCAGCAGTGGCGACACCCGTGGATCGCTCGCGTCCATCGCCGACCCCGCCAGGTAGTGGTGCGCGAACCAATCCATGTTCGCCTCGGCGAGGAAGAAGCCGTCCGCGAACAGCGTCTTGGACACCGTCGATCCCTCGAAATCGGTGACGGGGTAGAGCAATACCTGCAGAACCGGGAGCCGCACGCCGTCGGCACGGGCCGACTGGGTGACGACGGCCGCCAGATTCCCGCCTGCGCTGTCACCGCCGACAGCCACCCGATCGGGGTCGGCGCCGAGATCACCGGCATGCTCCAGCGCCCAGCGGTACGCGGCATCGGCGTCGTCGGCCGCGGCGGGTGCCTTGTGCTCGGGGGCCAGCCGGTAGTCGACGGACAACACATGCACGCCGGCGTCGTGGCAGATGCGCCGGCAGAGTGCGTCATGCGTGTCGAGGCCACCTTCGACGAACCCGCCGCCGTGGTAGAAGACCAGCAGGGCGGCGCGGTCGGCGGCCCGGTAATGGCGCGCCGGAATGGGACCGCCCGGACCCGGAATCGTCAGGTCACGCACCGGCACGACGACGGGCGTGCGGAACGCCGCGGCGGCCCTGCTGAGCTGCCGGCGAGAGACGGGGATGTCGTCGCTGGCGCTCAACCCGCGTACCCCGGTCAGGTGCTGCGCCGCGAGCATCAGCTGCAGCGAGGTGTCCAGGGTGTTGCCGTCGATGGTGATCGACCGGCGCCCCAGCAGCAGCCGCTTGAGTGGGTCGGGAATTCTAGCCATCACCGGTATACCGACGCGACCCGCTGCAGCGGCGACCACGAGGCGCAACCGCCCCGGACTCCGCCATGCTGGCAGACTTTGCGTCATGGCTCCCCCTACACAACCCACGATCCTGCTGAACGACGGCAATTCGATTCCCACCGTCGGGTTGGGAGTCTGGCAGACGCCGCCGGAAGAAACCCAGCGCGCCGTCGAAGCGGCACTGTCGACGGGCTACCGGCACATCGACACCGCCGCCGTGTACGGGAACGAAACCGAGGTCGGGCACGCCATCAAGGCGTCGGGCGTGCCGCGCGAAGACGTGTTCCTGGTCACCAAACTGTGGAACGCCGACCAGGGTTACGACAACGGACTCAAGGCGTTCGACAAGAGCGTCGAGCGCCTCGGAGTCGACTATGTCGACCTCTACCTCATCCACTGGCCGGTCCCCGAGGCCAACTTGTTCGTGGATTCCTTCAAGGCACTGGCGCATCTGCGTGAACAGGGCCGGGTCCGATCCATCGGAGTGAGCAACTTCGCGCCCGAACATCTGCGCGCGCTCGTCGAGAGCACCGGGATCGTCCCCGCCGTCAACCAGATCGAATTGCATCCGCGGCTGCCGCAACAGGAGCTGCGCGACGTGCACGCCGAGTTGGGAATCGCCACCGAGGCGTGGAGCCCGCTGGGCCAGGGCGGACTGCTCGCCGACCCCGTTGTGGTGGGGGTCGCGGAGGCACATGGGAAAACGCCTGCGCAGGTGCTGATCCGATGGCACATCCAGCTGGGTAATATCGTCATTCCGAAGTCGGTAAACCCTGACCGGATTGCGAGTAATTTCGACGTGTTCAGTTTCGACCTGAGCAGCCAAGACGTCGCATCCATCGCCTCGCTCGACAACGGAGCGCGGCTGGGGCCCGATCCACGTACGTTCAATTTCACAGGGTAGGTGACATGACCTCGGCCGCTGCGGTGCCCAATGTCGGGCTCAGCGATGACAACACAATTCCGGCGCTCGGTATCGGAGTCGGTGAGCTCTCCGACTCCGAGGCAGAGCGCGCCGTCTCGGCCGCACTGGAAATCGGTGTACGCCTTATCGATACCGCCGCCGCGTACGGCAACGAAACCGGCGTCGGGCGTGCCATCGCCGCCTCCGGGATCCCTAGGGCCGAGATCTTCGTCACCACCAAACTGGCGACCGGCGATCAGGGATTCCAGTCCGGTCAGGACGCCGCCAAGGCCAGCCTGGAGCGCCTCGGCCTGGACTATCTGGACCTCTATCTCATCCACTGGCCGGGCGGGGACACCAGCAAGTACGTCGACAGCTGGGGCGGTCTCATGCGCCTGCAGGCCGCCGAGAAGCTGACCAGGTCCATCGGCGTGTGCAACTTCGGCGCCGAAGAACTGTCGACGATCATCGATCTGACCTACAGCAGCCCGGTGGTCAATCAGATCGAGCTGCACCCGCTGCTCAATCAGGCGGCGCTGCGCGCGGTCAACGCCGAGCGCAACATCGTCACCGAGGCCTACAGCCCACTGGGCGTGGGCAAGCTGCTGGACAACCCGGCGATCACCGCCATCGCGGCCGAGTACGGCAAGACCCCGGCGCAGGTGCTGATCCGCTGGAGCCTGCAGCTGGGCAACGTGGTGATCCCCCGGTCGTCGGCACCGGAGCGCATCGCGGAGAACTTCGACGTATTCGACTTCGAGCTGTCGGCCACCCACGTGGACGCGCTGAGCTCACTCGACGACGGCACCCGTTACCGCCCGGATCCGGCCACCTACACCGGCACCTAGATTGCCCCCGCCGTTGCAGGTGACGCCACCACGGTGGAGTTACCTGCAACGGTGGGCTTTTCGTGCCGGCCTCGTCGGTCGGCTCTCCCTCGCCGACGTCCGGGCCCGGGCACTGCCGAGAGGCGCTCGCCGGTAAGGGTTTTCGATCCCTAGCCGAGGGATCGGTCTTCGTCCGAGGCTTCTGCGGAACGGCGAAATCGGGGTGATTCCAACGAGACCCGACGAGCCGATGACGCTGGTGGCCTCACCACTCGACGCAGAGGCGCCCCTGCCTCGCCGTCCGCTGCTTCGTGAACTACTGGCAGGTGCGGCCGTCGCCTCCTATGGTTAGCCGGTGGAAGGAACGCCGTTCGGCCGCTACCGCCTGGTCAGGGTGCTGGGCCGCGGCGGCATGGGCGAAGTGTGGCAGGCCTACGACACCGCGATGAACCGGGTGGTCGCGCTGAAGGTGTTGCCCGCCGCGCTTGCCGACGACGACACGTATCAGCGGCGGTTCCGGCGCGAGGCGCAGATGGCGGCCGGACTGGATGAGCCCCATATCGTCCCCATCCACGACTTCGGCGAGATCGACGGTCGCCTCTATGTGACGATGCGACTGATCGACGGCAAGACGGTCCACGAGCTTCTCGAAGACGGACCGCTGGCACCGCCACGGGCCGTCGCGATCGTCGAACAGATCGCCGCCGCGCTCAACGCCGCCCATCGCGTCGGCCTGGTGCATCGCGACGTCAAACCCTCCAACATTCTGGTCACCGACGAGGATTTCGCGTACCTCATCGATTTCGGGATCGCCCGCACCGCCGGGGCGACCAAACTGACCAGCACCGGCTCCACGATCGGCACCTTGTCGTATATGGCGCCGGAACGGCTGTCCACCGACAGCTCCGACGCCCGCGCCGACGTCTATGCCCTGACCTGCGTGCTGCACGAATGTCTGACGGGGTCGCAGCCGTTTCCCGGGGACAGCGTGGAGCGGCAGATCGCCGGCCACCTCACCCTGCCGCCGCCGCGGCCGTCGGCGATGCGACCCGGCATTCCGCCGCACCTGGATCAGGTCATCGCCACCGGCATGGCGAAGAATCCAGAACATCGCTATGCCACCACGCGGGATCTGGCGGTCGCCGCCCGCGCCGCCATGTCGGCGCCGCCCGCGCCCCCTACAGCGATACCGCAGACAGCCCACCAGCAGCCGACCGCGGCGGCGCAGTGGCCGCCGCCGCCCCCACCCACGCCGGTCCCCTACCCGACGACGCCGCCACCGCATCAGCAGTGGCCTGGTCCGCAGGCTCCGGCCTGGCAGCCGGCCCAGACCGCGCAGCCGTGGTGGCGCGGACCGGCCATCCTCATCCCGATCGGGCTGCTCGTCGTCGCCGTCATCGCGGTGGTCGCGATCGTCCTGATCGTCGGAGGCGACTCCGGGAAGCCGCCCGGCCAGCAGGTCGCCGACCCCACGACGCCGAAGCGGACATCCGCCACCGTCAGCACGAAACCGACTACCCCGCAGACCAATTCGTCGACGGCTCCAACGGCTTCGCAGTCTGCCGCCGGGCCTGCAGAACTGCAGACCGCCGACGGGCTGGGCGCATTGTTGGAGACCATCCGCGCGAAGTTCGCCGACACCATGGGCTTCCAAATGGTGGTCTACCCCACCTACGCGATCCTCGACCGGGTCGATCCGACGAATTCCCATGTCGAACACAGCTACATGTACCGCGGCGACAGCTGGCAGGAGTGGGGCTCGGCCACCTCTACCAGCTCCTTCGACGTGCTCGCCGATCTCGGCGCGATCAACGTGCCCGCGGTGGCGGCGACGTTGGCCGATGCGCCCATGAAACTCGGTGCGCCCGACGGCAGCGGGGTGTACCTGATCGTGGAAGGCGCCGAAGGTGGTGGACTGGAACTGGCCGTCCATTCCACCGCGCCCGGTACCGGATTCATGCAGGTGAACGCCGACGGCAGCATCAAGCAGGTGTTCCCGCCGTAGTGCCGCTAGCCCGTCGGGCAGGTGGCGGCCGCATCCCGCAGTACCGTGGCCGACGGCGTATCGACCGGTAACGCGTAGCCGCGCAACACCGCGGCGAACTGCACCGCGTATTGGCACCAGAACGCGTGATTGGGCGGCATCCAGCGGGCGGGTTCGGCATCGCCCTTGTCCTGATTGGCTTGTCCCTCAACGGCGATCAGGTTGGCCGGATCGTTGGCGAAGCGCAGCCGCAGGGCGTCGGTCCAGGTGCGCGCGCCCAGATCCCAGGCCAGCGCCAGCGGAACGATGTGGTCGATCTGCACCGCGGCGCCGATCTGGTTGCCGCGTACGAACGCCACCGGGAGATCGGTGTACGGATCGCGCAACGTGCCGGTGGCCACGGCCTGCGGGCAGCGTTTGATGGCCACGTAGGTCTTGTCGATCAGATCGCGGTTGAGGATGTCGTTGCGGGTGTCGCAGCCGTTGTGTCCGCCGGGCGCGTCGTTGCCGTCGTCCCAGGCGTCACCGAAGGCCGCCCGGCGGTAGTCGTGACTGCGGATCCGCGCCGGGAGCTCCGGGATCCCGGCCAGGATGTCGGCCCCCGGTGCGACGGTGGGGATGTCGGCGTAAGCCAGACTGTCCGCATCGGCTCGGGTGAGCACCTGCACGGCAACGACGACTGCCAGCACCACCCCGGCCGCCAGCGGCCACAGCCGCCTCACGACATGTCCAGATACTGCACTCGTTCGGTATCGGTGAATTGCGCGGCCAGCACGTCGAGGCCGGGCTTGCGCGGGCTGTCCGCATACGCCGCCTGACAGAATTCACGGGCGGCCTCGATGATGTGCTGATGGTCGGCCAGGGACAGGAACCGCAGGGTCATCCGCCGCCCGGATTGGCTGTAACCCAGCACATCTCCCTCACGGCGCTCCTGCAGATCGAGGTCGGCGAGGGCAAAACCGTCGAGGGTGCCCGCCACCGCTCGTAGCCGGTCGGCGGCCTTGGTGGACTCCTTCGTCCGCGACACCAGCAGGCACAGGCTGGGATGTTCGCCGCGGCCGATGCGGCCCCGCAGCTGGTGCAACTGACTGATGCCGAAGCGTTCGGCGTCCATCACCACCATGACGGTGGAGTTCGGGACGTCGACACCGACCTCGATGACAGTGGTGCAGACCAGAACATCGATCTCGCCGGCCCGGAACGCGCTCATGACCGCGTCCTTCTCCTCGCCGGAGAGCCGGCCGTGCATCAAGCCCAGCCGCAGCGTGGACAACGGGCCGTTGCGCAGGAACTCCAGCAGCGCCAGCACCGTGATGGGGGGCGGTCCCTGCTCGTTGTCCGCATTCTCGGACTCGTCAATGCGGGAGGCCACCACGTAGGCCTGCCTCCCGGCAGCCACCTCCTCGACGATGCGCGCCCACACCCTGTCCAGCCAGGCCGGTTTGTCGGTGGTGAACACGGCGTTCGTGGTGATGGGCTGGCGCCCCCTGGGCAGCTCACGCAGCACCGAGGTCTCCAGATCCCCGAACACGGTCAGCGCGATGGTGCGCGGAATGGGCGTGGCGGTCATCACCAGAAGATGCGGGGTGATCCCCCCGATTGCCTTGGCCCGCAGCCGGTCTCGCTGCTCGACGCCGAAACGGTGTTGCTCGTCGACGACCACCATGCCGAGCCGGTGGAATTCGACCGACTCCTGGATCAGCGCGTGGGTGCCGATCACGATCCCTGCCGCGCCGGAGGCGATCTCCTCGCGTGCTTGGCGCTTCTGCTGCGGGCTCATCGACCCGGTCAGCAGCGTCACCCGGGTGGCGCCCTCGGGGGCGCCGAGTTCACCGGCGGTGGCCAGTGGCCCGAGAACGGTGCGCACCGAGCGCGCATGCTGCACGGCCAGCACTTCGGTGGGGGCCAACAACGCGCACTGGAAGCCCGCATCGACCGCCTGCAGCATCGCCAGCACGGACACGATGGTCTTACCGGAGCCGACCTCGCCCTGCAGCATCCGGTTCATCGGCCGGGTGTCGGCGAGGTCGGCGGAGATCACGTCGAGCACCTCGTGCTGGCCACCGGTCAATTCGAATGGCAACTGGCGCAACAACGCCGCGGCCAGACCGTCGTCCCGCTTCGGGGTCTCGGGACCCGTCTCCCCGAGCTCGCTGTAGCGCCGCGACACCAGCGCCCACTGCAGACCGACGGCCTCGTCGACGGCCAACCGTTCCTGTGCGCGCGTACGCTCGATCGCGTTCTCCGCCAGGTGGATGGCGCGCAGCGCGCGATCCTCGGAGATCAGATCCCATTGCTGCACAATCGTTTCCGGAAGAACTTCGGGCACAGGGTCGAGTACCGCCAGCACCTGGCGCACACAGCCGTAGACATCCCAGCTCTGCACCTTCGCACTCGCCGGGTAGATGGGAAAGAACTCCCGCTCGAAGGCGGACAACAGATCATCACCTTCTGATGCCTCGGCGATCGACTTCAGCGACTTGGTACCGATGGTGCGCCCACTCGGGGAGTCGAGCACCAGGAACGCAGGATGGTCCAACTGCACCGTCTGGCGGAAGAACTTGACCTCACCGGACATCATCAGACGGGTACCCGTCACGAGATCCTTGATGAGGTAGTCGGCGTTGAAGAAGGTCGCGGTGACCTCGGGGCGACGGTTGCCCAGCGTGACCCGCAGGTACTTGCGCGCTCGCTTACCCGGTTGGGCGCGCATCGGTTTGGCCACCGCCTCGGTGATGACGTCGACGAGGGTGACGTGATCACCGGCGGTGAGTCCCAGTTCCTCGCCCTCACCGCTGACCGACATGCCGTCGCTGTACTTGCGCGGGAAATGGCGTAGCAGGTCGCCGACCGTCTGCAGCCCGAAGGCTTCCTCAAGTTTTCCGGCGGCCTTGGCCCCCAGCACATTGACCAACCGGTCCCCGAGCGCGACCACGACTACTCCACCCCGATCAACAGCGCGTCCCCGTGGTGGTCGGTGCGGTAACTGATGACCTCGGCACCCAGATGCCGCTCGTGCACATGCCTGCGCAGTTGCTCGCCCACCGCGTCGTCCACCCCCGCGCCGATCAGCACCGTCACCAGTTCCCCACCCGAGGCCAGTAGAAGATCAACCAATCCCGTTGCCGCCAAACCGATATCGTGCGCAACGATGAGCACCTCGTCACCGGTGATGCCGAGCCCGTCGCCGGGCTTACACGCACCCGCCCATGTCAGCGCCGACTCGGTGGCCAACCGCACCGATCCATGCCGGGCGCCGGCCGCGGCGCGGGCCATGGTGTAGCCGTCGTCGACGGTGTGGCGGCCGGCGTCGTGCACCGCCAGCGCCGCCAGGCCCTGCACCATGGATGCGGCCGGGACCGGAACCACGTCGATGCCCCACCCGGTGGCCGCGGTGCAACCGGCGACGAGTTCCTCGGCGGCGACGTAGCCGTTGGGCAGGAGCATCACCTGCGCGGCGTCGGCCTCGACGAGTGCACGCAACAACTTCTGGGCGCTGACCGGCTGCCCGGCCTCGGGTCGCAACACCCGGGCGCCCTCGCCGGCGAACAGAACGTCGGCACCGTCGCCGTCGACCACCGCGAGCACGGCACGGTCCCGGGAGCGGTGCGCATGCCGGTGCGCGCCTGCCAACGCCGTGATCTGAATCCGGCTCAATGTCCCGGCCGCGAGCCCCGCCTCGACGGCGCCGCCGGCGTCGTCGGTGTGGACGTGCACCGAATAGCTGCCTGCGGATCCGGTCGAGGCGGCCGCGGCGATGCCCACCGAATCCCCCAGCCCGTCGAGCACCGTGCGCAGGCGGTCGGCCCGGCCCTGACTGCTCTCACTGAGCAGGTACATCACCTCGAACTGGGGTGTCGCCGCGCCGGGGGCGCCGTCGGCGTGCGTGACGGTGGCAGGTTCGTAGGTCTGCCGAGTCGGCACCGCACCGGTGAGGGTGGCGGTCATGGCGTCCAGCAGCACCAGCAGACCGCGGCCACCGGCATCCACCACCCCGGCCTCGGCCAGCACCTCGAGTTGGTCGGGGGTCTTCTCCAGGGCGACCGCCCCTGCGTCGGCGGCAGCCGCGACCACCACGTCGACGGCTGCGCCCGACGCGGCGGCGTCCTCGGCCGCGGCGGCCGCGGCGGACAGCACCGAGACGATGGTGCCGGGGATCGCCTCTCCCATCGAGGCCACCACCAGCCCCTCGGCCCGGCGCAGCGCCTCGGCCAACACCGCCCCGTCGATCTCGGCGAGGGCCCGCCCGGCGGTGACCTCGGCGAGCCCACGCAGAATCTGCGAGAGGATCACCCCGGAGTTGCCGCGGGCGCCGTGCAGGGCGCCGTCGGAGAGCGCGGCGGCGAGCGCCGCCACGTCGTCACCGTCGGCGCGGTCATCGGCCCACACCACGGCCGAGCGCATGGTGAACAACATGTTGGTGCCGGTGTCGGAATCGGCGACCGGGAAGACATTGAGAAGATTGATCTCGTCGGTGTGGGTGATCAGATGCCCGACGGCGTTGTGCGCCCAGTCCCGCAGGCCGGATGCGTCGAACCGCACTCCCGGAATGTCGCCCACCTCACCTCCCCTGACGCACACGCAGACCGCGTCAGCCTAGCCATCGAGCCCGACAATCCGACGCGCTGCTGCACAGGTTGTGAACCGTTTTGGAGATCCGTCGCCCCGGCCGGTATCCTGGTCAGGTTGTCGGGTCGACTCGCGACGCTTTTTGGCGGCGCAGCATCCAGACCCCCAAGTACTGATACAAGGAGTTCTCGATATGGCTGCCGTGTGCGATATCTGCGCGAAGGGCCCCGGCTTCGGCAAGTCGGTGTCGCACTCGCATCGTCGGACCAACCGTCGTTGGGATCCGAACATCCAGACCGTGCGTGCCGTCGCCCGCCCGGGTGGTAACAAGCAGCGCCTGAACGTCTGCACCTCCTGCCTGAAGGCGGGCAAGGTCGCCCGCGGCTGACCTGCGCCGCACTCCGCGTCGATAGGCCGGTGGACTTTTGTCCACCGGCCTATTTGCGCGCGCTGACCACATCGCCCGTCGCTCCGGCTAGGGCAGCCGCCAGTCGATCGGTGCCGCGCCCATGCCACCGAGCAGTTCGTTGCACCTGCTGAACGGCCGGGACCCGAAGAATCCGCGCGACGCGGACAGCGGCGACGGGTGCACCGACTCGATGACGGCGCAGCCGCCCTCGGCGAGCATCGGCTTCAGTGTGGCGGCGTCGCGCCCCCACAGCACCGCCACCAGGGGCTGCGGTCGGGCCACCAGCGCCCGGATCGCCCGTTCGGTGACCGCTTCCCACCCCTTGCCGCGATGGGAGGCCGGCGTGCCCGGCCGCACCGTGAGCACCCTGTTGAGCAGCATCACGCCTTGCTGCGACCACGGGGTGAGGTCACCGGTCGCCGGCACCGGATAGCCCAGGTCGGTGCTGTACTCGTTGAAGATGTTGCCCAGGCTGCGCGGCACCGGCCGGACGTCGGGCGCCACCGAGAAGCTCAGGCCGACGGCATGCCCGGGCGTCGGATACGGATCCTGGCCGACGATCAGCACCCGCACGTCATCGAAGGGAAAGGTGAACGCCCGCAACACGTTCTCCCCGGCCGGAAGGTAGCGGTGCCCGGCGGCCAGTTCCTCGCGCAGGAACTCCCCGAGTGCGGTGATCTGCGGGGCCATCGGCTCAAGGGCGCGCGCCCATCCCGGCTCGACGAGGTCAGTCAGAGGACGAGGTGTCACGAGGGCCAAAACTAGCGTGCCGGGCGCTCAGAACGACTGCCAGCCCGCATTTCCGCGCCACGGCTCACCATCGAGTACCACGCCGGCGGGTCCGTCCAGGACGCGCCCGATGGTGCGCCAGCCCGGCGGCGGCGCACCCGCGAAGGTGGCGACCAGCGCGTGGTCCTCACCGCCACCCAGCACCCAGTCCCATGCGTCATCGCCGGTGGCGGCGGCGACCGTCGCCAGCGCGTCGTGGTCGGGGCGTAGCGCGGGTGAGGACAGATCGATGCGCACGCCGGAGGCGACGGCGATGTGATGCAGGTCGGCCACCAGCCCGTCGGACACATCGGTCATCGAGCTCGCCCCCGCCCGCGCGGCCTCGGCCCCCTGTCCGTACGGCGGCTCGGGCACCAGGTGTCGCCGGCGTATCGCCTCGGGTCCGCTGATGTCCTTGAGCCACAACACATATCCCGCCGCCGAGCGTCCGAGGTCACCGGCCACCGCCACGATGTCACCCGGCCGAGCGGTGTCCCGGCGGACAGGTTCGCGACCACGGAGGTCGCCGAGCACCGTCACCGACACCACCCACAGGGGCGCGCTCACCAGGTCACCCCCGGCGATGCCCGCCCCGAATTTCGCGGCCTCGGACCACATTCCGTCGCTGAGGCGCACCACGGCGTCGGCAGCCGTGTCTGCGGGGGCCCCGAAGGCCACCACGAACGCGGTCGGTGTGGCGCCCATCGCCTCGGCGTCGGCGGCATTCTGGGCTATCGCCTTGCGGCCGATGTCGAACGGATCCGACCAGTCCAGCCGAAAGTGCCGGTCCTGCACCAGCATGTCGGTCGACACCACGGTGCGACCGTCACCGGAACGCACGACGGCCGCGTCGTCACCGGGACCCAGCTCCACCGCCTGGGGTTGCGTACGCCCCTCGACGAGGCGGTCTATGACGCCGAACTCCCCTACCTGCGCGAGGGTGGCATCCCTGTCCGTCATCTCACCTGCCTCCACCCTGAACAGTCGCGCGACCTGCGGTACGTTTGGTCCCTGCGGCGCAGAGTCTATGTACTGGAGCGGAGGGAACACCCGGTGGTGGAGGCTTTCATGCTGATTCAAACCGAGGTGGGCCGTGCCGAGGTCGTCGCCAAACAACTCGCCGGGCTGCCCGGGGTGCTCTCCGCCGAGTACGTCACCGGCCCGTACGACGTGGTCGCCCGCGTCAGAGCCGCCGGCCTCGACGAGCTGCACGACACCGTGGCGGTCAGTGTTCAGCAGGTGACGGGTATCACCCGGACCTTGACCTGTCCGATCGCCGACGGGGTCGCCCCCTAGCATTGCGGGGTGCCCGATCCCGATATCCAGGACGGCCCGCCACGGGGGCTGATCATCGCGGCGGCAGGCGTCGCCCTGGCCGCGGTCATCGTGCTTCTCACCCTCGCCGCCATCCGGCAGACCGATCCGGCACCTCGCCCGGTGGCCATCGCCGCCGCCCCGGCTCCGGCCGCGGAGAGCCCGCAGTGCGCGGCGCTGCTCGCCAGCCTGCCCGACCAGCTCGGTGACTACCGGCGGGCGGTGGCTGTCGAGCCGGTGCCCGCCGGTGCCGCCGCCTGGCAGCAGACCGCGGTCAACACCGAGCCGGTGATCCTGCGTTGCGGGCTGGACCGGCCCGCCGATTTCGTCGTCGGGGCGCCGTTGCAGGTCGTGGACGAGGTGAGCTGGTTCGAGGTCAAGGGTGACGGTTCGAGCACCTGGTTCGCCGTCGACCGCGGCACCTATGTCGCGCTGACGCTGCCGCAGGGCTCGGGACCCACCCCGATCCAGCTGATGTCCCGGACGATCGCCCAGGTGATGCCGGCCGTGGCGCTCGCGCCCGGCCCGGCCCGCTGAGGCCGGTGGCCGCACCATCGCCCATCCCGTAACGTTGGCCCCAGCAAACCGATAGGTAATCGATGTCACCTTCATTAACGCTGCGATCCTTGCGAATCAAGCACGTGGCCGCCGGCCTGGCGGGATGCGCCGTCGTCGCGGCCGTCAGCGTGCTGACACACCCGATGCCCGATTCAGTGCCGGCGGGAGCACCGCGCGCCGCCACGACCCAGATGATCCTCGTGTCCGACACCCCCACCCAGCCCAGTCCGCGGTCCCGGGTGGGCACGAACGACCCGTGGGTGTCGAAGACCCAATCGGCCCTCAAGCGGCTGAACACGGCCATCGCGGATTTCCAGACGGCGATCGAGGCCAAGGACTACCCGGCGCTGCAGGATGCCTGCACCCGCGTCGGCAGTGCGGGACGCGCCATCGGAAGTGCCCTGCCCGCGCCGTCACAGGAGGCCACCGACGCCCTCGGCGAGGCCGTCTCCAACTTCCACGCGGCCGGCTCCAAGTGCGACGGCCTGACCGCCGAAGCGGGCAGCGGTGCGGTGCAATCCGTCGTGACCGACATCAAGACCGGGATGGGCAACGTGCACGCCGCCCAGGCCGCACTGGGCAGCGGCTAACGCAATCCGGTGCCGCGCGCCACGGCCGTCTCGACCATCGCCGCCAGCAGCGTGGGATAGTCCACCCCGCTGGCCGCCCACATCCGCGGGTACATCGAGATGGTCGTGAACCCGGGCATGGTGTTGATCTCGTTGATCACCGGTCCGTGCTCGGTGAGGAAGAAGTCGACCCGGGCCAGGCCCTGGCAGTCGATGGCACGGAAGGCCCGGATCGCCAGCTGCCTGATCTCCTCGGCAACGCTGTCGTCGACCTTGGCCGGCACATCCAGCTCGGCGGCGTCCTCCAGGTACTTCGTCGCGAAGTCGTAGAAACCGTCCTCGCGGCCCCGCACACCGGCCACCCGGATCTCGCCCACCGTGCTGGCCTCCAGCCGGCCGTCGGCGAATTCCAGGACCCCGCATTCCAGCTCCCGGCCCGGGACGGCCGCCTCGACGATGACCTTGGGGTCGTGGGTGCGCGCGTGCGCGATGGCGGCGGGCAGCTGATCCCAGGCGGTCACCCGGCTCACCCCGATCGATGACCCGCCGCGAGCCGGTTTCACGAAGACCGGCAGCCCCAGCCGTTCCCGGTCCTCCAATTCGAGCGTGGCGTGGTGGGCGCGCAGCACCACCTGGTCCCCGATCGGCAATCCCTCGGCGGCCAGTAGCTTCTTGGTGAACTCCTTGTCCATCCCGGCCGCGCTGGCCAGCACGCCGGCCCCGACATAGGGCACCCCCGCCAGTTCCAGCAGACCCTGGATGGTCCCGTCCTCGCCATACGGACCGTGCAGCACCGGGAAGACCACGTCGACGGTGGCCAGGATGTCACCGGCCGCCTCGCCGAGCGACAACAGCTGGCCGCTGCGGTGTGGATCCGCAGGCAGGGCCAGCGCCGTTCCGGATGCGCCGGTGACCTCGGGCAGGGTGCCGTCGGTGATGGCCAGAGTTTCCGGGCGGCCGTCGGTGAGCACCCACGACCCGCCCGGGGTGATCCCGACGGGGACCACCTCGAACCGTTCGGGGTCGAGATTGCGCAGGATACTTCCGGCGGAAACACACGAGATCGCGTGCTCAGAGCTGCGTCCGCCGTAGACGACGGCGACGCGGATACGGGCACTCACAAACTGGAGACGTTACCGGCTGGTGCCACGGCGGGGAGTTTCAGGACCTCACCGGGTCCAGGGAGCGCTCGATGTCGGCAACGATGTCGTCGGTGTCCTCGATGCCCAGCGACAGCCGGGCGAACCCGTCGGGAACCGGGTCGCCCCAGCGGGCTCGCCGGTCCACGCAGGTGTGGATGCCGCCGAAGCTCGTCGCGGCGACCAGCAGCGAGCTGCGCTCGACCAGTGCATGAACTGCACGAGCGCTCCCCAAGTCGACGGACACCAGACCTCCGAAGCGCGTCATCTGTTCGGCAGCGACCGGATGGGACGGATCGTCGGGCAGGCCGGGATAGCGCACGGACCGAACGGCAGGGTGATCACGCAGCATCAGTGCGACCGCCGCGGCGTTACGGCATTGCCGCTCGATCCGCAGACCCGCGGTGCCCAGGCTGCGCAGCACCAGCCAGGCCTCGAAGGCCCCGAGCACCGGCCCGGACAGCAGCCGGTCCCGCTGCACCCTGGCCATCAACTCGTCGTTGCAGCCGGCCACGTACCCCGCGAGGAGGTCGCTGTGTCCCGACAGTGCCTTGGTGGCGCTCGCGACCACCAGGTCGGCTCCCAGTGACAGCGGCCGCAGTCCCAGCGGGGTCGCCGCGGTGTTGTCCACGACCAGGGTGGTTCCGCGGCCCCGGCAGATGGTCGCCAGGCGGTGCAGGTCGACGACGTCGAGGGTGGGGTTCACCGGTGTCTCGGCCAGCACCACATCGGCCGCCGCGGCCGCGTCGCACATCTGTGCCGCATCCGCCTCGACCACGGTAACCCCAAGCTGCGCAAGGTATTCCGCTGCATATCGGCGGACCTGGTAGTAACCGTCGGACGGTACGACGAGGGTGCTGCCGGGGCGGGCAAGTACGCGCAGCACCGAGGTGATGGCCCCCATCCCCGAGCCGAAGGTCAGGGCGTGCGACGCGCCCTCCAGTTCGGCGAGCGCCGCCTCCAGTCGACGCCAGGTCGGATTGGAGACGCGGCCGTAGGTGTCCAGGTCGCCGGATTCGGCCGCGTCCAGATGATAGGCCGACGCGGGCACCGGTGCCGGAGCGATCGGATCACCCGGAACTGCATGTGCACCAACGACACTCACACTTCGCGTGGAATCGCCGTAACCGCCGTGGATCATCGCGCTACTCCGGTTTGGTGCTGCGCCCCAACAGGAGCATGACGGCTTCTTTGACGGACAACCCGCGGTGACAGACCCGGTGGACGGCGTCGGTCAGCGGCATCTCCACGTCGTAGCTCGATGCGAGCGCGAGGACCGACCGACATGAGGCGACCCCTTCGGCGACGTGTCCCTCGGCCGCCTCCAGCGCGGATTCCATGGAGCCGCCCAGCCCGAGCCGCTCCCCGAACGTCCGGTTACGCGATCGCGGCGATGTGCAGGTGGCTACCAGGTCCCCGACCCCGGCCAACCCGGCGAGGGTGGCGCCCTTGGCGCCCAACGCGATTCCCAGCCGCATGATCTCGGCCAGTCCGCGGGTGATGATGGCGGCCGAGGTGTTCTCCCCCAGCCCGACACCGGCCGCCATGCCGCAGGCCAGCGCAATGACGTTCTTGCAGGCCCCACCGATCTCGGCCCCCACCACGTCGGCGTTGGTGTAGGGACGGAAGTACGGCGTGGAGAACGCGCGCTGCAGGGCCACCGCCCGGCCCGAGTCGGTGCAGGCGACCACGGTGGCGGCCGGTTGCTCGTCGGCCACCTCCTTGGCGAGGTTGGGGCCCGAGACCACGGCCACCCGGGCCGCGTCGGCACCGGTCACCTGCGAGATGACCTGGCTCATCCGCATGAGCGTGTCCAACTCGATGCCCTTGGCCAGGCTCACCAGGGTCGCGTCGTCGCCGATCAGGTGTTTCCACTGATCGAGGTTGGCGCGCAAGGTCTGCGACGGCACTCCCAGCAGCACCGTGCACGCGCCTCTCAGCGCCTCGGCCGGATCACAGGTCGCCCGGATACCGACGGGTAGCGGCGTATCCCCGAGGTAGAACGGGTTTCGATGGGTGGCGTTGATCTCCTCGGCGAGCTCCGGCCGACGCGTCCACAACGTCACACCGTTACCGGCGTCGGCAAGCACCTTCGCCAGCGCTGTTCCCCATGCACCGGCACCCATCACCGCGGCTTCGACCACGCTTCACCCTAGCGCGGTCACACCTGCTGGCAGGATGGCGAGTGTGACGACGCCACAGGTTGGTCTGGTGATCGCGGTCAAGCGGCTCGACGCTGCCAAGACCCGGCTCGCGCCGGTGCTGTCGGCCTCCGCCCGCCAACGGCTTGTCCTCGCCATGTTGTCGGACACCATCGCGGCGGCAGCCTCGGTGCCGGCGGTGAATTCGATCACGGTGGTGACACCGGACGCGGCAGCGGCCGCCGCTGCCGTCGACCTCGGCGCCCAGGCCCTGACCGACCCCACCCCCGCAGGTCATCCCGACCCGCTCAACAACGCCCTCTCGGCCGCCGAAAAAGCCAGTGCCACAACCGATATCTTGATCGTCCAGGGCGACCTTCCCGCACTTCGTCCCGAGGAACTGGCCGCTGCCATCGCCGCCGCGGCGAGCCACCGGCGCAGTTTCGTCAGCGACCGCCACGGCACCGGCACCTCCGCCCTGTTCGCCTTCGGCGCACCACTGGACCCCAGGTTCGGCACGGATTCCGCACGCCGCCACGCGGATTCGGGCGCCGTCGAGCTCGCAGGCGGATGGCCGGGCCTGCGGTGCGACATCGACACCCCCGACGACCTTGCGACGGCGCTGCGCCTCGGTGTCGGCCCGGCCACCAGCCGGGTGATCGGCAACCTGGCCTGTACGGGTACCGACTGCTGACCCGTTGCGGTCCCGCACTGGAATGCACCGTGACGATGCGCAATGATCGGTACATGACCGAAGCCGACACGCGAACCGCCGACGCCGAGTGGACGTCAACCGAGAACACCCCCGATGCGCCGCCTGCTGCGACCACGGATCTGGTGGTGGACCCCCTGCCCGAGGACCGTTATCTCAACCGCGAGCTGTCCTGGCTGGACTTCAACGCGCGCGTGCTCGCGCTCGCCGCCGACACCTCGTTGCCCCTGCTGGAGCGCGCGAAGTTCCTCGCCATCTTCTCCTCGAATCTCGATGAGTTCTATATGGTTCGGGTCGCCGGCCTCAAGCGCCGCGACGAGATGGGACTGTCGGTGCGCTCGGCCGACGGCCTGTCCCCGCGCGAACAGTTGCGCCGGATCGGTGAGCGCACCCAGCAGCTCGCCAGCAGGCACGCCCAGGTGTTCCTCGAGTCGGTCCGGCGTGGACTCGCCGACGAGGGCATCCTCATCGTCACCTGGCACGAGCTGGACGACTACGAACGCGACCGGCTGTCGACCTACTTCCACGAACAGGTGTTCCCGGTGCTCACCCCACTGGCGGTCGACCCGGCTCACCCGTTCCCATTCGTGAGCGGCCTGAGCCTCAACCTCGCGATCACCGTGCGCCAGCCCGACGACGGTACCCAGCACTTCGCACGAATCAAGGTGCCCGACAACGTCGACCGCTTCGTCGAACTCCCCCCGCGGGAAAGCGACGACGGCACCACCGGGCCGACGCGCTTCCTGCCGCTGGAGGCACTCATCGCGGCATTCCTCCCCGTACTGTTCCCCGGACTGGACATCATGGAGCAGCACGCCTTCCGGATCACCCGCAACGCCGATTTCGAAGTGGCCGAGGACCGCGACGAAGATCTGTTGCAGGCACTGGAGCGCGAACTGGCCCGGCGCCGGTTCGGCTCGCCGGTGCGCCTCGAGGTCGCCGACGACATGACCGAGAACATGCTCGAGCTGTTGTTGCGCGAACTCGACGTGCATCCCGGCGACGTCATCGAGGTACCCGGACTGCTGGACCTGTCGTCGCTGTGGCAGATCTACAGCGTGGACCGGCCCGACCTGAAGGACCGTCCGTTCGTCCCCGCCACCCCACCGGCTTTCGGCGAGCGCGAGACACCGAAGAGCATCTTCTCGACGCTGCGCGATGGCGACGTGCTGGTGCACCATCCCTACGATTCGTTCTCCACCACCGTGCAGCGATTCATCGAGCAGGCCGCGGCCGATCCGAATGTGCTGGCCATCAAGCAGACGCTGTACCGCACCTCGGGCGACTCGCCGATCGTCAACGCGCTCATCGACGCGGCCGAGGCCGGCAAGCAGGTGGTGGCGCTGGTGGAGATCAAGGCGCGCTTCGACGAACAGGCCAACATCAAGTGGGCCAGAAAGCTGGAACAGGCCGGGGTGCACGTGGTGTACGGGCTGATCGGGCTCAAGACGCACTGCAAGACGGCGCTCGTGGTGCGGCGCGAAGGCTCGGCAATACGGCGGTACTGCCATATCGGCACCGGCAACTACAACCCGAAAACCGCGCGCCTGTACGAAGATGTGGGCCTGCTCACCGCTTCACCCGAGGTCGGCGCCGACCTGACCGACCTGTTCAACTCACTCACGGGGTACTCGCGCAAGGAGTCCTACCGCAATCTGCTGGTGGCACCGTTCGGCGTGCGCCGGGGCATCGTCGAACGGATCGAGAGTGAGATAGCCGCCACCCGCGACGGCGCGACGGGCCGGATCCGGTTGAAGGCCAACGCGTTGGTCGACGAGCAGGTGATCGACGCGCTCTACCGCGCCTCGCAGGCCGGGGTGCGGATCGAGGTTGTGGTGCGCGGGATCTGCGCCCTCAAGCCGGGCGTTGCCGGTTTCTCCGAGAACATCGTGGTGCGCTCGATTCTCGGCCGGTTCCTGGAGCACTCGCGAATTATTCACTTCAACGCCATCAACGAGTTCTGGATCGGCAGCGCCGACATGATGCATCGTAATCTCGACCGTCGCGTCGAGGTCATGGCCCAGGTCAAGGATCCCAGGCTCACCGCACAGCTGGACGACATGTTCGAGTCCGCACTGGATCCGGCCACCAGGTGCTGGGAACTGCGCGCCGACGGTCACTGGACAGCATTGCCCCACGAAGGCCAGACCGTGCGCGACCATCAAGCGTTGATGATGGAACGTCATCGACATCCCTGACGGATCCGCTACCCGTCGCTTCGCACGCCGCGCGAACTACAGGAGTTGATGTGCCGAACACGGTGACCCGCCCGAAGACGATCCACGCGGCGGGCGCCGTGCTGTGGCGGGAGAACGCCTTCGGCCCCGAAGGCGGGCCGTCGGTCGAGGTGGCCGTCGTGCACCGCCCACGCTACGACGACTGGTCGCTGCCCAAGGGGAAGGTCGACCCGGGTGAGACGGAGCCGGTCACCGCCGTGCGCGAGATCCTCGAAGAGACCGGGTACGCATGCCAACTCGGGCGGCGCCTCGCCTCGATCAGCTACCCGGTGAACGAGGACACCAAGCAGGTGCGGTACTGGGCGGCGCGCACGATCGACGGCGAGTTCATCCCGAATGATGAGGTCGATCAAATGCTCTGGCTGCCACCCGCCGCGGCGCTGGAACGACTGCAGTACCCCGACGACCGGAAGGTGCTGCGGCGCTTCACCAAAGTGCCTGCCGACACCAGCACCGTGCTGATCGTCCGGCACGGGCGGGCAGGCAGGAAGTCCCGCTACAAGGGCGACGACAAGAAACGCCCGCTGGACAAGCACGGTCGCGCGCAGGCCGAGTCGCTGGTCGGGCAGTTGCTCGCGTTCGGCGGCGACCGGCTCTTCGCCGCACCCCGAACTCGTTGCCAACAGACACTCGAACCCCTGGCCGAGGAGCTCGGCGTTGCGGTCGACACCGAACCGGCGCTCACCGAGGAGTCGTACGGCGAGCACAAAGGCACCGGCCGCAGCCGCGTGCTCGAGATCGCCAAGGAGGCGTCCGCCGTCGGTGGCACGCCGGTGATCTGCACTCAGGGCAAGGTGATTCCGGATTTGATCGCGTGGTGGTCCGAGCGCGACGGGATCAAGCCGGACAAGTCACGCAACCGCAAGGGCAGCACCTGGGTGCTGTCGCTGGTGGGCGAACGCCTGGTGGCCGCCGACCACATCGGCAGCCCGCTCGCCATCGAGGACTGAAATCTCAGGCTAGACACACCGACGCGAAAACGCCGTGGATCATGGTGATCCACGGCGTTTCGTGTTGACGAGGTTCTCGCTACTTGCGGCCGCGCTTGACGGGAGCAGCCTTCTTGGCCGGAGCCTTCTTGGCGGGAGCCTTGGCGACGACCTTCTTGGCCGGAGCTGCCTTCTTGGCCGGAGCCTTGGTGGCAGGAGCCTTCTTCGCCGCGACGGCCTTCTTGACCGGAGCAGCCTTCTTGGCCGGAGCCTTCTTCGCAGGAGCAGCCTTCTTGGCCGCAGCCCGCTTGGCCGGGGCCGCAGCCACGCCGCGCTTCACTGCCGGACCGTCGGCCGGGAGCTTCTGTGCGCCAGCGACAACCGCCTTGAACTGAGCGCCCGGGCGGAACGCCGGCACCGAGGTCGGCTTGACCTTGACGGTCTCGCCGGTGCGCGGGTTACGCGCAACGCGCGCGGCGCGCCGACGCTGCTCGAAGACACCGAAACCGGTGATGGTGACGCTCTCACCCTTGTGCACAGCCCGCACAATCGTGTCGACGATGTTCTCGACCGCCGCAGTAGCCTGTCGACGATCGGTGTCCAACTTGGCTGTGAGTGCGTCGATGAGCTCTGCTTTGTTCATGCAAACCCTCCGAAGTCAGTGGTCCACTTTGGACCGACTAGAGGACACGGTAAACCCACATGCTGCAGATTTCCAAGAGCCACGCGCAGTTTCAGGCATAGCTGAGAAACTTTTTTGGATTCGGTTGCCCCACTTGGGCAGTGGTACGGGCGTCTGAGAATGCGGTTGCCGGGCGGGATTTGGGCGCCCGGCAGGCCCGATTTCAGCCCGGCAGAGTGGTCGGCATGAAGCTCGGACGACCCTGCTCGAAGGCCGCGATCTCATCCTGTTTCCGCAGCGTAAGGCCTATATCGTCGAGCCCTTCCAGCAGCCGCCAGGCCGTGTAGTCGTCAATCGTGAACGGCACCAGGACCGTTCCGGCGGTGATATTCCGATCTTGAAGATTCACAGTGATTTCCAGGCCGGGATTCTGCTCGATGAGCTTCCACAGGAGTTCGACATCATCGTGTGTGACTTCTGCCGCCACGAGGCCCGCTTTGCCCGCATTGCCGCGGAAGATATCGGCGAATCGGGGTGAGATCACGACCCGGAACCCGAAATCCATCAGCGCCCAGACGGCGTGTTCGCGCGACGAGCCGGTGCCGAAATCGGGCCCGGCCACCAGAACCGAACCCTTGTCGAAGGGCGCCAGATTGAGGATGAAGGACGGGTCGGTGCGCCAGGCGGCGAAAAGACCGTCCTCGAAACCCGTTCGGGTGACCCGCTTCAGGTAGACCGCAGGAATGATCTGATCGGTGTCCACATTGGACCGCCGCAGCGGGACGCCGATACCGGTGTGGGTGGTGAAAGCTTGCATGACGAATTCCCTTCTAGCGGCTCTGCGCGGCAGGCAGATCGGCGGGCGAGGACAAGGTGCCGCGTACGGCGGTGGCCGCCGCGACGGCCGGCGAGACCAGGTGGGTGCGCCCACCCTTGCCCTGGCGTCCCTCGAAATTCCGGTTGGACGTGGAGGCGCAACGCTCCCCCGGCGCGAGCTGATCGGGGTTCATTCCCAGGCACATCGAGCAGCCGGCCTGGCGCCAGTCGGCGCCGGCAGCGGTGAAGATCTCCCCCAGGCCTTCGGATTCGGCTTGAGCGCGCACCCGCATGGATCCCGGGACCACCAGCATCCGGACCCCGTCGGCGACCTTGCGCCCCTCCAGGATCTCGGCGACCACCCGCAGATCTTCGATGCGCCCGTTGGTGCACGAGCCGACGAACACGGTGTCCACGGCCACCTCGCGCATCGGGGTACCCGCGCGAAGGTCCATGTACTCCAATGCCTTTTCCGCTGCCTGACGCTCGTCGTCGCCCGCCATCAGCTCCGGGTCCGGCACCGTGGCCGACAGCGGAACGCCCTGCCCGGGGTTCGTCCCCCAGGTGACGAAGGGGCTGAGTTCGGCGGCGTCGATGTACACCTCGGTGTCGAATTCTGCGCCGTCGTCGGTGCGTAACCGGCTCCACGCCGCCACGGCGGCGTCCCAGTCGGTGCCGGTCGGGGCGTGCGGACGGCCCTTCAGGAATTCATAGGTGGTCTCGTCGGGTGCCACCATCCCGGCCCGCGCGCCCGCCTCGATGCTCATGTTGCAGACCGTCATCCGGCCTTCCATCGACAGCGCTTCGATGGCGCTACCCCGGTATTCGATGACATGCCCCTGACCGCCGCCGGTCCCGATCTTCGCGATGACCGCCAGGATGATGTCCTTGGCGCTGACGCCGGGAGGCAGTACACCGTCGACGTTGACCGCCATGGTCTTGAAAGGCTTGAGCGATAGCGACTGAGTGGCCAGCACATGCTCGACCTCCGAGGTACCGATGCCCATCGCGATGGAACCGAAGGCGCCGTGGGTGGAGGTGTGGCTGTCGCCGCACACCACCGTCATACCCGGCTGAGTCAGTCCGAGCTGCGGGCCGATGATGTGCACGATGCCCTGTTCGGCGTCGCCCATCGGGTACAGCCGGACACCGAATTCCTCGCAGTTGCGGCGCAGGGTCTCGACCTGGGTGCGCGACACGGGGTCGGCGATCGGCTTGTCGATGTCGACGGTCGGCACGTTGTGGTCCTCGGTGGCGATCGTCAGGTCCGGCCGGCGCACGGGGCGGCCGGCCAGCCGCAGCCCGTCGAACGCCTGCGGGCTGGTGACTTCGTGCACCAGATGCA
>JAHFVC010000200.1 GCA_023264765.1 Mycobacterium sp. | reverse complement strand
GACGGTGCCGGCGAAGCGCGCCCCGTAGGAGCCGACCCGCGACACGTCGCCGTCCAGGAAATGGTCGACGATGGCCTTGGCGCCGATGCCGTACGTGCACAGGCCGTGCAGGATCGGTCGCTCGAAACCGGCCGCCTTGGCGAACGCGGGATCGGAGTGCAGGGGGTTGCGGTCCCCGCACAACCGGTACAGCAGTGCCTGCTGCGGCAGCGTCGGCAGCGCGATCTCCGCATCGGGCGCACGGTCGGGGAGGTCGACGGACGTGGATGGTCCGCGCTCGCCGCCGAAGCCGCCTTCGCCGCGGGCGAAGATGGAGCGCTTCGTGGTCCACAGGACGGTGCCGGATTCGTCGGTCACCGTCGATTCGCTGACGATGACAGCGGCCTTGCCCTTGTCCCAGATCTCGGTGAAGCGTTGCTTCGACCACGCTTTGCCGCTCGTCGGGATCGGGCCGGGCACCGTCACGCCCTCGCTGGCATGCAGCACCTTGGACAACTCGATGTCGATACCGGGAAACTGCACCGTCGGTGCCTCGGTCATGTGGAAGCTGACCGCGACATTGCCGAACGTAGGCAACACCTGCGGGGTGTTGTCCGTCAGATAGCGCAGTTCGCGCTCGTCCATCGGGTCGGCACCGGCGCCCAATCCCAAGTGGTACAGCTGGATATCGCTACTGGTCCACGAGAATTCGAGAGGCTCCAGATCGGCGGCCAGTGCCTTTTCGACGTCGATGGGCATGCTTAACCCTTTCCGGCAATGGCGAGCGCCGCGAGGTATCCGAAGGTCATGGCGGGGCCGATGGTTCCGCCCGGCCCGGGATAGGTGTGGCCCATCACCGGCGAGCTGACGTTACCCGCGGCGTAGAGGCCCTCGATGATCGAGCCGTCGTCACGCAGGGCGCGGCCGTCCACGTCGGTGCGGATGCCGCCCTTGGTGCCGAGGTCGCCGGGCACCATCTTGGCCGCGTAGAACGGGCCGTTCTTGATCTCGCCCAGGTTCGGGTTCGGCTTGTTGGTCGGATCACCGTAGTAGCGGTCGTAGGCACTCTCGCCGCGGTGGAAGTCCTCGTCCACCCCGCTTCGGGCGAAGCCGTTGAAGCGTTCGATGGTGGCGTTCAGCGCCTCGGCGGGCAGACCGGTCTTCTCGGCCAGCTCGGCGAGCGTGTCGGTCTTGATGACCACGCCGGACTCGATCCACTTCTTCGGGATGCGCTGTCCCGGCTGCAATCCCGCGAAGATGTAGCGGTCACGATACTGCTGGTCGAAGACCAGCCAGGCGGGTACGTTCTCGCCTGGGCCCGAACCCTGGCCGTACTGGCCGCCGTACATGTGGTGGCAGGCCTCGACATACGGCATCGATTCGTTCATGAAGCGCTTGCCGTTGAGGTTGACGATGATCGACCCTGGGGAGTTGCGCTCGGACAGCGCGAACCACGGCGAATCTACCAGCGGGACCGTCGGGCCCCACCATGAGTCCTCCATGAGTTCCAGTGCGGCGCCGACCTTCTCGGCGGCCAGGATCCCGTCTCCGGTGTTGGCTTTGGCGCCCACGGTCCACTCGGTGGTGATGGGTGCGCGCTGGTACTTCACCCGCATCTGCTCGTTGTGCTCGAAACCGCCCGAGCCCAGGATGACTCCCTTGCGAGCCCGGATGAGTTGCGGTTCAGCCGATTCCGGCGCTCCGTCGGCGCGGACGTAGATGCCGCGGACCACACCGTCCTCGACGTAGAGATCGGTGAGAGCGGTGTTCAGCAGCACCGGCACGCCGGCCTTCTGCAAGCCGATGCGCAGCGGCGCGATCAGCGCGCGGCCCATGCCGACCAGGTTCTTGCCGGTGGCGTTGGCCCACACCGAGCGGACACCGACCTTGATGCTGCGCAGCACGCCGCGCGGGTGGCGCTTGAGCTGGTTCAGCCGCACGTAGTCCTGCTGCAGCACCACCATGTTCAGCGGCACCTTGCCGTACGGCGGCTCCAGGCCCTTCTCGTCGGCTCCGAGCTTCTTGGCGTTGAACGGCTTGGGCTCCACCGACCGTCCGGTGGCCTTACCGCCTGCGGTCTCCGGGTAGTAGTCGGAGTAACCCGGCACCCAGCACAGCTTCAGCGGTGAGTTCGCGAGGACGAACGACAGCATCTCCGGGCCGCGGTCCAGATAGGTGTCGATCTTCTCCGCGGGCACCACATCGCCGATGATCGTGTGCAGGTACGTGCGGGCCGCGTCGGCAGTGTCTTTGACCCCGTCGCGCTTGAGGATCTCATTGTTCGGGATCCACACGCCGCCGCCCGATCGCGCCGTGGAACCACCGTAGTGCGGAGCCTTCTCAACGACTACTGTCGAGAGACCCTGGTGAGCAGCGGTGAGGGCGGCGACCATGCCGGCAGCGCCGCTGCCGACCACGATGACGTCGTACTCCTGTCCAGTCATGTAGAACACGTTATAGAATTGCCCGGCCCGGGGACAACTGTGCCGGTCAAAGTAGTGAGGGGAATTCACTTAAATGCTGAGCGTTGAGGTGCGCGACGAGCTCGCGGCGGATCTCGCCCAGGCCGAGCGCAGCCGGGTACCCACCACGCCACTGACCGACCGGTACTCCGATATCGACGTGGTGGATGCCTACGAGATCCAGCTGATCAACATCCGGCAACGCGTCGCCGAGGGCGCCCGGGTCATCGGGCACAAGGTGGGTCTGTCGTCGGAAGCGATGCAGAAGATGATGGGCGTCGACGAGCCCGACTATGGCCATCTACTGGCTGACATGCAGGTTTACGAGGACAAGCCGGTTCCGGTCGGCCGGTTTCTGTACCCGCGCGTCGAGGTGGAGGTGGGATTCATCCTCGCCGACGACCTGCCGGGCGCCGGCTGCACCGAGGACGACGTGCTCGCCGCGACCGCGGCCTTTGCGCCGTCGATCGAACTGATCGACACCCGGATCACCGACTGGAAGATCAAGTTGTGCGACACGATCGCCGACAACGCATCGTCCGCGGGATGGGTGCTCGGGCCGGAACGGGTGTCGCCCAAGGACATTGACATCAAGAACATAAACGCTGTGCTCAAACGCAACGGCGAGGTCGTGGCCGAAGGCCGCAGTGACGCCGTGCTCGGCAATCCCGTCACCTCGGTGGCCTGGCTGGCCCGCAAGGTCGACCAATTCGGGGTGCGTCTGAAGGCCGGCGACATCGTGCTGCCGGGCGCGTGCATGCGTGCGATAGATGCACGTCCGGGTGACGATTTCGTAGCAGATTTCGACGGACTAGGTTCAGTCAAACTCTCATTCGAGTGATGTAACGAGTTAAAAGGACGTTTTCATGGCTGCCAAGGCATCAGTGGCGATCGTCGGGTCGGGCAACATCAGCACCGACCTGTTGTACAAGTTGTTGCGGTCGGACTGGCTGGAACCTCGCTGGATGATCGGGATCGACCCGGAGTCAGAGGGCCTGGCCCGGGCGCGCAAGCTGGGCCTGGAAACCAGCCACGAGGGTGTGGATTGGCTTCTGGCGCAAAGTGAATTGCCGGATCTGGTGTTCGAGGCGACCAGTGCCTACGTGCACCGCGACGCCGCGCCGCGCTATGAGGCGGCCGGTATCCGGGCCATCGATCTGACCCCGGCCGCCGTCGGGCCCGGCGTCATCCCGCCGGCCAACCTGCGCGCGCATCTGGATGCGCCGAACGTCAACATGGTCACCTGCGGTGGGCAGGCCACCATCCCGATGGTGTACGCGGTAAGTCGCGTCGTGGACGTGCCCTATGCCGAGATCGTGGCGTCGGTGTCCTCGGCCTCGGCCGGTCCGGGCACCCGGGCCAACATCGACGAGTTCACCAAGACCACCAGCGCCGGCGTGCGCGATATCGGTGGGGCGGCCAAGGGCAAGGCGATCATCATCCTCAACCCGGCCGAGCCGCCGATGATCATGCGCGACACCATCTTCTGCGCCATTCCCGAAGATGCCGACCACGCCGCGATCACCGCGTCGATCAAGGATGTCGTCGCGCAGGTGCAGACCTATGTGCCCGGTTACCGGTTGCTCAACGAACCGCAGTTCGACGAACCGTCGGTGGTCAACGGCGGTAACCACGTCGTCACCGTCTTCGTGGAAGTCGAGGGTGCCGGTGACTACCTGCCGCCGTACGCTGGAAATCTGGACATCATGACCGCCGCGGCCACCAAGGTCGGCGAAGAAATCGCGAAAGAGCGCGTTTCGGCAGGAGCACAGGCATGAGTGACATCTTTTTCAACCCGATCTGGGACGTCCGGATGACCGACACGTCGCTGCGCGACGGGTCCCATCACAAGCGCCATCAGTTCACCAAGGACGAGGTCGGCGCGATCGTCGCGGCGCTGGACAACGCGGGTGTTCCGGTCATCGAGGTCACCCACGGCGACGGGCTGGGCGGCTCCAGCTTCAACTACGGATTCTCGAAAACCCCTGAGCAGGAACTGATCAAGCTCGCCGCCGAGACCGCCAAGGAAGCCAAGATCGCCTTCCTGATGCTGCCCGGTGTGGGTACCAAGGAAGACATCAAGGAAGCCCAGAACAACGGCGGCTCGATCTGCCGGATCGCCACGCACTGCACCGAGGCCGATGTTTCCATCCAGCACTTCGGGTTGGCCCGTGAACTGGGCCTGGAGACGGTCGGCTTCCTGATGATGAGCCACACCATTTCCCCGGAGAAGCTGGCTGCCCAGGCGCGCATCATGGCCGACGCGGGTTGCCAGTGCGTCTACGTCGTGGACTCGGCTGGTGCGCTGGTGCTCGAAGGTGTCGCCGACCGGGTGGCCGCGCTGGTTGCCGAGCTCGGTGACGATGCTCAGGTCGGTTTTCACGGCCACGAGAACCTGGGGCTGGGCGTGGCCAATTCGGTCGAGGCGGTGCGGGCCGGGGCCAAGCAGATCGACGGGTCCTGCCGTCGCTTCGGTGCCGGTGCGGGCAACGCGCCGGTCGAGGCGCTGGTCGGGGTGTTCGACAAGATCGGCGTGAAGACCGGTATCGATTTCTTCGACATCGCCGACGCCGCCGAAGAGGTGGTCGCTCCCGCGATGCCGGCCGAATGCCTGCTCGACCGTAACGCACTGGTGATGGGTTATGCCGGGGTGTACTCCAGCTTCCTCAAGCACGCGGTCCGCCAAGGCGAACGCTACGGCGTGCCCGCCCACGAGCTGTTGCTCCGGGTCGGGCAGCGCAAGCTGATCGGCGGCCAGGAGGACCAGCTGATCGACATCGCCCTGGAGATCAAGCGCGAGCAGGACGCCGCCAAAGCCTAGTTGTCAGGTGCGCCCGGCAAGATAGGCGCATGGCCACCGTCGAGTCCACCCGCCGCCGGGTCGGGTCGCTGGAGTTCCTGCTGGTCGGCCTCATCGTGCTGGCACTGTCCGCGGGTGCGGTCAGCGGTGTGCTCGCCACGCATCCCCGGTTGGCCGCCGCCGCGACCATCTTCTGTGGGGTGTTCGTCCAAGCGCTGCCCTTCCTGGTTCTCGGCGTCATCGTCAGCGGACTGGTCGCGGCCTTCGTCACGGCGGAGCGGCTGCAACGCTGGCTTCCGCGCCGGCCGGTGCTGGCCGTCGCCGCGGCCGGTATCGGCGGGGCCGCGTTGCCGGGGTGCGAATGTGGCTCGGTGCCGGTGGCGCGCCGGTTGTTCAGCGGTGGCACCGGTGGGGCGGCGTTGACCTTCATGCTGTCCGCGCCGGCCATCAATCCGGTGGTGCTGGTGGCCACCGCCGTCGCGTTCCCCGGCCAGCCGCAGATGGTGGCCGCCCGTTGTGCTGCATCACTTCTCACCGCGGTCACCATGGGTCTGCTGTGGCAGCGCTGGGGCCGCACCGAGTGGGTGACCCGCGCGCTGCCGACATCACACGACGATTCGGCCCCGCGCTGGGCGGTGTTCAGCGGGGCAGCCCGGCACGACTTCCTGCAGTCGGCTGGCTATCTGGTGATCGGTGCCGCCGCGGTGGCACTGCTGCGCGCCTTCGTGCCGGCGTGGGTGTTCGATCACGTGGCAGGAAATCTGGTGGTCGGGATCATCTCGATGGCGGTGCTGGCCGTGGTGCTCGCATTGTGTTCGGAGGCAGACGCGTTCGTCGCGGCCGGCTTCACCATGCTGCCGCTGCTGCCCCGGCTGGTGTTCCTGGTGGTCGGCCCTGCCATCGACGTCAAGCTCTTCGCCATGCAGGTCGGCATGTTCGGCCGGGCGTTCGCAGCGCGGTTCGCGCCGATGACGCTGTTGGTGGCGACGACCAGTGCCGTCGTAGTGGGGCTGCTGGTGCTGGGCACCGGGTCATGACCCGAGTCACGCAGAACACGTTGGTGCTGCTGATCGGGCTGAGTGCGGGCCTGTTGGTGCTGAAGGGCACCTATCTGAACTTCGTCAAACCCGGTCTGCTGCCCTGGCTGATCGCGGCGTCGGTGCTCCTGGTCCTGCTGGGGCTGGCAGGCTTCGTGGCCGACGCCCGGCACGGTGCCGCCGAACACCATCATCACCGCAACATGGCGTGGCTGCTGCTGATCCCGTTGGCGCTCACGGCTTTTGTCGCGGTTCCGGCCATGGGGGTGGTCGGCGCGACCCCGCAGTCGCCCACCGCAACCCAGCCGCACCTGCGACCGTTCCCGCCGCTGCCACCGGACGGCACGGTGTCGCTACCGGAGTTGCTGATGCGCGCCGCCGCCGACTCCACGTACAGTCTGGACAACCGTTCGATCACCACGGCCGGTTTCACGATGGGTAGCGACCTCGCCCGGGTGGTCATCATCTGCTGTGCCGCCGATGCGCAACTGGCCCGGGTTCACCTGTCCGGCAACATCTCTGCGTATCCCGATGACACCTGGTTACGCGTCGAGGGGCGCGTCGTCCAGGGATCCTCCAACCCGTCCACCCACTTCATCCCGACGCTGGAGGTCACCCGTGCCGTCCCCATCCCCAAGCCTGCCAACACCTACGCGTACTGACGCCCAAGCCATCCTGGAGCAGCTCGCCGGTCCCGATGCGGTGTTGCGCGACGACCAGTGGACGGCCATCGAGGCGCTGGTCGTCGGCCGCAGGCGTGCCCTGGTGGTGCAGCGCACCGGTTGGGGTAAATCAGCGGTGTACTTCATCGCCGCCAAGCTGCTGCGGGCCGGCGGTCGAGGACCGACGGTGATCGTGTCGCCGCTGCTGGCACTGATGCGCAACCAGGTGGCTGCCGCGCAGCGAGCGGGGGTGGCGGCCGCAACCATCAACTCCAGCAATGTCACCGAGTGGGAGGACGTGCACCGGCGGGTGACCGCAGGGGAACTCGACGTGCTCCTGGTCAGTCCGGAGCGGTTGAACAATCCCGACTTCCGCGACGCGGTGCTGCCCGCGCTGGCCGCCGACGCCGGGCTGGTGGTGGTGGACGAGGCGCATTGCGTCTCCGACTGGGGCCACGATTTCCGGCCGGACTACCGTCGGATCCGGACGCTGATCGCCGAATTGGGTTCCGACATACCGGTCCTGGCAACCACAGCGACGGCCAATGACCGGGTGGTCGACGATGTGTCGGCGCAACTCGGCGTCGGGGGCGGGGACACCGTGGTGCTGCGCGGCGGGCTGGACCGCGAGTCGCTGCGACTGTCGGTGGTGCAGGCGGGCGGGCCCGCGCAACGGGCGGCATGGATTGCTGCGCACATGGATTCGCTGCCCGGGTCGGGCATCGTCTACACGCTGACGGTGTCCCAGGCTCACGATATCGCCACCTTGCTGCGCGAGCGCGGCCACCCGGTGGCCGCCTATACGGGGTCGACCGAGGCCGCCGAGCGTGAGCAACTGGAGGCCGACCTGCTGGCCAACAGGGTGAAGGCCCTGATCGCCACCTCGGCGCTGGGCATGGGTTTCGACAAACCCGACCTCGGGTTCGTCGTGCATCTGGGTGCACCGTCGTCACCGATCGCGTACTACCAGCAAGTTGGCCGCGCGGGCCGTGCCACCGCCAGCGCCGAGGTGATCCTGCTGCCCGGCCGCGAGGACGCGGACGTGTGGCGCTACTTCGCCTCGGTCGCGTTCCCGTCGGAGGCCATGGTGCGCAACGTGATCGGAGCCCTGGAGCCGGAGCGGGCGCTGTCCACGGCCGCGCTGGAACCGCTCGTCGATCTGAACCGGTCGCGCTTGGAGATGGTGCTCAAGGTGCTCGACGTCGATGGCGCGGTGCGCCGGGTCAAGGGTGGCTGGATCAGTACCGGTCAGCCATGGGGTTATGACGAGCCACGCTATCGGCGCCTGGAGGAAGCACGTCAGCGTGAGCAACAGGCCATGCTGGACTACCAGGCGACGACTGGTTGCCGGATGGCGTTCCTGCGGAGCCAACTCGACGATCCCGAGTTGGAGGGCGGCCACCGGTGCGGCCGTTGTGACAACTGTGCCGGTGCACGCTATCCGAGCACGGTGGACGTCTCGGCGGCCGAGTCGGCCCGTGAGCAGCTGATGCGCCCCGGCGTGGAGCTCGCCGCGCGCAAGCAATGGCCCACGGGGTTGGCATCCATCGGCGTCGAGCTGTCCGGGCGCATCAGCGACGGCGCGGAGCCAGGTCGCGTGATCGGCCGGCTCACCGATCTGGGCTGGGGCGCCAGGCTGCGGCGGTTGCTGGAGGAGCCGGACGGTGAGGTGCCCGACGACCTGGTGCAGGCGGCGATCGCGGTACTCAAGGCGTGGGATTGGAAGACCCGCCCCACCGCGGTGCTCGCCCTGGATTCGGCGACCAGGCCCCAGTTGATCCGCTCGACTGCGGCCCGGCTGGCCCAGATCGGCAAGCTCACCGACCTGGGGGTGTTGCAGTACAGCGCGACCCATCGTCCTGTCACCGCGGCGAATTCGGCATATCGGGTGGCCGGACTGCATGATGCCTGGGTGCCGCCTGCCGATGTGGGCGCGGGTCCGGTGCTGCTGGTCGACGATCTGACCGACACCGGCTGGACGCTGACGATGGCGACGCGGGTGGTGCGTCAGGCCGGCGCGTCAGCCGTCCTGCCGTTCGCGCTGGCCGGGGTACGTTGACGAGAAGCCCAGCTGTGCGGCCACCTCGTCGATACCGCTGAGCTCGATATCGTTGCGGCGGATGGTGTTCCACCGCGCGCGATCCATCGCGAAGGCAAGCATGGTGTCCGGCCGGTCGCGGCGGAGTTCCTGCGTGGTGCCGGTGGGCACATAGGGCAGCGACGCGGTGACCCCCAACGACGCGGTGTTGTCGTGCCAGGCGCGCGTGGTGGCCTCGTCGGCACCGAAACCGGCGAAGATCAGATGCAGTGCCGCGTGGCGCGTCTCCCGCCCGATCCCACGACGCTGGTAGGCGCGACCCAGCCACGATCCCGTCGTGACCGATCGACGGGCCGGGAACTCTTCGGCGTGCACCGTGCACACCCCGACGGGCCGGCCACCCGAGATCACCGCGAGCGGGATGTCCCAGTGCGCGGTCGTGATCTCGGCACGGCACCGCCAGAAGTACTGCAGGCTGTTGCGTTCCAGCTGCGGTGACGCCACGTCGGTCCAGGGTTCCGAGAACGGCATGGTCGCCGGGTCATGGATGCCCTGGGCGGCCAGCAACGCCAACTCGGCGGCCAGCTCGTCGGTGATATGGCGCAGGCTGATGGTCGGGGTGTTTACCTCCAAGCCCGAAAGCGGCCACACCGGATTGGTCATGGCCCCATCGCAGCACATCCGGTGGCCGACTGACCAGCGACTTTTGTCGCTCCTGTAACAGCGGAGTTTGCTGAGGCGACGTGCAGTGCAGGGGTTGCGACATTTCACCCGCGGCCCGCAGCAAAGGAGTGAGAAGAACATGGCCCGTATCGACATCTTCCGGCGCACCGCACTCGGCCTGCTGTTGGCCGGCGCCGCCGGAGCGGTGCTCGGCATGCCGACCGCGTGGGGCGATCCGGAGTCCCCGGAAACCCCGAACGCCCCCGAGGCCCCGGCCACGTCGGCGACCGTGGCTGGTGACTGCACCGCCGCAGGCCTGGCCGACACCATCACCTCGGTCAGCAAGGAGCTGTCGGTGTACTTCGCCGCGCATCCCGACGTGAACGCGGCACTCATCGACTTCACCCGGCAGCCGGCGTTCGTCGCCGTCGGGCAGTTCGACGGGTACTTCAAGGACCACCCGCAGCAGGCCGACGAGCTGCGCGCCATCCAGGCGCCGCTCACCGCCTACAAGGACCGGTGCGACCTTCAGGTGGCGCCGACCGACGCCCTGGCGGTACTCGCCGAGGTCTAGCGATACGCGGGCTTGCTGCCCCCCAGCTGTGCGGTGACGGCGTCCGCGGTCGCGACGACGGCGCGTGCCCTCTCGGTGATCTCGCCGGCCGTCAGCGACGTTCCGATGTGCATCGACGCGACCATGACCTGGCGCTGGTAGTGGTCGTAGACGGGAGCAGAGATGACGCTGACGTCGTGCCGCGTGCGCCCGTGTGGGCTCTCGCTGTGCAGATAGACGCGCTCGCCGATGTCTGAGACGAGCTCGCCCAGCAGCGCCCGCAGCTCGTCGGGCAGGGTGCTCGACATGCCTGCCATCAGTGCATACAGCCGCCGTCCGCCCGGGGTGAGACGTTCGACCAGATAACCGTCGGTGCGGCACTCGGCGACGACCCGATTGAGCCGGGTGGTGTGTGTGCGCGACGGGATCGTCGGCTCTTTGGCCAGCCAGTCGCGTACGGCCTCGTCGTCCCAGAGCACGAACATCAACCCGACCGGCGGGGCGAACGGATAGCTCTGACCGATTTCGACACCTGGCCGCGCGCCGGGAGGAGCCACCAGGTCCAACAGGGTGATCCGGTCGTCGACTACACCGGAAAGTGCTGCGGTGACGCCGAATTGGGCGGACAGTCGGCGTAGTTCCGTACTCGACGCCGGGCTCACCCGCATCGATTCCTGAGCCTTGTGCCCCAACGCGATCAGTGATGGTCCCAGCCGGTAGGTCTTGTCGCCCGAATCCCGCACCAGGTAGCCGGCTTCCGTGAGTGAGGTGGCGATGCCCAGGCACGTCGGCTTGCTGAGTCCGACGCGGCGGGCGAGTTCCGAGACGCCGAAGCGCTCGCCCGGCCGGCCGGCGAGGAAATCCAGGATGCGCACGACGCGATCCGTCGGCGGCGATGTGCGGCTGGCGGGCTCGGGCGAGGACACCTCAGCAGAGTAGCCTTCGTTCCATATATGTACCGAAGCGGTCGATATATTGACTCTCTCTAGAACGCGTTCTAGTTTTGAGGCGTGTATTCGCAGCCGTTCATCGACGCGGTCGTCGAGGCCGAACGCCTCGTCACCGCAGCCCCGTTCATCGAATCCGAGGCCGACCTGCTGGAAGGCCTGCAATACCTGGCCGGCTGCATCGCCGCCTGCACGCACGTCGCCTTCGACTACGACCGCGACCATCCGTTCCTGCACAGCGGAACCGGCCCGTTCACCAAGATGGGCCTGGACAATCCGGACACCATGTACTTCGGCACGCGGGTGCAGCCCGGTCGCGAATATGTCGTGAGGGGCCGGCGGGGAACCACCACCGATGTCAGCTTCCAGTTGATCGGTGGGGAGTACACCGACGAGGTCGTACCCGACAGCGAGACGGCCTTCGACGACCGCAAGCTCGAGATCGCCGCCGACGGCACCTTCGAATGGCGCTTCACCCCGGACAAACCCGCCCAGCTGGTGATCCGCGAGGTCTACAACGACTGGTCGGCCGCGCGGGGGACCTTCGCCATCGCCCGCGCCGACACCGCCGGTACCGCACCGGAACCGTTGAGCCGCGAGCTGATCGAGAAGCGCTATGCCGTCGCGGGTAAGCAGCTGGTGCAGCGCGTCAAGACCTGGCTGCAGTTCCCGAAATGGTTCTACGACAACCTGCCGGTCAACACCTTGACCGCACCGCGGTTGACCCCGGGCGGACTGGCCACGCAGTACTCCTCGGTGGGGCACTACGACCTTGCGCCCGATCAGGCCATCGTCATCACGTTGCCGGTCACCGATGCGCCCTATCTCGGTTTCCAGCTGGGCAGCCTGTGGTACATCTCGCTGGACTACATCAATCACCAGACGTCACTGAACGGCACTCAGGCACAGGCGGATCCGGACGGCAAGATCCGCATCGTGGTCTCCGACGCGAACCCCGGTGTGACCAACTGGTGCGAAACCCTCGGACACGGCAAGGGCTATCTTCAGTTCCGCTGGCAGCGGGTGTCGCGGGAGCTGACCGAAGCTGACGGCCCGACCGCCGAGATCGTGGACCTGGCCGACGTTCCGGG
>JAHFVC010000199.1 GCA_023264765.1 Mycobacterium sp. | reverse complement strand
CCGGGAGACGGCGGCGCCGAGGAACTGCTGGGCTGGCTCGAAGGGGTGCTCGCGACCCGCCGGGCGATTCGCCCCACGCCGAACGAGATCGCCGAGCGCCTGGGCGCCTCCAGCTCTTCGCATGCCTTGGACTACTCGACACTGGCCGCGATCTATACCGACGGCAAAGACCTACCTACGGTTCGGTTGAAAAGGGAACTATGGGTCAAGCTGCTGCGCGGCGCCTTGGGCACCCAATTCACCGACAGCGACGAGCTGTTTCTCGAGCACACCCTGCTGGTCAACTCCGCCGAGATCATCGCCCACCTTGTCCTGGGCCTGCGGGCTGAGGATCTCGCGCCAGCAACGCTGCTGGCCGGTGATCAGTTCGCCGTCGCCGGCCTGCACGGGGTCGTGGACCGGGACTTCTTCGACTGGGTGCTCGAAGTCCCCGGCGGCGAGGGCTACATCACCTCACTGGCGCGCCGCCTGGCCCGCTTCGACTGGTCGGCTGTCGAGCACGACGTGCTCAAAGTGCTCTACGAGTCGGTGATCTCGGCGCAAACCCGCAAGGCGCTCGGCGAGTACTACACCCCGGACTGGCTAGCCAATCGCGTTGTCGCCCAGACAATTACCGACCCGCTCAACCAGCGGGTACTAGATCCCAGCTGCGGCTCAGGAACGTTCCTGTTCTACGCGGTGCGCCGCTTCTTGGCGGCCGCGGATGCGTCCGGGGTCAGTCTGGCTGATGCGATGGCTCAAGTCTCTTCACAGGTGATCGGCATCGACTTACACCCGGTCGCCGTCGCGCTGGCGCGGGTCACCTACCTACTGGCACTGGGCCGCGACCGGCTCAACGCCCGCGAACGGGGCAGCCTATCGGTGCCGGTTTACCTCGGAGACTCGCTGGGCTGGGATCAGCGTGAGGATCTGCTCACCGTCGATTACCTGGTGATTCCGACTGACACCGGTGATCAGCTGCTGTCCGGGGAGCTGCGCTTCGCCGACCACCTGCTGGCCAACAGCGCCAGCTTCGACGATCTGGTGCAGGCACTCGTCGATGAGTCCGGTCGGGCCGCGGGCAAGACAACCAACCGGCTCAGTGAGGGCACCGTGCGCCGCCTGGCGCTCAATGCCGCCGACCTGCCCGCCCTCAACGCCAACTTCGCCCGGCTTAAAGAGTTGCACGAGGCCGGCCGCAACCACATTTGGAGCTACTACATCCGAAACGCGGCCCGCCCCGCCTGGCTCGGACGCGATGAGAACCGCGTCGACGTTCTCGTCGGTAACCCGCCGTGGCTGTCCTACCGGTACATGACCGCCGCCATGCAGCGACGGTTCAAATCTCTGGCTACTGACCGCAGCTTCTGGCACAACGAAACCACTGCTACCCATCAAGACCTCGCCGGCCTTTTCATCGCCCGCGCCGTCGAGCGCTACCTCAAGACCGGCGGAAACTTCGCGTTCGTCGTGCCCAACTCTGTGGTTGACCGCGAATACTGGGCTGGATTCCGTCGCGGCCAGTTCGACGGCGCCCACGTCGCCTTCAGTCCCAGCTGGGATCTGCGCCGCATCCGTCCCCACCTTTTTCCTCGAAGCTCAGCAGTCGTATTCGGAACCCGGACCACCGCCGCTAAACCGATGCCAACTACCGCATTGATCTGGACCGGTCGCGCACCGCATCGACACGCCCACATCGAGACCGCAACCCAGCTCCGCCAACACCTCGGCGAACTCAGCGTTGGTTCCGAAGACGACGAACGCTCCCCGTACGCCACGAGGTTCAGCCAAGGCGCCAACCTTGTTCCGAGGCTGATGTTCCGCGTTGAAGATGCCCCGACCACGGGGCTTGGTGTCCCGACCGGTCGACTCGCAGTGCAGTCCAAACGCTCTGCCGCCGAAAAACAGCCCTGGAAGGGCCTGCCCGCGTTGACCGGCATCGTGGAGTCGGAATTCGTATGGCCCACCCTCCTTGGCGAACAGATCGTGCCCTTCTACATGCGCACCCCAGAACGATTCGTCGTCCCACTCACCCGCACTGGAGAAGTCCTGGATGGCGAGCACGCCAAGATCGACGCCTACCCCGGCCTAGCTGCCTGGACACGAGCAGCAGAAGAACTTTGGACCACTCACGGCCAGTCCAAACTGAGCCTGTCCGAGCAGATCGACCACATGCGCAAGCTCACTCAGCAGCTACCCGTCCCACCGATCCGGGTGGCTTACGCTGCGTCCGGAATGCACGTCTCGGCGGCCTTGGTGACCGACCCCGCCGCACTTATCGAGCACGCCATTTACTGGGCGGCGGTCAGTACTACCAGCGAGGGCCATTATCTCGTCGGGATCCTCAACACCCCGAGCCTGACCGAACTGGTTCGACCACTGATGTCGTACGGCAAGGATGAACGCCACATCGACAAGGTTGTCTGGAGGCTGCCGATCCCCACCTACGACCCCGACGATCCGATCCACACCGAAATCGCCGCGCTGGCACGTGAACTGGCCGCCGAGATCAGCGCAATGTCCTTTCGATCGGAGAACTTCGTCACCATCCGCCGCGACGTCCGCAGACATCTCACCAACAGACCCGCGGGCCAACGCCTTGACGCTCTTGTCGGCGCACTACTCGGCGTCGACGAGGACGCCACCGTTCCCGTTGCCACCATCGACTTGGCCTTCCCCACCCCCACCACGACGCGCCTCATCCGAACCACTGACACCCAATCGGTGACCGTCGCCGCCGTCGAAATCGACGTGGATTGCGAGTTCGACCGTGACGGGAGGGTGTACCTGTGGGGAGCACTTCTGAGCACATCGACCACCGCTCCGACTTATTACGCCTTCGGCTCTCCCAGCTCAGATTTCGACGAACATGCGTTGGCCACACAGTTTTTAAGCTGGATCGCCGAGCAACTCGCCAACCACGACGACAGCACCGCGGTGTGGTTTCACTACGGCTCCACTGAACCCCGTCAACTACGCCGCATCCTCGGCCCGGCCGCTGACACAATCGTGGACCGAGCCGTCGACGTCCTCGCCGACACCATTCGTCCCAACTTCTATGGACCCGCCGGATACAGCCTCAAACAGCTGGCTCCCGCCGCCGGCGCACATTGGCGCACCCCCGGCGCCACAGGCGCCGACACCTACGCATGGATCGATGCGGCCCGCTCCGGGGATCAAAGCGCGTGGAACACACTCACCGGTTACAACGAGGATGATGTCCGCGCGCTGCGTGCACTCCGCGCCGCCATCGCGGGCATGCGAGCGCCTGGATCCACCCTGGACCTGGCACCTGCATAGATCACGTCCGGCCCGGTGCGCGGCGTGTCGATGGGTACAGCAGCCATGGAGAGCTACCGTTGAAGTTGTCCTCCAAGACACCCATCGGGGATGGGAAATGGGGTTAGCCACCCCGGTCCGAAACCGAGTGCCAGCTTGATCGGACACAGCCTCCAGGTCTGCCAACCCGGAGGCTTCCGTCGTCTGGACCCACCTGTGACCCTCCGGCGGTTGCCGCTCGATCGCCTGCTGCTGGGCCAGCACATCGTGCAGTCGGTCGCGGATCGCGAAGGCGTGCGTGAGCTTGTGGAACGCCGACTGTCCCAGCAACTCCGTGTCAACGCCGTTCTCCTCGGTCATCGGAGTCCCCCACCGCCGCCGGTGTCGGGGTCATCGGCCGCGATCTGCTCGACGACCTTGATGATGCCGCGCAGCGCCTCGTCCTCGGTGGGGGCCAGCCAGGACAGCGAGGGGAACTCGGCGACCAGGCCCACGAACTCGTTGTCCGCCGGCGACCACTCGACCCGGTAGGCGTAGTCCGGCCTGACGGCGGCCTCGGCGGTCTGCGTGTGCCCCAGATGGTTGCGGATGGTGGTGACGATGAACGCCGCCCGCTCCTGAGTGCTCTGCCCATATCCGTGGGCGGTGATTGTGCCGGTGGCGATGAGGTCTCCCCTGGTGATGCCGGGCTGCTGCTCGTGCAGGTCCAGTTCGATGTCCCAATCACCGCCCCGTTCGCGGAAGTAGAAGGTGTGCCCGTCGACCTGGCCCTCCCACTGTTCGGGCACCTGACCGCCGTGGCGGCCGATGACGACGCCCGGCTGATCGGCCAGCCACGCCTGCAGGTCGGCCTCGGCGGCTTGTTGATCGGCCTGGAGCTGCTGGCCCTGCGGTGAGCGCCGGAACTCGTCCATGTGGTCGAGAAACCCCTGGAAGGTCTCTGCTGATCGCCACCGCCGGTCCCCGGGTGCGTTCTCCGTGTCTTCGGGCATCAGCGGGGTCACTTCTGCGGCGGGTTGAGCAGGGCGCGGGCGTCTTTGATCAACAGCAGCAGGTGCAGCGGGTCGGTCGGTGAGGGCTCGAAATCGAAGTGCGCGTAGAACGCTCGGGCCTGCTCGTGCAGCGCGTGTACCAGCAGTGCCCGCACACCAATGATCTCCGCAGCCGCCACCGCGCGGATGATGGCGTCGCGCAGCAGCTGCGCGCCCAGCCCCTTGCCCTGTTCCTTGCGGTCGATCGCCAGCCTCGACAACAGGATCACCGGAACCGGGTCGGGCATGTTGCGCCGCACCCGCCCGGGTGTGCCGGCGCGCTCCACCGCCGCCGAGGCCAGCGCGTAGAACCCGACGACACGGCCTTCCCGGCACGTCACGAAACACCGGGAGGCACCTTCGACGTGGTTGGCCAGGGCGCGTCCCCGCAGGTACTCATCCAGGGTGGGCTCGCCGCTGTCGAAGTCGGCGACCACATCGTGCTCGCTGATCGGTCGGGGCGTGCTGTAGCCGCTCACTCGTCGAAGATTGAGGGCTCCGCGAACAACTTCTCCAGCCGCGGCTTGTGCGACACCGGCCGGTCCAGCACCGCCACGAACTCCGACCAGGCCGGTGCGTCGAGCATGAACAGCCGGCGATCGGCGAGCACGTCGCGGGCATGAGCCAGCGTCGCGGTCACCGTGAAGTTGGTCAGATCGGTCCCCTCCACTTCGGCGGCACGACGAATCAGCGCGTCCTGCTCAGCAGTCAGGCGCACCGCGAACCGTTCCGTCTTCGTAGCCATGCCATCCATTGTGTGCCTATCAGGCACACAATGCAACGGGGTATTGATCACGCCTCTGACCAGCCTCGATGCACTTCAACCCTGTAAAACACGCTCCGACTCACGGGAAGAGTTACCGGGGCCAGTCGGGTCGCGGTGGGGACGGTCACGGTCGTCTCGTCGCTTTCAACCCCTGTGAGGGGGAGGCATGTCTTCTCGTCTGCTGACCGCGCTCAAGTACCTGCTGACCACGGTAGTCGTCATCGTCCTGGCTTGGCTGGTGGTGGCCATCGTGGCGATGCTCACCGGCCACACCGACGTTCTGCCCGACATCGGTGCGGTGCTGATCGACCTGATCGACAGGTTGGTCACCCAGCCGCTGCACGACCTGGCCACCATGGCGCCCTAGTCGTGGATGCGGATGTCCTCGATGACCTTGACCGTCATGGTGCGCCCGGGCCGGCCACCCCAGTCCGGAAGCACCTGCACGGTGATCTGGTCGCTGAGTAGGTCGCGCTGAGTCTCGGTGTCCTCGATGGCGTAGGCCGTCACGAACACCTCGGCGTCCTCACCGGACAGGTGCAGCTGCCCGGTGAGCTGGCGGTCGTAGTCGGGGGTGACCTGGCCGCGCTTGCCGGCGTGGAAGAGGTCGCCGATCACGGTGAACTCGACGACAATCACTGCGACCCCGGCCGGCGGCGCCAAGGTACCGCCGGCGTCACGCCACCGGCCTGCGGCCCGCTGACTGATGCCGGCGCGCGCCGCGAACGGCTTGAGGCCACCAGCGCGGTCAATGGCGGCTTGGCGGTCCGCGCGGGACTGGTCGACCCCTTTGGGTGCCGTGCCCCGGGCAGCGTGGCGGCGGATGGTGCTCTCCGCAGGGCGCCGGCCGGTCTCGCGTTCGATGCGCCGCGCCATGTCGCGAGCACCGCGGCGAGTGGCCTCCGCGCGGCGCTGCGCCTCACTCAACCCTGCCCAGCGTTGCCCGGTGAGTTCGCGCAGCTTGCGGTCCACCAGATCCCGGAAGGCCGCGGCGAACCCCCGCACCGGCCTCTGCCGCGGTGCTGGCGCGGCCGTGGGCGGTTGCGAGGGCACCGACGCCGGGGTGGCCGGGGTCGGGCCGCTAGGCGATGCTGAGCCACCCAGACGGATCTTCCTCACGCCGGCGCGCCTTCACCGGTGTCGGCGCTGGTCCATTTCACCCGGTACTTGCCGTTGGCGGTGGAATCCTCGGCCAGGATCTGCGGATCAACATCAGGGTCGATCCGGTACACCCAGGCGTCCAACTCGGCGGAGATCGGATACAGGCCGTGGGTGTCGGCGATGCGCCGGGCGTAGCGCAGGGCACGCCAGCGGGTGTCAGCGCGAATGGCGGCATACCAGGCGGGCTGCTGGTGGGAGCGCTGTTGCGGTCCCCACTTATCGGTGCTCATCCGCCCCAGATACGTGGTGTAGATGCCCTTGATGAAGTCCTGATAGTCCTCACGGTCGGCCTCGCGGGCCTCGATCAGCTTGGCGCGCAGCACATCCGCCCAGGTACGCAGCATCCGTCCCTGCTGCGGCCACACCCAGGCGGCGTCGATGTCGAGTTCGGCCACACTCAGCCCGGCGCCGCCGAGTTCGACCGGGGCGCTCAGGTGCTGCACGGCGCGGGTGGTGACCCACACAGTCACCGGGGCGTCCCATCGCATCGCCGGGTGCGGCAGCGGCAGCCGCTTGGTCAGCCCGTCGAGATCTCCGGCCGCCGGCATCGCGATACGCCACAACCCGAACGGCGGCTTCTGCTCGTCGAACACCGACGTGGAGATCCGCTGCAACTCTCGCGGTGGGCCGTGGCCCAGTTCGACCTGGACCGCCGAGGCCAGATAGGCCGCGCGCTGGTCGACCTCGACGTCGATCTGGTCGCCGATCGCGCGGTGCGGACGATGGTCCCAGGTAGGTGCGACGATCGGTTCGAGCTGGCCGCCGGACTCCACGGCCACCTGCGCCGGCAGCGGGCAGGCCTCGACGGTCTTCTGTCCTTGGCGGCCGCGGCGGCGCACCGCGTCGAGCACCTGGGCGCCGACCGTGGCCCACCGCGATGCTGGGGCCACCCCCTCGGCGATCCCGGACAACCACACCATCCGCTGAGCCAACAGCCGCACCGCCGCGGTTTCGTCTTCGGGCAGCTCGGTGGCGGTCCCCTCCCAGCCGGCCACCCCCATGTCTCCGGGCCGCTGCGCCGGTGGATCGGTGTAGAGCAGCGGGATCAGCACCACATGCGCGCTGCGGGCCTGGCCGTCATCGTTGCCACCGAATTTGACTGTGAACCAACCGGATTGGGACCACGACACGTCACCGTGGAACAGTCGGGCGACCGTGGCGGCGGCGTCGATCGGCGCCTCGCTGTCGGTGGGGAACCCGAGTGCTTCCAGCGCCTCGTAGGTCAGCCACAGCTGCGGCAGCTCTTTGGGTTTGCGGGGCCAGCGCCACCCCAGCAGCGCGCCGAGCGCACTGCCATCGGGCATTGGTCCGGCCAGCACCGTTCCCGAGGGGGCGACTACACCGCGGCTGGTGATCAACACGATGCGCCCGTCGGCGGTGATCGGCTCTTCCCACACCCGCGTCTTCGGTGTCCACGACGTCTGCGACCCGACCTCGCCATCATCGGCAGCGGTGTCCCCCACCGGTGCGCCGGCGGGGGCGTCTTCGGCTTCGGACGTGTCGAGGTGGGTGTCCTCCCAGCGCTGCACGGTCTGTTCCAGCCACCCGCGGGTGGCTCCGGTTTCCCGGTCGGGATCTCCGATCACCACGTCCGGGTCGGGGAAGCCGGTCGGCAGGGTGGTGCGCGCGATGCGGGTCAGCACCTGCTGGCGCGACAACGCCACCACCGGCGCCGGCCGGCCGTGGTCGGCGGCCATCCACGCCAAGATGTCGTCGAGCTCGCCGCCAGCGTCCCCGGTGACCAGATAGCTCTGCCCGCCGGTGTAGACCCAGTGCTCACTCACTCGCTGCCCCCTGCACCGGCGGCGGGAGGTGTGCGGCCAACGCATCAGGGAGGCGTCCCAGCCGCCAGCGCCGCCGCAGCGACTCCACCGCACTGGCTGTGCGTCCCACCTGCAACGCGGCCTGCGGCACGGTCAACGTCACGTCCAGGGCGACCCGCGCATCCGGGATGGACCACGGCCGCCGCCGAGCCGAACTGTCCGAGGCGGTGCGCGCCGCCCTGTTGCGGATATAGCGCGCCTGCCGCGTCTCGACACCATCGCGCGACATACGTGCAATGTATCAGGTATTACTGTCGATATACCTGAGGGATAGATTGATGTCGATTGCTCCAGCTTGCCATTCAAAATAAGCGTTGAGCAGGGCTGATACCTCCCATTTGGGTTGCTACTCTCGCTGCATGGCCGACGAGCTGGCGTGGGGCCGGCTGCATGCTCTGGCCGCCGGCCAGTTCGGGTTGTTCACCGCAGCCCAGGCCCGTCAGCACGGTGTCGCCCGCTACGAGCTGGCCCGCCGCGCCGACTCCGGTGAGCTGTTCCGGGCCCACCACGGCGTGTACGGGTTCACCGAGGATTCCGCCGGCATGTTCGCCTTCGAGGACTGGGCAGCCCAGTGGCTGGCGCTGCGCCCGGAAAGCGACGTGGAGCAGCGGCGTGCGGATCCGGACTGCGTGATCAGCCACGACAGCGCCGCGGTGATCCGCGAGCTGGGCACGCTGGTCTCGCGTGGGTTGTTCTTGACCAGCCCACGGCGCATCAACACGCGCTCGCCGCGGGTGCACGCCTACCGGCGCGACATCGGGGCCTGCGGGATCGACTGGGACATCACCGAGGGTCTTCCGGTGGCCACGCCCGGTCGGATCATTGCCGACTTGGCCCGTGACGATCTGGATGGCTCCCATCAGGGCACGGTGATCGCCGACGTCCTGGAGCAGGGCCTGTTGCCGCTGCCCGAGGTGGGTGCCCGCCTGGAGCCGTTCGCCGGCCAGTGGAGTGAGCCGGATGGGAACGCGCTGGCGTGCCGGTTCCTGGCTGCAGCCGGGCGAGCCTTTCCGCGCTGAGGCTTGTCGGCTCGACCTGGGACAATGGTGGCTGCACGGCCCGCGACCGCTTGCCTTAAAAAAACTTTCCCCAGGTTTCAGGGGTTGGCGGTACGCGCGGACTTAAGAGGAAGCGACAACCGTAGGGATCGGTTGTCTCTTTCTCGCCTCCTGGAGATGTAGCCATGGATCGACCGGCACGCCGCCCCGGCCCGCCCGTTGATGCCGCGCGCTTACAACCGAACAACCAGGACGACATCCAGGGCATTGATGAAGGCTTGGTCGGCGCCTGGCTCGACGACCCTGATCTGGCCGCCGAACTTGCCGACGAACTGGAACGACTCCGGCGTCTTCAAGCCGATGAGGAGCTGTTGCTGGCGCTGGTCAGCTCGCGGGAGAACCGCTCCCACAGCCGGCCGGTGAACTGTTCCAACTGCAGTTCGTCGTCGCCCCCAACGCGGAGTACGTCGGTCTGGCGGCCGGCGGAGGCGCTGATCAAGCTGAGCAGATCATCGTGCTCGGACCTAGCCGCATCACCGATCTGGCCGTGCACGAGATAGATCTCGCACTCGATGCTCTCCAGCGCGGCGATCGGCAGATCGTCCTGGACGAAGACGGCGACCCCCGCCTGATCTAGATGCCGCTCGGTGCGACACGCCCAGGGTGCTTGCTTCCATTCGGGCGCATCTACCTGCGAGTACAGTCGAGCAGGTGCCGTTAGTGCGCCCAAAATCTGGTTAGCTCGCCAGACACGCCAAGCAGTGAGACATTCACTCCCCCTTACCTACCTCGATAGGTAAACTTGCCGCACAGATGCAGTAGCACGACTGTGCCCACATCCAGTCGCTACCGCGAAAGTTTCTCTCCCGCCCCTGCTCGCGGTTCACCGATCAACTGCGCACGCAGCCAGTTCTGCAAGTTATCTAGTCATCCAAATATACTGTTGGACTGATCTTTTCGTGGTTTTAACCATGAGAAGGCGCGCTGTTTGCGCGTCGAAGCCGGGTCTTCCCGGCTTTTTTTGTGCCCGGCCCCGGTCGGGCATTTTCTGTTGGTACACCTCGCAAGGAGGTTAATGTGGTCGTCTCGGACGCGTGGAATCTGGTCTGGATTCTGCTTGTACTGATGATGGTCAACCGGGCGGTGTTTTGCCGGCGCGATGAGCCGATGGAACGCATCATCGCCTTCCTGAAGGGGCTGGCCGAGATAGTCGGCGCTGTCGCGGTCGCGCTTCGCGAGTGGCGGCGGTAGTCCTCTTCTGATGAGCACTGTTCCCGCCGGGAGAACCCTGCTGATGCCGCCGTAACCGTCTGCGCAACCGGACTGCCACTGTCAGCGGCCCCGCACGCGCATACCACGCTGGCTCTTGCCTCGCAGTCGTCGAATCTCGATTTCGACGCGCGAGGCTTTTTCATGCCCAGATACGGCCAGGCCGACCGCATCTGGGGTTCGCGCAAGCTGCCACGTGGTGCTGTTTTGCAGAAGGAACGGCGTGGCGGAGGGAGAGACGCTGGATTGGGGATATGCCGCGAGCGGTGGGGGATCTGGGCACCGGAGGATGCCCGGCCCAGCACCGTCTTTCCGTCTCACATCTAACAATCTGAAACGTGTCGCATCCTGTCTCAGGGCCGGTGTAATCCCTCGGAAAAGAAAAGGCCCCCCGAAGCCATATGGCCGCGGAGGGTACCTTCAGTTTTCGCAAGGTCCAAGCCCTCGCCTCTACATTTAGACTAGCAAGGAGACGCCCCGTGCTTCAAGGTCCGAAGCTCACGGCCGTCACCGATCACATCACCGGCGCCCGATTGACGCCGTACTTACTCGTCACCGGCTCGGACCTGAGCGCTGCGCTCCGTCTCTACCGCTGGAACATTGAACTGGCCGGAGCGATGTATGAAGCGCTCGGCATAGCCGAAATATTCCTGCGCAATGCCATCGATACGCAGCTGAGAAGTTGGAACGCCGCGCAACCAACTCACCCGACTCGTGGGATCACCTACAACCATGAATGGGTCAAAACCCCGGCCGCACCGCTGTGGGGGGTGCTTAATCCGCGTAGGCGCGGAGCTCCCGGCAATTATTCAACCTATGGCGACGCATTGCGCCGCGCGGAGAAGGACCGGGATGCGCGCGCGCCGGGACACCGCCGCCACGGTCATGCAGTCGATCACGATGATGTCGTTGCGCACCTGACGTTTGGTACGTGGAACGTGCTGCTGCCCCGTAAGGACCCCTCCACCACTCCCCCTGGGTTGAAACCGGCTCCCCAGGCCCGATTGTGGAATGAGGCGCTGCACCAAGCTTTTCCGCATCACTCCGATCCGGCGGTGGTTAAGTTCTGGGTCGAGCGGTTGCACAGCATCCGCAATCGGGTCGCGCACATGGAACCCCTGCTCGACATCGACGCCATGGGATATCACCGGACGGTGGCACGACTACTCAAAGCTATCGACCCCGCCCTGACTGACTGGTACACGGCCAACAGCCGGGTACCAGAGGTGTGGCGGCGGCGACCCTAGTTGAGGACGATGGAGCGATCATCTCGTTTCGATAGAAGAAGCGCTCACGGCGAATTGCCGCCTGGATTTGTCACATCGGGGCCCGTGGCCGGGTTGCGGGACGGGGCCCGACCGGGCAGCGGCGGAACGTAGAGCGGGTGCAGGGTCAACAGTTGTCGGCGAAATCGGCGATGTCCGGACCCTGATTGATTCTGGACGTCGATGTGCTCGGTCTCAACTTCGATGATGCCTGCATCGCGAAGGTCCCGGATTCCGGCTAACCGGGTGTCTTCGGAGAGTCCATGCCGTTCGCTGAACCCTTTGGGGGAAAACCACACCGGAGGAGCTGTCGGTGTGCGGATACCCTCTCCCGGCGGGTGTTCACTTCCTGTCGGGCGGTGGTGATAAGACAGCACGATCAAGTACATCGCCAGGCCTGGTCCGCTGAGCCTGGCGATCGCTCCGGTAGTCCAGAGTTCTTGTGGCACACGGAAATACGATCCGTGTTTGCCGTCAGGACGTAGATACGGTTTACCCGGCTGAGCATGGTCATCGAGCAGAGTGACCACGTTGGCCATACCCGGCTCACCGGGTTCGATTGCGATGAAACCCCGCCGCGCGAGCTCCTGAAAGTTAGCCGCGATGGTGCGCGGTCCTTTGACCGGATCATTCATACCAATCAGCTCGGCCCACCAGCTCGAAGGTCGCTGC
>JAHFVC010000481.1 GCA_023264765.1 Mycobacterium sp. | reverse complement strand
TAAGCGAGGCCTGCTGCATCGCGACGTCAAGCCGGCCAACATCATGCTGACTCATCTCGACGACGACGGCGATCAGCGAATCCTGTTGACCGACTTTGGAATAGCCCACGACACCAACGACAGCAACGGTGAGGTCACGACATCGAACATGACCACCGGAACCGTCGCCTACTGCGCTCCCGAACAGTTGCGCGGCGAGGAAGTCGGTGGACTGGCCGACCAGTACGCGCTGGCGGCCACCGCGTACCGCTTGCTGACCGGCGCCCCATTGTTTCCGAACACGGACCCAGAGGTGGTCATCGACCACCAATTGCACACTCCGCCACCACCTTTGGCTGAGCAGCGTCCGGACCTAGCGGTACTCGACCCCGTACTCTCCCGGGCGCTCGCCAAGCGGCCCGAGGACCGCTTCGCGCGTTGTTCGGACTTCGCCCGCGCCCTGGCTGAACGGGTCGAGGTGCTGAAGGCGCAGCAGTCCGAGGTCAATCCGGATGCGGTCGACACCGCTCCGGTGAGCATCGTGGCACCGCCTTCGTATCGGCCGCTGCCCCCCGAGGAGTCCATCGCGAGTCGGGTAGCGGCCGCGATGACCGTCGATCCGCGGTCGATGCAGGTCAAGCGCAAGCAATCTCGCACCGTTCCGATGCTGCTCGCCGGCGCGGCGGCCGGCCTGCTCGGCCTCGGCGCGTGGCTCTTCTGGCCGTCCGGCGGGTCGGACTAGGCTGGCACCGACACGGCCTCCACCACGACGGCGTCACCGGACGCGCACGCGCAGGCCAGGCTGATGAAGCTGCTTCCGGCTGGGTACGCCGCAGATGCGTGCCAGCCGATGGAGACGCCGAAGGATGCGCAGGCGAAGGTGCGCTGCGCGGCGAACGCCGATCCGGGCGGCCCGCCATCGGCCACCTACACGCTGGCCCGTGACGACGCCACGTTGCAGAACGCGTTCAACGCCGTCGTCTCCAGTTCCAGCATCGTGGTCTGCCCCGGCAACATCCAATCGCCGGGGCCCTGGCGTCGCAACGCCACACCGCAACTGGTCAGTGGCACGCTGTTTTGCGGAATGCGGGGCGAGCTCCCGACGCTGGCCTGGACCGATGACGCGAAGCTGCTGCTCAGCTCCGTCGTCGGAGCGCCCGACACGCCGAATCTCGCCCAGCTGTACACGTGGTGGTCGGCCCACTCCTGACCATCCGGGCAACTGCCGCTACCCTCATTGCGGTTGGGTCCTGCAGCGACGGTGAGCGATACGGGGGATGGGGAATGGCGACGCCTCCTGGCCCGGGGGAGTTTGCTCCTCCGTCGGAGGGCGGGCGCTTCGCGCATCCACCGCTCCACCGCAATGACGCGCTCGACGGGGACACCGGTCCGCTGTACGTGACGCGGACGAACGACCGCACCTACCGCCCGCCCGCGCGGCTCGAAGACGCCTACGCGGACCGATTCAGCACCCCGTTGGCAGTCGAACCGCGAATCAGACGCCAGCGGCTCCAGCCCACCGTCCTAGCCGCAGCCGTGGCCGGGTTGGCGGTCGTCGGCGTCGTGGGCTGGCTACTGTGGCCGTCCTCGGGGGCCACCGCGGCAGTGCCTCCGCCGGTCGACGTCAAGGCGCAGCTGCGGCTGGCAGCCCTGCTGCCCGCAGGCTACTCGGCGGATGCCTGCACGCCGATCGAAGCTCCGAAAGGTGCTGTCGCCGCCGTGAATTGCACGCAGAACGCCGATGCCGGAGGTCCACCTTCGGCGACTTACTCATTGATGAAGGACGACGCCGCCTTGAGTGCTGCGGTAGGCGCGGCCATCAAGGGGGCTGCGCTCGTCGAATGCCCCGGCAACATCCAATCCCCGGGGCCGTGGCGTCGGAATGCGACCCCGCGGCAGATCGCCGGGACGCTGGTGTGCGAACTGCCGCAGGGCCAACCCCAGGTGGTGTGGACCAACGATGCCCAACTGGTGCTCAACGTAGTGAGGGCCGGCCCCGAAGGGCCGACCCTCGACCAGTTGTATGCGTGGTGGTCAAACCACTCTTGACGGCTAGCTCGCGGGCGGCGGTGTCACCGGCGTGCTGGGTGCGACCGGTGCGGGGCTCGCAGGCACTTCGGCGGGCACCGGCGCGGCAGCGTTGGGGGCGGTTCCGGCGCTCGCAGGTGCCTCGCCGACGCTCGCGGGGACCGGTGCCCCCTCGCCCGCAGGTAGTGGGGTGCCCTGGCTACCCGCCGGCACCGGCGTGGCCGTGGTGCCAGCTGGGACCGGAGTACCGGTGGTGCCAGCTGGGACCGGAGTACCGGTGGTGCCGGCCGGGACCGGGGTGCCGGTGGTGCCGGCGGGAACCGGGGTGCCGGTGGTGCCAGCTGGGACCGGAGTACCGGTAGTGCCGGCCGGGACCGGGGTGCCGGTAGCGCCGGCCGGAAGCGGCGTGCCCTGGCTACCGGCGGGAACCGCCGTTCCCGGAGCGACCTCGGTGCCCGGCGCGCCAGGAGTTCCTGGGGCGTTGGCCGCAGGGGTGGCCGGCGTAGCGCCCGGCGTCGGCGCCGCCGCGGTGCTCGGCGTGGCCGCACTTGCTGCGCCGCGCGAAGACCCGGGCACGTAGGACCCACCCTGGCTGGGCGCCGGGGCGCCCACCCACACCAGCAGATCCTGGCCGCCGGCGTTGTAGACGACGCTGTCGGGGGTGTCGCCAGTGACGTCGAAGTAGACCTTGCCGGTGGTCTTCTGGCCCTGCGCGAGCGTCGCCGGGTTGACGCCCTGCGGGGTGGCGGCGCCGAACAACACTCGATAGGTCTGCCCGCTACGGGCCCGCGCGTTCAGATCCGACACGATGGGCGTGACGCCGCCCAGCACTGCCTCGTCGGTGGCGGTGGCCTCCCAAAGCGTCCCGTTCACCTGGTGAGGAATGACGTCGGAGCTGACCTTGAGATCGGTGATCGTCCACTGCTGGATGACGTTGCCCGCGCCGTCGACGAGCTTGCCCTGCGAACCGAACGGCTGGATGGCCGCATCGGCGAACGCGGTCGGCGCGCCCATGACGAGTCCGATGGAACCGACTGCGGCGGTTGCTGCCGCGGCGGCCAATGCATTGGTGAACTTCACGTGTCGTGCCCTCCTGAAGATGATTGCGACCGGCATCCCCCGACGGATGATCGCGTCGAATTGAAACTAGCAGGTCGCTGAGGTACTGGGAGGCATGGATTCTTGGTGATGTTGCGTCTGGAGTCGGTGCAGGTGAGCACCCGCGACCAGGCCCGTGACGGCGGTCGAGCACGTTTGCTCGACGTCGAACTAGCTGGTCGGAATGGTTACGCCGGGATTAGCTCGACCCCGGCCAGGGCCACGGCGTCGGCGCGTTCCGGTGCGGTGACGATGGCCTGGAAGCCGTCGCCCGCGCTCCAGATGCTCACCTTGAGCGTTTCCCCGGGGTACACCACTCCCGCGAATCGGGCGCCGTAGCTGCCGACCCGGGCGGTGTCGCCGTCGAGCAACGCGTCGGTCATGGCCTTCGCCGTCATGCCGTAGGTGCAGAGCCCGTGCAAGATCGGCTTGGGGAAGCCCGCGGCGGCTGCGAAGGCGGGATCCGAGTGCAGGGGATTGCGGTCTCCGCACATCCGGTACAGCAGCGCCTGTTGAGGCGATACCGGAATGGTGACTTCGAGGTCCGGAGCCCGCTGCGGGGGTTCCGAGGACGTCGAGGGCCCGCGTTCGCCGCCGAAGCCGCCCTCGCCACGGGCGAATATCGACCTCCGCTGGGTCCACAGCAGGGTGCCGTCGGGGGCCTTCACCGTGGTCTCCGACCAGATCACCGCGGCCTTGCCCTTGTCCCAGATGTCGGTGAACCGGGTGACGGCGATTCCGGTGCCCGACGGTGGGATGGGACCGGGCACGGTGACCGCCTCGCTGGCGTGCAGCACCCGGCTCAGTTCGATGTCGATGCCGGGGAACCGCACCGTCGGTGGCGCGGTGTCGTGGAAGCTCTGTGCCACATTGCCGAAGGTCGGAAGTACCTGCGGGGTGTCGTCGGTCAGATAGCGCAGCTCGCGCGGGTCCATCGGATCGCGGCCGGCGCCCAGCGCGAGTTGGTACAGCTGGACGTCGCTGCTGTTCCAAGAGAATTCGGCCGGCTCGAGTTGTGCGCTCAAGGCGACTGCGGCGTCGATGGGCATGTCAGACCTGCGCGGTTTCGGCGGCGAGGTGTAGGGCGGCCAGGTACCCGAACGTCATCGCGGGCCCG
>JAHFVC010000198.1 GCA_023264765.1 Mycobacterium sp. | reverse complement strand
GGTGGTGAAGTAGAGGAACTTGGTGAAGAAAGCCGGGCCGAAGTTGTCGATGCGCGACCACCCGTCGGCGTTGGCGGCCGCGCGCTGCTTGGGGTCGTGCCCCCCGTAGAACTGCGCGTACCCCGCGATGACGTCGTGCTGTGCGGCTTCTGCAGCGGCCGTGAGCATTTCACCGAGTCGCCCATGGGTTCCCTCGACAATTTCGCGGTAGCGGTGTGGCCCGTAGCCGATGCGTCCGGTGCCCCAGATGAAGCTGGCAGCGAACACTGCCGGCCAGTCGCCTGTGGCGGCCAAGTCGAACACGTCGCCGCGGGAGACGCTGGTGGTGTCGCGCAGCGCCGAGGGCAGGGCGTCGCCCCAGTTGGTGCCGATGTCGATGCGGTGCCCGCGGACTCCGCCCTCCCCGAGCGCGCGGCGCTTTGCAGTCAGTCGGTCTCGCAGGGTGTCGAGCTGCTCCGCGGCGAGGGGATGCCGTGCGGCCTCTTCGGCGGCCTGGTCGTCGTGTTGATAGCTCATCTCGTCCCCCCCTGGCGGCCGCGTTCACAACCCTGTCCGGGTTCGACCTAACCATGACGGTGAGGCCATGCGGCGTCTGGCGCGATGCCGCCGACCTGCGAATTCTGCTCCGTGTCTCGATCATGAGCGAGGATCGCGCCATGACTACCTCCACACCTCAGCCCGAGATCAACGGCCTCTACGACAAACTGAACGAAGCCCGCAGCAAGGCGTGGGCCGAAGCCAACGATGCCCACATGCGGACCCGTCGCATCGCAGAAGAGACCAGCTCCGACCCCTCTGCCAGCGAACTGATCGGCCTGGCTGCCATCGAGGCGGTCATTCAACTAACGGCGCAGGTCCACTATCTGACGGTGGCAACTCGCGAACACACCGCCGCACTCGAACGGGCACAGAACAGCTCACAGCAGCCCTAGGGCCAGGTCTGCTCGGATTACCGATCGGTGAGCAGCCGAAGGTGACCAGCGTCTGGGTCTTGGCGTGCTCTCACGACGCGCTCCAGCGCGGAATCGGCTGCGCGACTGTCGCTTTGAAGGAGTCACAGTACGGTGTCGCGCGCGTGAGGGTTGAACGGCTCAGCGTGAAGGTCATCGCACGCGATCTTGAGATCGCGGATGAAGTCTCGCACCACAGTCCAGTCCGGGTCGTTGGTTCCCGACGTTCCCGTCGCAGCGTCCATGGGCTGACCGTCCTCTCGCCTCGTCGCGACCAGCCACCACGCCGAACGTGGACCTTTTGGTCGCTACGTAGATCCTCACACGTCGCGAGGAGGGTCACGTGCACCAATTTTCGACGCCCGGATACCGCTTGTGAGCTGCCCTTTTGCAAGACGAGGCCGCGACAGTGACTCGAGGAGTCGCGGTCAGCCCGACCGTCGTGCTTCCAGATCAGAGGCGACGGCATTGTCGCCGGCAAGCGCGTATTCCGAGGTGTCCGGCAGCCCCGCCTGGCGCGCGGCCCGGTCGGCGACGGACAGCAGCCGCCGCAGACGACCGGCAAGTGCGTCCTTGCTCAGCGGCTGCTCGGCCATGCGGCCCAGTTCCTCCAACGATGCGCCGGGGTGCGCGATCCGCAGGCGCCCCGCCTCCGCGAGATGTGCCGGTGCGGTGGCGCCGAGGAGGTCCAGTGCTCGGGACACCCTGGTTGCGGTGGCTGCGCCGGCCGCTTCTGAGCGCCTGCGGTTGGCGTCGTCGAAGTTGGACGGCCGATCGAGCGGGACGCGTTCGACGGTGCGCTGACGGCGTTGCATCCAGGTCTGGTGCGTCTGGACCGCCCCGATGCGCCGCAGCATCTCACCGGCGCCTTCAGGGTCGCGCACAACGACGCGATCGACGCCCCGGATCTCGTTCATCTTCGCCTGCACACCCAGTCGGCGCGCCGCGCCGACGAGAGCCAGCGCCGCCTCGGGGCCTGGGCAGCTGACCTCCATGCCGCGCGTACGCCCGTTCTCGACCAACGACCCCCGCGCGACGAACGCTCCCCGCCACGCCGCCTCCAGGTCGGGAAGCTGACCGGTCACCACGTGGGCGGGCATGCCCCGCACTGGCTGACCGCGAGGGTTCAGCAGTCCGGTCTGGCGGGCGAGGGCCTCGGCGTTGTCGGTGACCCGTACCAGATACTTCTCACCGCGGCCGCCGGCCGGAGCGACCGGCCGAATCGTGGGGGTCTGTCCGAAGAGGTCATGGACGTCTCGACATAACCTCCGGGCGGTGCCCAGTAGGTCGACCTCGGCCACGACGGCCAGCCGCCCGTGCACGACCTGCAGACCGCCGGCGAATCTGAGCAGGGCCGAGACTTCGGCTTTGCGGGCCGAGGGTGAGCGCACCACCAGCTGGCTCAGTTCTGCTTTCGCATCGCCTGTTGCCGTCATCGTGGGTTCTCCTTGAGTGTGCTCGCCGCGGCGGAGCCCGACGCGTGTGCATGACCGGTCCGTGAGACCGTGCTCGCCTCATGATGCCCCAGGTTGTGGACCCAACCTGGCCCCGACAGGGGACGAGTTTCGATAACTGGCCCGCGGTGGGAGTGGCGAATCGAACCACACCCGCGAGAAGACGTGACGTGCGACAACCACGACATGATCCCCAGTCGTGGGAATATTGATCTCGACACGGGAGGGAGCACCGCGTGGCTGACACAGCTGATCGAGCGCGCCAGGCGCTCAACCTCTGCGCCGTCGAGGTCCCTCGGCGATGAGCACCGGCGATGAGGTAACCCAGATCCTCGACCAGTTGCGGGGGCTGTTGGGCGAGGGCACGCCGGTCACGGCCCCACTGCCGTCGCAGGTACCCGCCCAGATCCAGCAGCGTCTCAATGCCCTTCCGGGCGGGTTGGGCACCTTCATCGACAAACTGATCGACGAGCGCAAGAGCCAGGCTGAGATCAGCGCCGCCCTGGCCGAGGTCGACCCCTCGCTGGTGCCCGTCGTCGACGAATCAGCGGCCAATGTGACCGCAGCCCGCGATGAGCTCAACGGCACCCAGGACACCTACGCCGACCGGCGCGGCCAGTTGGCCCCGGTGGAGGGCACGCCCATGGGACAGCTGGGCGTGCTGCAAGCCAAGGTTGATGCCGTCGGCAATGGCGCCAATACCGTGCGCGCGCAGATGCCGCCGGCCGATCTGCGCCGGGTGCTCGTCGACCGTCTCGCCCAGCGCTATTACGAACAGGCCAAGGCGGCGATGCAGGGCGCCGGCGGCGGGATGACCGGCGGCGGTGGTATGCCCGGCGGCGGTGGTATGCCCGGCGGTGGTGGGGGGATGCCCGGCGGCGGTGGTGGCGGTTCACCGTTGAGTGCGCTGTCCTCTCCGGCGGCGAGCTTGGCGTCAGCGTTCTCGCCGGCTTCCTCGACGAAGGACAGCTCCTCCGGTGAGCAGCGTTCGGCCTCGGCGCTGCCGTCCGGGCGCGGCGGCAGCGAGGCCGGCCGGCGGATGGCGGAGAAGGCGCTGACTGCGCAGGGGCTGCCGTATGTGTGGGGCGGCGGCAACGCCAACGGCCCCACCGGCGGCGGGTTCGACTGCTCGGGGTTGTCGCAGTGGGCCACCGCGCAGGCAACCGGAGAGAACATCCCCAGGACGACCTACGACCAGATCAAACTGGGCACGCGGATCAACCCCGCCGACGCTCAGCCGGGCGACCTCGTGTTCTCCCGGTTCAGCAGCCGCGGCCCCGAGCACGTGCAGATCGCCCTGGGCGGCGGTCAGGTGGTGCACGCCCCGCAACGCGGCGATGTAGTGCGCATCGCGGCGATGCCCACCGATGTCGTGGTCAAGCGCATCTTCTAACCGCACGCATCGCACTCATGTTGTCTCCCAGCGTCTTTACGAGGCCTCCTGCTCAAGGTCGAGCAACTGCTGACTGCCAATCTTGAGTTCGGCCGCTAGCCGTTTGATTGCCTTGCGGTCCAGGTCCAGGTAACCGGTCGAGCCGCGGTATGCGTCGGTCTCCAGCATGTCGATAACGATGAGCGCTGCCCCGTTCTTGATCTTGGAACTAGAGCCGAGGCTGACCTCTTTACTGCCGTGGGGCACTTTGATGCGCTGCAGCCGGTCACTGTTCTTCCAGTGCTCCAGGGCAACGGCCAGCGCGTGAGCGATCGGTGCGTCAAGGTCGGCGGCGTGATGCCACGAACCCCACTTCTGTCGACCCGACCATCGCAGATTCACACTCGGGGTGTGCTCGCCCACGGTGAAGCTGGTGGTGACTTCGTGACCGAGGGTGTTGGTGATGGTGACGGGTCGATGCCCGGTGAGCTGCTCGAATAGCACGGCCCCCTGCTCGTCGATGTCCCCCACCACGGACTCGCGTTGCGCGGTGAGCGCATCGAGCTGGGCGGTCAGGCGGTCGTACTCACGCTCCAGCTCGGCAACACGCTGCGCCGACCGTTGGTAGTGCGTACGCGCTTCTGCGGCGCACCGCCGCGGGCCGCCCGGTTCGTCAGCTGACTTGCACATGCGCCCTCGACGCGGCCGACGTGATGGGTCGAACTGGGGTCCATGGTCCGCCCCGGGCGCCCACTGCGGCGGTGCCGACCCGGCGCTTCGATAGGCCGGGGTGTGCCCTGTCCGACGCCATGCGCGTGCTCCTCCTTGCGGTGAGCGCCAGGCTGGGTCACCTCACGGGGCATCGGGAAGCCCCGCGGCCTGGCGCTACTGGAGAAGTACCTCGCCGAGTGTTTGTTTCCGTCACCGGCTGATCGATTGCGAAGGAGCGCCGGTCACACCCGGCTATCCGCCGCGCGGTCGCCCCAGTCGGTGGACAGCGCCGACATCAGGGTCCACCACCTCTGGTGAAGCAGCGTTCGGGAGCGTTCGTCACCGTCGCCGCGGTAGGACGGCGCACGCCGAACCCAGATCCTGGCCAGTGAGCGGGCGACGTCGGAGACGATCCAGTAGAGCAGCTCGTCGTCGTCGTGGGTCGTCACCTGAGGCTGGGCGGTCTGCGGCCGGTAGATCAGCTCGTCCTGATCGAGGCAATAGCCTGGCTGAGCGAGCGCGCTGGGGATCTCCAGCGGGGCGCCGCGGGGCCGTTCTCCGGCGACGACGGTCAGACGGGCGATCCAGATGCTCAGTTGGGCACGGATATTGGCGTTGCGCTCGCGTAGCCTGCCGGGCAGGTCTTGGTCACCTTGGGCGTCTTGGTGGCGGGGCGGTTGCCCGACGACATCGACGGTGGCAGTGCCGATCTCGGCCACGGTCGGGCCACCGGGGCCGAGGTCGTCACCGGTGACCACTGCGATGCGTACCGTGCGATTGCGGTCGCCGGTGATCCAGGTAGCGGCTTCGGTGTCGGCGGTGATCACGACATCGGAGATGGTCTTGGCGCGTTGGGCCCCGGTGTGTTCCTGCGCGACGTAGCGCGCGGGGCGGCCCAGTGTCACGAGCCAGCGTTGCGCGGTGTCTTCGGCGGGGTTGAGGGGGCGCACCAGGGTGGCGTCGACCGGCATATCAATGCTCAGTTGGCCGTTGGTCCTCAGGCTGTGCAGGATGAGCCCGCCGGCGGATGCCGCCGAATTGGGTTGTGCAGTCATGACTGCCGACTTCTGGGTCTCCTCGCTGCCTGCGGTCACGTCCGATCGCTGTCCGGTGTCGGTGTGCGTGACCACGTGGGTGTCGCCTGGTGCGGCGGCGGGGTCCGCGGTCAGCTCGTCGGGGAGATCGTCGATGAGGATGACGGCGAGGGGATGCTCATTGGGGGTTTCCGAGGCCTGGGTCGCATCGAGGACGTAGGTGAGGTTCATGGCGAAGTCGGTCATGCCGGGATGCGGTTGGTCCCCTTGCCGGTGCGGCCACACGGTCACTTCGGTGACCCACGCGAACGCTCCGGCGTCGTCGCGGCCCAGCCGCTGCGCGGGGAGGCCGGCCGCGGCAGCAGGGTCGTGGAGATAGATCTTCCACGGTTCGTCGAGGGCGGCGTGGAACACCGGGTCACCCGTGGTCTCGTCGAGGCGCAGATGCACTGTGGATGCGGTAGCTGGCACCTGTGCAGCCAGTTCCGGCGGACCGGCCTGTACGTGCTTGATCACGAATCGCGACACCTTGGTTAATTTACCGTCGGCTCACCCGGTTTCTGCCCGCGAGCACTGGTTTTTCTTCCTCGGCAGACAGTGGGCGGTCGACGGCGACGCTGCAGCGAACCGGCCGCGCGCCCCGAGTGCGCTGGGGTTGCTGCGCTGCTACCTGGTGTCTGATCCGGCGGGCGAGGCTTGGGCGCGGCGTTCGGCAGCGATGTCGATCGCCAGTTGCATCTGGTCGGCGGTGAACATCCACCCCTGGTCAGTCCATGTGCGACCGACGAGCTGGCCGATGGCGGGCTGCGGTAGTCCGCTGGCGTCGGCGACGTCTTTGACGGTGAAGAGATGCCCGGAGACCGGGGCGCGCCGCCCGCGGCCAGCACGGTGCATCGGCAGCACGTTGTCGGCCATGGTCTCCACCATAAGACGTGGCGCCGGGCTATTTCTGCACATCTTTTTTGGCACCTGACCAGCGCAGGTGTCACGTCCCCGTAGTGCGGGGCAGGGCACCAGACTGGCGGCGCCGGGCGCGCGACGCCGGCCGCCTGGTCAATGCACCGCAGCTCAGGGCCGGGCTTGCGATCGCCGTGGGCGGGACGTGTCGTATTCCCTGGTCAGAACGCTCCGCACGCTCGGAGGCGAGGTTGCGGGACTCGCTCCGCTCGGCCGGCAGGCTACATTTGCTCACCATGGCGGCGCCGGCACTGAGCCCCGACTGTCTTGGCTGGGTGCGTGCCGCCGGCTACGCCTGGAGCACTGACGACTCCACTGACACCCTCGTGCTGCGATCGCAGATGGGTCCACCGACGACGCGGTATCTCATCCGCCAGGTGCGAGACCGGCTGCGGCTGACCCAGGCCGACGACGACGCCGAGGAACGCACCCTGTTGTACGCCGCGGACCGGGAAGTGCTCGAACGGTTCCTCTACGGCGTGTTCGGCGATGACATCCGCGATGATCTTGGCTTGCCCTACCTCGAACTGCCCTGGGCTGCTGGTGATCTCGCTGCCGGGTTCGCCCTCGGAGAGATGGACCGTGGCTACCGCACACTGCGCCGCGCCGGCGTCCCTGTCGCTGCAGCCCCGGATCCGACCCTCAGCCTCCTGGCGCTCGTTCCGCTGTCTCACTTCCTGGGTTTGACCGCCGCGGCGCTGAAGACAGCGTTCTTCGCCGAAGATGGTGCACCGTTGTTGACCGGTGGCGCCTACTCCGGCGGCAACCGCGCCGGCCGGCGCAGCCCTCCGACGGAGCGGGCCAACTAGAGCACCCGTCGAGTCCCGCAGCGGTTCGGGCGGTGCCCCGAGGGGTGCCTGACGAGCCCTTTCGGGGCACCGCCGCCGTGCTCAGCTGGCCTTGAACTTGAGTTGAGCCACTACGCACTCGGTGGGTTCGACGTCATCGCGAACACCGAGCAGGACGGGCTGATAGAGCGCGCCGCCGACCTGGGCGGCGTAGAGGTAGCGCACCTCGACGACATCGCCGAGCTGAGGAACGTTCTGATTCGCGGGCACCGTCACGTTCCCGACGCTGCGCCAGTCACCGCCATCGAGCAGGCTCACGCCCACGCTGCGCTGTTGATTGATGGTGGTGACCACCGCGGATGCCGTGGCCACGAACTTCAGCTTGAGTTGCGTGCCGCCGCTGCTGGGGCGTCCCTGCCGATAGGGGCCGTCCCATCGCTTGAACACCGCCCCCTCGGCGTTGCGCGTCCGAAGTGCTGCGAGCTGGTCGGCCTTATCGGCGGCGTCGGTCCAGCAGTCGACGTACCCGAGGTGCGCTGACGGGCCTGCGGTGTCGAGCAGGGCGGTCAGAGCGCCGTAGCGGGCACTGTAGGGCTGCTCACGCAGCTCGGTACCGTCGTGGGAGAGCATGTCGAACACATGGAAGCGGTCTCCGATCGCCTCTCCATCGAGCACGAAGTCACCCGGAATCGTCTGTGCCGCAGCGGCGATAGGCGCTGCGACGTTGATGACTAGGCCGAGCTTGTTGATGCCCTCGACGGTGCCGCCGACCTTGCGCAGCATGAGCCGTCTAGTTGACTGAACTTCGGCGAGCCTTCCGATGGCGTGGCTGCGGCGGGCGGAGGATCCGGTTATGGGTGAGGTGGGTCGGGTGGAGTCGGCACCGAGCGGGTTGCCGTGGCGGGTGATCTTCCCCGATGCCGAACATCTGGGGGCCACGTCATACCTTCGCGAACTGGCGGCGTCGGATTGCAGTCCACTCACAATTCGAAGTTACGCGTTCGACCTTCTGCGGTGGTTCCGATTCCTGCATGAACGCCTCATCAGTTGGGAGCGAGCAGAGCGCGTAGACGTCCGCGCCTTCGTCGAGCACCTACGAGAGGCGCCCAATCCGCAACGTCTGCGCCGACGTCCGGACGGACCACCGCCGGGGTCGGTGAACGCGGTTACCGGCAAGGCGGAATTGACCACCAAGTACGCGCCGCGCACCATCAACCATCAACTGTCGGTGTTGTTCGGATTCTACGAACACGCCTGTGCCGCCGATCTGGGTCCGCTTGTCAATCCCGTTCCCGCACAACGCGCCAGGAACGGTGGTCGACCGCATGCTCACCACAATCCGATGGAAGACTTCACGATCTTCCGGCGCGCCAACTATCGGCAGAAGACCCCTCGGCCGGTGTGGCGAGCGATCCCCGATGACGCTGCCGCATCGCTGTTCAACGCGCTGCGCAGCCACCGCGATCGAGCGCTCGTGAGCTTCTACTTGTCCTCGGGCGTACGGGCATCGGAGTTGTTGGGCTTGCGTCACGGCGATCTGGATGCTGGCCGCTACACCATTACGGTCACCAGCAAGGGCAGCCGCATGCGGGAAACCGTTCCGGCCTCAGTGGACTCCTTCGTGTGGCTGGCGCTGTATCTGTCCGAGCAACCCCCGATCGAGCCGGGTGGTCCGGTGTGGTGGACCCGACGCTCTCAGCCGGCGCCGCTGAACTATCACGCGATGCGCGCGGTGCTGCGCCGCGCCAACGCTAGCTTGGGTGCGAACTGGTCGTTGCACGACTTCCGCCACACTGCCGCCGCGCGGATGCTAGCCGACCCCGCGTTCACGCTGGTCGATGTGCAGACCGTCTTGCGGCATGCCAGCGTGACGACGACACAGATCTACACCCAGCCTCGTCTGGAAGATCTGATCGGCAAAGTGCTCGAGCACTACGCTCGGCCAAAGACCAACGTAGCGACGATCGAACCTGCCTACGACGCCGCGGCGGTCCGGGAACTGTTGGGCCTGCCGGAGTGAGTACCGAGGACACCCGGTCACCAGCACGTCAGCAGGCCGCCGCGACGCGGCGCGCCATGAGCCCCAAGGTCCAACTGCTATCGCGGCCGGATTCACCGCATCTGGCTGCGATTTCAGCAGACAGCCGCTATGGCCCAGCCGGCCAGGTGCGCCCCTTGTGGGGCTATGACGCCAACCACGCGCCCCCACCGCTGCCAGTCGGGGCGCGCGGCGCGATGATGCAGTCACTGACCGCCGACGAGCTGTGCGACTTCGTGGCCGAGCATCACCGGACACTGACACACCGGGCGCGCCAGCCCATCGTGAGGGGAACCCGGGCGATGCTCGGTGTGCTTGCTCAATATTCCGGGCAGACGTGGGAGCAGCGTTGGTTGGCCAGCGGTTACGACGCCGCGCCACGCACCTGGTTCGAGCATGATGCGTTGCCGCACTACGACCACTGGTCACCCACGATCAGCGCGGTCAACGCGCTGTTGCAGGCCCGAGTGCTGCGGCCGTCCTACAGTTGGCTGCTCGACTCTCAGAAGCGGGTGGCCCTCCGCAAATTCCTCGACCGCGACGGCGGGCCGGACCTGGATCGATTGCGCGGGCTGCCCGCCTACCGCGACGCGGTGCCCAAATACCAGGACGACGCCGAAAAGGCCTTGGCGCGGGTGATGATCCGCACCGGCAAGGACATCGCTCAGCTATGCGGCGACGATCTACTCTTCTACGCCGACGTGGTGCGCACCTCGGGACGACAGCGCCGAGAGCACCTCATCTGGGAGCTTCTGGTCGCCCTGGGCCCGCTGGCCGAGGAGGCACCGACTCTGCGGGCGACATGGTCGGCGCGAGGCAACACACGCCAGCACAGCACCGCGACGTTGGTCGACAGATACGGCATCCCCGCCTCGGGGGTGCGCAACCTGCTCGTCGATTACCTCGAAGAGATCAAGCCCGGCATGGACTACAGCTCACTGGAAGGCCTGGCTTACCGTTTGATCCGATTGTTCTGGTGGGAGATCCTGCAGATCAATCCCGACCAAGCCAATCTCGCATTGTCGGCCGAGGTGGTGACGGCGTGGCGGGAACGGTTGGCGCTGACCCTCGACGGCCGGCCGCGACGCGAAGTCCACTCGATTCTGTTCGCCATCCGTGGGATGTACCGCGACTTGGCCGAGTGGTCGCACGACGACCCGGTCCGCTGGGGTGTCTGGGTCGCGCCGTGCCCGGTACCTCGGGAGCTCAGTCGCGCCGCGGCGAAGCAGAAACGCCGCCAGAAGGCCTCGATGCAGGACCGCACCCGCATGCTGACGCCGCTGTTGCCGGCACTGCTGGCCGCGGCTACCGCGCACAAGGACCGGACCGCCACCTTTCTACAGCGAGCCCTGGACTGCACGCACGACCAGGAGTTCGTGGTCGAGGGCTACACGTTCCTGCGGTATTGCCCACCGTTGCGGCGCGACGGCGACGCCCGAGCGCGGACCTGGGTGCACCTAGCACCCGGACAGCAGCGACCGCCCTGGATCCGTGGTAGCGCCCCGCGCATCGACGTGACCGCGCTCGAAGCGGAGGGGTTCTGGGGCTACGCGATCGTGGAAACATTGCGACACACGGGTATTCGCATCGAGGAGCTACTCGAACTGACCCAGTTGTCGCTGCGGCACTACACCGCTTCCACCACCGCCACGCTGGTGCCGTTGCTGCACATCGTGCCGTCCAAGACCGACTGCGAACGTCTCATCCCGATGACCCCAGAATTGGTCGGGGTGCTCCTGGAAGTGCTGCGCCGCGCGAAGGCCGGCAAGGATCACGTGCCGCTGTCGATCGCCTACGACACCAACGACAAGGTCCACAGCGAACCGTTTCCGCACCTGTTTGCGCGCCCTCTGGGCATCCGCCACGAAGTGCTGGGTCGGCACTACGTCCGCCGAATCCTGATACACCTCGCCGGCGTCGCCGGGCTCACCGATGCCGGTCAACAGGTTCACTTCACCCCGCACGACTTCCGCCGGTTGTTCGCCACCGACGCTGTCAACAACGGCCTGCCACTGCACATCGCTGCTGCGCTGCTGGGCCACCTCAACCTCGACACCACCCGCGGTTACACCGCGGTGTTTCCCGAGCACCTCATCATCGCCCATCAGGCGTTCATCGAGCGGCGCCGCCAACTGCGTCCATACGAGGAGGCCAAGGTTGCCGACGACGACGAGTGGGCCGATTTCGAAGAGCACTTCCTGCTGCGTCGGGTGGCGCTGGGTGAGTGCCACCGCCCTTACGGCACGGCGTGCGTGCACGAGCACGCCTGCACGCGATGCCGATTCCTGCGCGTCGACCCCGCCCAGCTGGGCCGCATCAACGAAATGACCGAGAACGCCGAACAGCGTCTCGCCGAAGCGAAGGACCGCGCATGGCTGGGCGAGGTTGCCGCCCTCGAAGAGAGCATTAAGCATTTGCGCACCCGACAATCCCAGGCTCAGCAACTACTTTCCACCGGCACTAACCCGTTCGCCGAGCAGGGACCACAATGAAGCGATGAAGCTTCCCGTCATGCCACCGGTCTCACCGATGTTGGCCAAGTCGGTGCCGACAATCCCTCCCGATGCCTCCTATGAACCGAAGTGGGATGGCTTCCGGTCAATCTGCTTCCGCGACGGCGACGAGGTCGAGCTGGGCAGCCGTAACGAGCGGCCTTTGACCCGGTACTTCCCCGAACTGGTCACAGCGATCAAAACCGAACTACCGCAACGCTGCGTCATTGATGGCGAGATCATCATCGCCACAGACCACGGCCTGGACTTCGAGGCGCTGCAACAACGCATCCACCCGGCCGATTCGCGAGTGCGGATGCTCGCCCAACAGACCCCCGCGTCCTTCGTAGCGTTCGATCTACTCGCCCTAGGCGATGAGGACTACACCAGGAGACCGTTCACCGAGCGACGCGCAGCACTCGTCGCGACGTTGGCCGACTCCGGGCCCTCGGTTCACGTCACACCGGCCACCACCGATCCCACGAC
>JAHFVC010000480.1 GCA_023264765.1 Mycobacterium sp. | reverse complement strand
TTCAACCGGACCCAGGGTGGCTTCGGTCAGATTCACCTGACTGTTGAGCAGAACCGGGCGACCGGTAACTACGTCTTCAGCCCCGCCGATGTGGCGCACTTCCTGGACGCCAACCTGTTCGGCGCACCCCTGGGTGCAACCATGATCCAGACCACCGGTATCGATGCGTTCACCGAATTCAACCGGGCCGCCGTCATCGCCGTGGGGCTGCCGATCATGATCCTCGCCGGCATCGCGACCTACTTCAACAGCCGCGCCTCGGTCGCCCGGCAGAGTCCGGAAGCGGCCGCCAATCCGCAGACCGCGATGATGAACAAGCTTGCCCTCTACGTGTTCCCGTTGGGCGTTGTGGTGGGTGGTCCGTTCCTCCCGCTCGCGATCATCCTGTACTGGTTCGCGAACAACATCTGGACCTTCGGTCAGCAGCACTACGTGTTCGGCAAGATCGAACAAGAAGAAGAAGCCAAGAAGCAGGAAGCCATCGCGCGCCGAGCGGCGAACGCACCGGCGCCGGGTGCCAAGCCCAACCGGGCGAAGCGACCGGCCAAGGAGCTGATCGAATCAGACGGTGTCGAGGATTCCGTCGTGCCGGACTCCGTGGAGGATTCACCGTCCAAGATCGAGGACAAGACTTCCGGTGGCACCAGCGGTACCGCGAGCAAGACCCCCCGTCCGGGCGCACGCCCGAATCGAAAACCGAAACGCTAGTCGCGTGACGCGCTGGGACGCGCGAAGCGACGGGTAAGAGACCAAGCCGGCGGCAAGGCGACTGGGGTGAACGTCCCCGGAAGCGAGCCCGGCAGATTAAGGAGATGACGATATGACTGACGCCGAGACCACCGAGCGCACCGAAGAAGAGGTCGTCGAGACGGAGGCGTCCGCCGCAGAGGTAACGGACGGTCCAGACGATCTGGAAGACCGACTCGTCGCTGAAGGTGAGATCGCGGGCGACTACCTGGAAGAGTTGTTGGACCTCCTGGACTTCGATGGCGACATCGATCTGGACGTCGAGGGTGACCGCGCGATTGTGAGCATCGACGGTGGCGGCGACCTGAACAAGTTGGTGGGCCGCAAGGGCGAAGTGCTCGACGCGCTGCAGGAGCTGACCCGGTTGGCGGTGCACCAGAAGACGGGGGAGCGCAGCCGGCTGATGCTGGACATCGCGCGCTGGCGGCGTGCGCGTCGCGACGAGCTGGCGGCGCTGGGGGACAAGATTGCCCGCCGCGTCGTCGCTTCGGGTCAGCGCGAAGAGCTCTCGCCCATGACGCCGTTCGAGCGCAAGATCGTGCACGACGCGGTTGCCGCCGTCGACGGTGTGCGCAGCGAGAGCGAGGGCGCCGAGCCGTCGCGCCGCGTTGTCGTGCTCCCGGCCTGAATTACAGATATGTAGTTCTCGCCCCTATAAACATCAAGGCCGTCGGCCTGGGTCATCCGGAGGATGTTTCACGTGAAACATGGCGAACTGAGTCCGGCTCCCGAGTCGGCGGCTTTGTGTTTTGGCGAACGTGCCGAGTTGGCACGGAAGTACGGTGAGATCCTCGCCGGAGCGGGAATTGAGTGGGGACTCCTCGGCCCGTCGGAATTGGAGAAGCTTTGGGATCGCCATCTGCTCAACAGCGGTGCGGTCGCCGAGCTACTGCATCCGGGGGAGCGGGTCGCCGACATCGGGAGTGGCGCGGGTCTGCCGGGTATACCGTTGGCGATAGCGCGCCCAGACGTTCGGGTGGTCCTCATCGAACCCTTGCTGCGCCGCAGTGAGTTCCTCCGGGAGGTCGTCGACGAACTCCGTCTGGATGTGACGGTGGTCCGGGGTCGAGCCGAAGATCCAGGCGTCCGGGACGAGGTGGGGGAGTTGGACACGGTGACGTCGCGAGCCGTCGCGTCATTGGACAAGTTGGCTCGCTGGAGTATGCCGCTGCTCCGTGTCGGCGGCCGGATGCTGGCGCTGAAGGGCGAGCGGGCGGAACAAGAGATCGTGGACCATGAACGCGCATTGCGTTCGCTTGGTGCCACCGACGTAAGGGTGGTGAGATGTGGCGTGGACTATTTGAATCCACCCGTCACCGTGGTCGCGGCAACGCGAGGCCCACGGGCGGATCGATCGACACGATCCAACAGGAGGAAGCGATGACCGCGGGACCGGCCAAGCGACCCGACGGTCGTCCCGATGTTTCACGTGAAACATGGACGCCAGAGGGCGCCGGTACATGGAGCGGTGACCCGGGTGCGGATACCCCGATAGCGGCGGAAGCCGAGCGGGCCACCCGACTGCTCCACAATCGCGAGGCCGGCCTGCCGAAGCCATCGCGCCAGCGGGTGTTCACCATCGCCAACCAGAAGGGCGGGGTCGGTAAGACGACCACCGCGGTCAACATCGCGGCGGCCCTCGCTCACCAAGGACTGCAGACGTTGGTGATCGATCTCGATCCCCAGGGCAACGCCAGCACGGCACTGGGTATCGAGCACCGCCAGGGAACGCCCTCGTCCTACGAGGTGCTGATCGGTGAGATCCCACTGCACGAGGCACTGCAGCGCAGCCCGCACAACGAGCGGCTGTTCTGTGTCCCGGCCACGATCGATCTCGCCGGCGCCGAGATCGAACTCGTCAGCATGGTGGCCCGGGAGGGCCGACTTCGGACGGCGCTCTCCGAACTCAAGCAGCACAGCTTCGACTACGTCTTCATCGACTGCCCGCCCTCGCTCGGTCTGTTGACGATCAACGCACTCGTGGCCGCACCAGAGGTGCTGATCCCCATCCAGTGCGAGTACTACGCCCTCGAGGGCGTGGGACAGTTGCTGCGCAATATCGAGATGGTGAAGTCGCACCTGAATCCGGACCTCGACGTCACCACGGTGATCCTCACCATGTACGACGGGCGGACGCGATTGGCCGACCAGGTGGCCGACGACGTCCGCACGCACTTCGGTGCGAAGGTGCTCAAGACCGTGATCCCGCGCAGCGTGAAGGTCTCCGAAGCGCCGGGGTACGGCATGACGATCCTCGATTACGACCCCGGATCCCGGGGTGCCATGAGCTATTTGGATGCCAGCCGGGAGATCGCCCAGCGCGGACAGGCCGTCGATCAGCAGAGGGGTCAAGCATGAATCAGCAGTCCAAGAAGCGCAGCGGGTTGGGGCGCGGGCTGGCGTCGCTGATCCCGACCGGCCCCGCGGATGAGGATCCGTTGGGCACGAAGCTGGGTAGCGCCGCTGCGGATGTGCTGATGGGTGGTCCCCAGGCGAGCGGTACCGAGTCTGCCCCGAATGCGCCGGCCGCGGCCTCGGAATTCGGCGCCGTGTACCGCGAGATCGATCCGAAGCTCATCGAGCCGAACCCGCGGCAACCGCGGCAGGTGTTCGACGAGGAAGCACTTTCCGAGATGGTGCACTCGATCAAAGAGTTCGGCGTCATGCAGCCCATCGTGGTTCGGGCGCTGTCCGGCACCGGGGACGGGCCGCAGTACCAATTGGTGATGGGGGAGCGCCGCTGGCGCGCCTCGCAGGAGGCCGGCCTGACGGCCATCCCCGCCATCGTGCGGGAGACCGCCGACGGTGACATGTTGCGCGACGCCCTCCTGGAGAACATCCATCGGGCGCAACTGAATCCGTTGGAAGAGGCGGCCGCGTACCAGCAGTTGCTCGAGGAGTTCGACGTGACCCACGACGAACTCGCGGTGCGGATCGGACGATCCCGCCCACTGATCTCTAACATGATCCGCCTGCTGCGCCTGCCTATCGCCGTGCAGCGCCGAGTCGCGGCCGGAGTGCTGTCGGCCGGGCATGCCCGGGCGCTGCTGGCCCTCGACGGGGGACCGGAGCGTCAAGAGGAATTGGCGGCCCGGATCGTCGCCGAAGGGTTGTCGGTGCGGGCCACGGAAGAGGCCGTGACGCTGGCCAACCGCAACGGTCCGGCCGACCCACCGGCGCCGCGACGCAAGCCGATCCAGATGCCCGGGCTCCAGGACGTGGCCGAGCGGCTGTCGACGGCCTTCGACACCCGGGTGACGGTGAGCCTGGGTAAGCGCAAAGGCAAGATCGTGGTCGAGTTCGGCTCGGTGGACGATCTGCAGCGCATCGTGGATCTGATGAACGACGCCAAGGCGTAACTGGCCGAAATGTGCGTTGCAGTGCCCGACCCTAGGACACAGGCGAATTACGTCACTGTGACACCAGAGCGTGCATCCGGCGACTGGTTCGGGAAATGCGATGTGTAGCAACAGATTTCATTTTCGG
>JAHFVC010000479.1 GCA_023264765.1 Mycobacterium sp. | reverse complement strand
CCCCGATCGCAACAAGATCGTTCTTGTTGAATTTGCTATGTAGCCGCGTTCAGTATGGCCGAGCCACGCCGGTTTGACGCTGCTTTGACGGTCAAACGGCCGCTAACGGGATGAGCAGGAAGGAGTTGCCGGTCGGGACCGCAGCCGCTGCTGCCAAGCCACCGGTCAGGCCGAAGAGATTCGCCGCACCGAAGGCAAACACCAAGAGCGCCGCCGCGCCGACTCCGGCCAACTGGCCCACGGCGAAGGCGATCGGGTTGTCGCCGAGCAGTGCGCCGATCCCTTGGCCGATTGCCTGGCCGAGCGCAATTTGCAGTGCCTGGCTCTTCACGACCTGTGCAACCACGGTGTTCACCAGCTCGGTCGCCGACGTTCCGTTGAGGATGTCGCCGGCCAGGTCGCCGATCAGATTCTGGGCGGCTGGGTTCGCCACGAAGGCGTCCACCGCCGCTTTGGTCACCTGGCCGAACGCCTGGGTGTTCAGCGGCGTCTTGTCCAGCAGGCTGGCGACAACGCCCTGCGCCAAGTCGCTGACCACGTGTTGCACGGCAGGCGCCTTCAGCACACCCTGCAGGGCATCCGGAACGGTCGCGTTGAACGCAGCCACGATGTCGGCATCGGCAACCAGGGACTGCAGGCCGTACTGCAGGGCGTCGGTGAAGCACACTCCAGCCAGCAGCGCGGTGACGATCTGGTCAGCGGTGGCCGACAGCGCGTCGGCTACTCCGGCCTGGCCGAGGAAGCTGGTGATCACCGCGCCGGCCGTCACAGCCAGCTGAGCCGCGGACGCCGGATCGGCCAGAGTGGCCACCACCGTCGGGCCGTACTCGGGTCCGAACACGTCGCCGAGGTACGCGCGGACGGCCGCGTTACCGGCGACATCGTTGACCAGACCCGTGACGGTCGACGACAGCGCCGCGACCACGTCGGAGTTGGTGGCTAGCGAGTACACCGCGCTGCCCGCGGCCGGCCCCAGCGCCGATCGGAACGCCGAATCGGCAATCAGCCCTTGCCAAGCGACGTCCAGCGCGTCGATCCAGTTCATCCCGTCCAGAGCGGCGGTGCCGAACTGACTGATGAAATCGGCCACCGCCGCGGGGACACCCGGTGTGCCCAACAGATTCGTGACAGCCCCGCCGGCGACCGTGGCCAGGCCTTGCATCGCCTTGGTATTGCTCAGCAGGCCCTGCACTGCATTGCCGACCGCATCGCCGATACCGGTAGCGGCAGCGCCACCACCCAGCGCGTCCGACACCCAGCCGCCTGCGACGTTCCCGAGCCACGTGGGCACGGCCGGACCGGTGGTGAGGTCGATGACCGCCTGGGAGGTGGCCGACGCCAGCGCGGCTTGAACGGTCGCGTTGCTCAGGAACGTGGCGATCTCGCCGGAGGAATTGGCGACGATCGACTTGAGGTAAGTCGACAGGGGCGCAATGTTGTTGGCCGCCAGGCCCGCCGTGATCGCGGCGTACTGGTCCTCCGTCGGGCGCACCGCGTTCGCGAGCACATCGAGCGCGCCTTGAACGCCCGCATTGCCCAACACGTTTCGAACCAGGTTGACCGCAGCGGTGCCGACGACATCGCCCACCGAGGAGGGCACGCCGAGGTAGGAGTTCAGCGCGCTCGAGATCTTCGTCGAAACGAATTGCCGGATCTCGTCATTCGCGACCAGCCGCTGCACCTCGGCAGCGATGGCGCCGTTGCTCAACAGATCCTGGATGCCGTCGGCGACGATCGGCGCCAGCTGGTCGGCGATGGGCTTCAATCCGGGCAGGCGGGTGTCGATGAAGTTCCGAACGGCGGTGCCGAGGGGGCTACTGGCCGTGGCAGACGCCCCGGGAACCAAAGCGGTTGCGCCGGTGGTGATTCCTCGGCCCGGCACGTCGATCAGCTTGGCCGATCCGGCGATCTTTTCACGGCGGGTCACTGCGAGCACCGCCAAGGACAGCGGCTCGATGACCGGAGTGAGCGGGGCGTTGCCGGTGCCCAGCCGGTCGACCGGCACCCGGCTGGCGGCCGTGAGCGCACCGGACGGCTTGACCGCGACACGGCTCGCAGGCTTGCTCGCATTCCGGGGGGCAGGCTTGCCCGCAGACGAGGTCGTCTTTCCCGAATTCCCCGCACCGGTGTCCGCGTCGGCCGCTGCCGGCAGCGCGAGGATCACCCCGCCGATGCCAAGAGCGATGGCCAAAGCCCCGACTCGTCCAATGCTGTAGCGACCCTGCTGCCCCATGGCACCTACCCCGACGTTGACGTGCAAAGTAATTTGCTAGGGGTATAGCACACTGCGCCGGTGACGCGAACGTGTACGGGCAGACTAACGGTCAACAAACTGTTCACTGAGCGTCGCCGACGCCGGCGTGGGAGGAGCTCCGAGCATGCGAATGATCAAGACCGGTGCCGGTGACCCGCCGCTGGTCTTCGTGCACGGCTTGGCCTGTGACGGGACGGACTGGCGCGCGCAAGTCGACTCGTTTACCCCCAGGACCACCGTCGTCGTGTGTGAGCTGCCCGGGCATGGGTCGAGCCCAGGCCGGCCGACCGAATGCACCATCGGGGCCTACGGCGCCGGCGTAGCGCGGGCGCTGGCGGAGCTGGAGCTGCCACCCGCAATCCTCGTGGGCCACAGCATGGGCTGCCGGGTCATCCTCGAGGCGAACCGCATCCAGCCCGACGCCGTGTCCGGACTGGTGCTCGTCGACGGCAGCCGGATCGGTGTGGGTGATCCCCTGGCCGCCGAGCGGGCCATGGCCGATGAACTCGCCGGGGATGGCTACCCGCGATTCATGCGGCAGTTCTTTGAATCGATGTTCTTCCCGTCGAGCGATCCCGCCCTCGCCAGGGCCCTCGTCGATCGAGCGCAGCAGCTTCCCGCGGCGGTGGGCAGGCCCCTGATCACAAACTTGGCCGGCTGGGACGCCGGCCAGGTCGAGAACGCCCTTGACGCAGTCAACGTCCCGCTACTCGCCATCCAGAGCACGACGATGGATGCGACGCGTGCGCGTGTGCAGCTCTCACCGGGACAGAGCTCTGGGTGGATCGACCTGGTCCGCGCCCACGTGCCGCAGGCCGCGATCGCGTTACTGCCCGGGTCTGACCACTACCCACAGATCGATCTGGCCGATGAGGTAACCACGCTGATCGCCGAGTTCTCTTCTCTGCGTTGGGGATTACCCGAACGGTGACCGGTCACGGCTGCACGAAGTACCGACAGGTGGCAGTACCGCGGTGAACAGATAGTTGCGTTTGACCCGCTCAGTGCAGGTACTCGCGACGTACATGCTGGTGTGGCCGGCACCCTCAGTCACCACTACGCGGGCCTGATGCAACTCGGTGGCGCCTGCGTACGCGCCGTCCAACGGAGTGGCGGGGTCATTTCTGGTGTTGAGCACCAGGATTGGCGCGGCGGTGCGGCGGTTCCAGGGGCCCGGGTAGCGGTCGGCGTCGTGGCCCTGCCAGAACGCGCACGGGATCGTGTCGAACACCGATATGCGCCCGAAGTCCGGTGATGACGTGGCGGCCACTCTCGATGCGCGACGGTAGTCCTCGGGGTCGGTCGGCACGATGCTGTCGGCGCATTGGATGGCGTTGTAGGCCTCTTCGCGGTTGGCCAGATACAACTGCTCGACCTCCGCCGGCGGTGGGCTGGTGCCGACGACATCGGCGACGAGTTCCGGTGCGGCAGTGCCGGTGTCGAAGAGTTGTTGAAGCAGCTCGGCGAGCTCAGGGTAGCTGTCCGGTACCGCCAGCGTGGAGGCGACGATCTCCGGCAGCGTCCACGGATGCCCATAAACCAGAATGGGTGAATTTCGGAAACGGTCGGTCAGTGCCGCCCACTTGGTCCGGGGATCTCCGCCGGAGAACGCGCAGCGCCGGCCGGCCGCCGAACAGTCCCTGAGGAATTCGTCGAATGCCGATGCGGTGCCGACCGGAACGCCCTGCCGGGTGTTCAGCGGAACCGTGGTGCCGTCGGAGCCATGCCCGGAGATGTTTCCTACGAAGTCGATCGATCCGTCGAAGACCATCGCCCGCACCCGGCCCGGAAAGAGGTTGGCGTAGATCGCGCCGAGCTGCGTGCCGTACGAGATGCCGTGATAGGTCAGCGCCGGATCGCCGACCGCGCGGCGCAGCAACTCGAGATCGCGTGCGGAGTTGGCCGACGAGGCGTGATCCAAGATCGACCCCGCACGCTCCCGGCAGCGGTCAGCGAAGCCCTGCGCCCACACGAAGAGCTGGTCT
>JAHFVC010000478.1 GCA_023264765.1 Mycobacterium sp. | reverse complement strand
TCAAGTCGATGTGCGCCAATTGCGCCAGCGTGCTGTCGTCGTAGCCGGCCACCGCGACCTCACCGGGCACGTCCACTCCGGCGCGCAGTAATTGGTCCAGCAGACCGATCGCACTGCGGTCGTTGGCGGCGACCACCGCCGTCGGCCGTTGCGCCCGCTGCAGCAGGGTCTCGGCGGCCAGTGTGCCCGAACTCTCGGTCAGATCACCCTCGATGATGTCGATCTGATCGGCCAGACCGTGCCGCTTCATGGCGCGGATGTATCCACTCCGGCGGTCGGCAGGGATGGTGCCCGGGCCACCGCCCAGGTGGCTTATTCGCTTGTGGCCCAGGGTAACCAGATGATCTACGACCTTACCGATACCGCGGCCGTCGGCGGTACGCACCACGTCGATGCCCGGGCACGACGTGCGCCTGCCCACCACGACCACCGGGGCCCGGCCCGCCAGGGCGGACAACGCGGACTCGTCCAGTTCGGGGCCGAGCAGGATCAGGGCTTCGCAACGGAAGCTCAGCAGCGTTTCGACGACGGCGGGTTCGGCGTGGGTCGGCGTGACCGCGCCGAGCACCACCTCGTATCCGTAGCGGTTGGCCTCGGCGACGATGTCCTCGACCAGCTCGGAATGAAATGTGTTGCGGATATTGGCCATCACTCCGATCAGGTGGGTCCGCTTGGCCGTCATCAGGGCGGCGGCGCGGTTCACCCGGTACCCGAGATCGTCGGCCGCGGCCAGCACCCGTTGGCGGGTCTCGGCGCTGGGTCCCGCCGCGTTGCGGAACACCAGGGACACCAGCGCTTTGGAGACGCCGACGCGGTCGGCGATGTCCTGCATGGTGGGTCGGTCGCGGGCTGCCACTCATCTCCTCGGGGTTGACAACATCGTGTGACGACGCTCATAGTAGCGGAACTAGACCGGTCAAATAGACCGGTTCAAGACATACGAGTCCCAGAGGTGACGAAGTGAAGAAACCATCGATCGGAGTCGCCGTCATCGGCGGCGGAATGGCGGGCCGGGCCCACGCCGCGGGGTACCGCACGGCGGGCACGCTGTTCGGCACCGACCGGCCCGATGTGCGACTGGTCGCCATCGCCGACACCAACGGCGCAGTCGCCGACGACACCGCGACCCGATATGGCTACGAGCGTGCCGAATATGACTGGCGCGCCATCGCGCAGGCGCCCGATATCGACGCGGTGAGCGTGGTGGTCGCCAACCACCTGCACCGCGAGATCGTGGCGGGACTGCTGGCTGCAGGCAAGCACGTGCTGTGCGAAAAGCCTTTGGCGGCATCACTGTCCGATGCCGAGGCGATGGTCGCCGACGCCCAGCGCAGCGACCGGGTGACCGCGGTCGGCTACACCTACCGTCGTTCGCCCGCCGCCGAGCAGATCCGGCGTGAACTGGCCTCGGGCAAGCTGGGTGACCTGGTGCACTTCAATGGGCACTACTGGTGCGACTACGCACTCGATCCCACCGCTCCGATCACGTGGCGGTTCCGCGGTGGCCCCGGCACGGGCGCGCTGGCCGATGTCGGCAGCCACCTGCTCGACCTGGCCGAATTCGTGTGCGGACCCATCGCCGAGGTCGCCGGTGCGGCGTTCAGCACCGTCATCGGACACCGTCCGGTACCGCTCGGGGTCACCTACGGTCACACCAAGGGCGAGGTCAGTGATGAACTTGCCCCGGTCGAGAACGAGGATGTCGCCACCTTCACCGCGCGTTTCGACAACGGTGCCGTCGGCACCTTCTCCGCCAGTCGGGTGGCTTACGGACTGCCGGACGGACTCGGATTCGAATTGTTCGGCTCTGCGGGCTCCGCCGTTTTCGACCTGCACCGCGCCGGCGAGTACACCGTCAACGACCGCCGGGTCCTGATCGGTCCGGAGCATCCCTACATTCGCGGGGGACTTCCGATGGATGCCGGTGGGGTCGGCCACGGCGTCGCCGACATGTTCGCCTTCCAGGCCCGTGCCTTCCTGGACCAGGTCGCCGGGATCGATGTCCTGGGTCCGCTGCCGGGCTTCGAGGTGGGGCTGCGCGGCCTGCGTGTCGTCGCCGCGATCAGCGAATCCGCCCGCGCGGGCGGCGAAACCGTCAAAGTCATTTGATCAGAAAGGGTTCAACATCATGAAACTCGGTGTCTACACCGCCATCCTGCACGACCTGCCGCTGTCCGAGGCGCTGCGCGTCATCTCCTCACTCGGACTCACCGGCGCCGAGATCAACGCCGGTGGGTTCCTGCCCACCCCACACCTGCCGGTCCGGGAGTTGCTCTCCGGTGAGGTGACCCCTGCCGCCTATCTCGCCGAATTCGAGGGCACCGGCGTCGACATAGCCGGCCTCAATTGCAACGGCAACCCGCTGCACCCGGACCCCGAGGTGGGCCCCGAGGACGCCGAGGATCTGCGGAACGCCATCCGGGTGGCCGGACTGCTCGGGGTGGACCGGGTGGTCACCATGTCGGGCCTACCGCACGCGCACCCGGGCGGCCGCTGGCCGGCCTGGAACGTCAACACATGGGATTCCGGTTACCTCGATTCGCTGGACTACCAGTGGGATGAGATCGCCTTGCCGTTCTGGTCCGAGATCGATGCCCTGGCAAGAGAGAACGGCGTCAAGGTCGCCATCGAGATGCACCCGCAGAACCTGGTGTTCAACCCGCCGACCCTGCGCAGGCTGGTCGAGCGTGCCGGGGCGACCAATGTGGGCGCGGAGATGGATCCGTCGCACCTGTTCTGGCAAGGCATCGATCCGGTCGCCGCGATCGAATGGCTCGGGCCGCTGGTGGTGCACGCTGCCGCAAAGGACACCCGGATCAACCCCAACTGCAGCATCTACGGTGTTCTCGACGAGCGTTTCACGCGTATCCCGTTGAGCGACAACCCGACCGGCCTCGGTGGCAGGCACGTGGTGAACAAATGGCCCGAGGACTCGGCATGGGATTTCGTCGCCGTCGGGCAAGGACACGACACCGACTTCTGGTCACGCTTCCTGCAGGCGCTGGAGCGGGTGGACCCCGACATGTGGGTGAACATCGAACACGAGGACGTCGCGTTCGGACCGCTGGAGGGCCTCACGGTCGCCGCGGAAACCCTCAAGGCCGCCAACTCGGCGACCGTGAGCTGAGCGAAAGGACATGGCAATGAGGCCATTACGGCTGGCGGCGGCGGTACTCGTGGCGGTGGCCACGCTCACCGCGTGTTCGGCGACGGGCGGTAAACCGCGGGACACCTCGGGCGGAATGTCGGCCGGGCAGGCCGACACTCCCCGGTTCACCGTCGCGATGGTCACCCACGGGCCGCCCGGGGACACCTTCTGGGACCTGATCCGCAAGGGCGCGGAGACGGCGGCCAAGAAGGACAACATCGAACTGAAGTACTCGGCCGAACTCCAGGGCCCCGATCAGGCCAACCTGGTGCAGAACGCGGTCGACAGCAAGGTCGACGCCATCGCGGTCACGCTGGCCCGGCCGGATGCACTGAAATCGGCGGTTCAGCGGGCGGTCGGAGCCGGGATTCCGGTCGTGGCGCTCAACGCCGGGATCACCGCCTGGAAGGACGCCGGCGCCAAGGCGTACTTCGGCCAGGACGAGGAGATCTCCGGGGCGGCCGCGGGTGAACGGCTGGCCGCGGACGGAGCCAAGAAGGTGATCTGCGTCATCCAGGATCAAGGGAACATCTCCCTCGAATCCCGTTGTGCGGGTGTGCGTAAAGGATTCGGTGGTGCGGTCGAGACACTGAACGTCAACGGCACCGACATGCCTTCGGTGCAGTCCACCATCACCGCCAAGCTGCAGCAGGATCCGAGTGTGGACTACATCATGGCGCTGGGCGCCCCGATTGCGCTGACCGCCGTCGAGAGCGCCGCCAATGCGGGCAGCACGGCCAAGATCGCCACCTTCGACACCAATGCCGCACTGGTGGATGCGATCAAAGGTGGCAAGGTGCAGTGGGCCGTGGACCAGCAGCCCTTCCTGCAGGGTTACCTGGCCATCGACACACTGTGGCTGTACCTGAACAACGGCAATGTCCTCGGGGGCGGGGAAGCGACTCTCACCGGTCCTGCCTTCACCGACAAATCCAATATCGACGCCATCGCCGACTACGCCAGAAACGGAACCCGGTGACATGAAGATCGCTCTCGATCCCACCCCGTTCCACCACGACTACGGGCTGCTCGAATTACCCCGCGTGGTCGCCGAACTGGGCTATGAGTACCTGCAGCTGACCCCGCACAAGGACT
>JAHFVC010000477.1 GCA_023264765.1 Mycobacterium sp. | reverse complement strand
CCACAGGCCAGGTGAATTCGAATCAGAAAAATCCGACATCCAACAAAAAGACACCAAAAACTGGCATCAAAAAACAGCCACCCACCAAACTCAGGAAGACGGGAATCCCCCCAAAAATAAGTGGCCAAAAACAACAAACAAAAACCACCAAACACACTATTGAGTTCTCAAACAACAGACTTGCCTGCTTTTTCGCCCGGATTAAGGGCAACCCCACCAGCTTAAACTATCTTGCCTGGGGAGTCAAGCTATTTTGTCTCGCGTCTCCGCGGCGACTTCAAAAGATTAGAACTACGTCCGTTACCAAGTCAAATCCGCTGGTCAGAGGCCTGCGGGATCGGTACGGGCGTCTCAGATCAGCTTACGCGCTCGATCTCGGCGCCCAAACTGCTCAGGTTCTCCACGAATAACGGGTAGCCCCGATCGATGTGGTAGACGTCGTGCACCTCGGTGTCGCCGTCGGCGACGAGCCCCGCGAGCACCAGACCGGCGCCGGCCCGGATGTCGGATGCCCACACCGGCGCACTCGACAACTGCGGCAGACCCCGCACCACCGCGTGGTGCCCGTCGGTCCGAGCGTCGGCGCCGAGACGGATCATCTCCTCGACGAATCGGAATCGCGCCTCGAACACGTTCTCGGTGATCATCGACGTGCCGTCCGCGATGCACGCCAACCCGATCGCCATGGGTTGCAGGTCCGTGGGAAAGCCGGGGAACGGCAGGGTCGCGACGTTGACCGCTTTCGGCCTGTCGTACTGCACCACCCGGAATCCGTCATCGTGCTGGGTGACCGTGGCTCCCGCGTCATGCAGTTTGTGCAGGACAAGCTGCAGGTGTGCCGGGTCCACGCCGGTCACCGAGATGTCGCCGCGGGTCATCGCAGCGGCGATCCCCCAGGTGGCCGCCACGATGCGGTCACCGATGACGCGATGCTCGGTGGGATGCATCCGGTCCACGCCGGTGATCGTCAAGGTCGACGAGCCGGCGCCCTGGACCTGTGCCCCCATCTGGTTGAGCATGTCGCACAGGTCCACCACGTCGGGTTCGCGCGCGGCGTTGTGGATGGTCGTGACACCCTCGGCCAATACGGCGGCCATCAGGATGTTCTCGGTCGCGCCCACTGAGGGGAACTCGAGTTGGATCTCGGCACCGCGCAGGTGATCGGCCTCGGCGACCACACACCCGTGCTCGATATTGCAGCGCGCGCCGAGTTGTCGCAGGCCTGACTGGTGCATGTCCAACGGCCGCGATCCGATCGCATCACCACCGGGCAACGCGACCTTGGCGCGTTTACCGCGGCCCACCAGCGGGCCGAGCACACACACCGAGGCCCGGAACTGTCTGACGGCGGCGAAGTCGGCGTCGTATTTGGGTTCGTCCGGAGAGGCGATCCGGACCGTGGAACCGTCGAGTTCGACGGTGGCCCCCAAGCCTCGCAATACCTCCGCCATCAACGGCACATCGAGGATGTCCGGACAGTTGGTGATGGTGCTGGTGCCCTCGGCCAGCAAGGACGCGGCCATCAACTTCAGGACGCTGTTCTTGGCTCCCCCGACGGCGACTTCGCCCGCCAACCGGTTGCCACCGGTCACCACGAAACGCTCGCTCACGCGGGCCAGTGTAAGCAGATCAGCGGCCAGATTCAGAACCCATGGCCAGGTTGCGATGCCCCTGTGACCGGTACGGTTCAACCATGGCTGTGCACCTGACCCGCATCTATACCCGCACCGGCGACGACGGGAGCACCGGGCTGAGTGATTTCAGTCGCGTCTCCAAGAACGACGCGCGACTGCAGGCCTACGCGGACTGCGACGAGGCCAATGCGGCCATCGGCGTGGCCATCGCCCTGGGCGACCCGAACCCTGGGATCGCGGCCGTGTTGAGGCAGATCCAGAACGATCTGTTCGACGCCGGCGCCGATCTGTCGACCCCGGTCGCGGAAAACCCGGAGTACCCGCCGCTGCGGGTTCCGCAGGAGTACATCGACCGGTTGGAAGGCTGGTGCGATCGGTTCAACGAGGGTCTCGCCCCGCTGAACTCGTTCATCCTCCCCGGCGGCACCGCGTTGTCGGCACTGCTGCACGTGGCGCGCACGGTGGCTCGTCGAGCCGAGCGTTCGGCCTGGGCTGCGGTCGAGGAGCACGGCGAATCGGTGAACGTGCTGCCGGCGAAATACCTCAACCGGCTCTCGGACCTGCTGTTCATCTTGTCCCGGGCGGCCAATCCGGACGGTGACGTGCTGTGGAAGCCCGGCGGCGGCCGCACGGACACTCAGGACGGCGACGCCGAATAGTCAGCCGGTGCGCCGCTGCGCGCGCCGCGACGGACGCGACTCCACCCACGAGGTGAAGGCGGTGAGCGCACCCCGGTCCAGTGCGACCTCGTAGCCGTGGCCGGAGTCGCGAAGTTCCAGGATCACGATTTCCTGGGTCATGATGTCGAACTCATCACCACGGGGCGCTCGACGTCCGACCACCTCGAGGGCAGTCCGGCTCAGGCTGCGATCCGGCCACCAGCGGATGCTCGACAACCGGTAGAAGCCGGCTTCGCCACCGCGATACCGCATCACACCGTGCCGCCACCCGTGCCCACCGACGGCGGGAAAGTCGCGCAGGATGGCGGCGGTGCCGCCAACCTGCCTCAACTTCCACAGCCGGTACACCAGTGCGGCGACCGCCAGCATCAAAACACCAATGAGCGCGACCATGATCAACATGAGCGCGCTCATCGGCCGGATATCTAGTCGAGCTGTCCGACGGCGCGCAGGCGTGCGCGCCCCCACGCCGCCGTGGCGGCGTCATCGGATTCGGAGTCGCGCTTGGCAGCGTCGGCATCCACTTCCGATTCGAACTGGGCGTTCTCCACCAGGATGCTCACCCCGGTCTCGGTGACCGACAGGAAGCCACCGTCGATAGCGATGCGCAGATCGTCGTCGCCTTCACGTTCGACCCGCACCATGGCGTCGTCGACCAGCTGTGCCACCAGCGGGATGTGCCGCGGCAGGATGCCGATCTCACCTGCGGTGGTACGGGTGAAGACGAACGTCGCCTTACCCGACCACAGTGCGCGTTCGACTGCGACGATCTCGACGTCCAATTCAGCCATCGCACACCACCTTTCGCGCTAGGTCGGTCATCACAGCTTGGCGCCGAGGCTTTCGGCCTTCTTCGCCAGGTCGTCGAGACCACCGATGAGGAAGAACGCCTGCTCGGGCAGGTGATCGAACTCGCCCTTGGCCAGCTTGTCGAAGGCCTCGATGGTCTCCTTGAGCGGCACGGTCGAACCCGGCTGACCGGTGAACTGCTCGGCTGCCATCATGTTCTGGCTCAGGAAGCGCTCGATCTTACGGGCGCGGTACACCAGGACCTTGTCCTCTTCCGACAGCTCGTCGATACCGAGGATGGCGATGATGTCCTGAAGATCCTTGTAGCGCTGCAGGATCCGGATGACTTCCTGGGCAACGCGATAGTGCTCGTCGCCAACCACGCTGGGGTGCAGGATCGTCGAGGACGAGGCCAGCGGATCCACCGCGGGGAAGATGCCCTTCGAGAACACCGCACGAGAGAGCTCGGTGGTGGCATCGAGGTGGGCGAACGTGGTCGCCGGCGCCGGGTCGGTGTAGTCGTCGGCGGGCACGTACACGGCCTGCATCGAGGTGATCGAGCGACCACGGGTCGAGGTGATGCGCTCCTGCAGCTCGCCCATCTCGTCGGCCAGCGTCGGCTGGTAACCCACGGCCGAAGGCATACGACCGAGCAGGGTCGAGACCTCGGAACCGGCCTGGGTGAACCGGAAGATGTTGTCGATGAACAGCAGCACGTCCTGGCCCTGCTCATCGCGGAAGAACTCCGCCATGGTCAGCGCGGACAGGGCGACACGCATACGCGTGCCCGGCGGCTCATCCATCTGACCGAACACCAAGGCGGTGTCCTTGAGCACGTTGGCATCCGCGAGCTCGACCCAGAGGTCGTTGCCCTCACGGGTGCGCTCCCCCACGCCGGCGAACACCGAGGTACCACCGAAGTTGCGGGCGATGCGGTTGATCATCTCCTGGATGAGCACGGTCTTGCCGACGCCGGCACCACCGAACAGGGCGATCTTGCCACCACGCACGTACGGGGTCAGCAGGTCGACGACCTTGAGGCCGGTCTCCAGCATCTCGGTGCGGGGCTCCAGGTCGGCGAATGCCGGCGGCTTGCGGTGGATAGACCAGTGGTCGAAGTCCTTGCCGTAGCCGGGCTCGTCGAGGC
>JAHFVC010000476.1 GCA_023264765.1 Mycobacterium sp. | reverse complement strand
CGGCTGATCCAGGGCTTCACCCCGGCCCTGACCGAGGCCAAGGGGTCCGTGGTCAACGTCAACTCGATGGTGGTCCGGCACTCCGATCCCAAGCAGGGCGCCTACAAGCTGGCCAAGTCTGCGCTGCTGGCGATGTCCCAGTCCCTGGCAAGCGAGCTGGGTGGTGGCGGCATTCGGGTGAATTCGGTTCTGCCCGGCTATATCTGGGGCGGCACACTGCAGAGTTACTTCGAGCACCAGGCCGGCAAATACGGCACAACGGTGGACGAGATCTACAAGGCGGCCGCTGCCAACAGCGATCTGAAGAAGCTGCCTACCGAGGACGAGGTGGCCTCGGCCATTCTGTTCATGGCCAGCGACCTGTCCAGCGGTATCACCGGGCAGACGTTGGACGTCAACTGCGGGGAGTACAAGTACTGATGACCACACCCTCGCGCACCAACGTGGGTACCGTTGAGGACCTGCACGCATCCGCCGTAAAAGCCTGTGGGCTGGATGATTTCGGATCCGATGACGACAACTACAAAGAAGCGCTGAGCGTACTGCTGGAGTCCTTTCAGCGCGATGCCGACCTCACCGAGTTCGGCAGCAAGATGCAACGTTTCTTCGTGCGTAACGCACTTGTCGCCCGCCTGGTCTCGGAGGCGGCGTTCAAGCAGCACCCGCAGCACGCCGACGTACCGATCGAGCGGCCCATCTTCGTCACCGGGCTGCCCCGTACCGGCACCACGGTGATCCATCGGCTGCTCACTGCAGACCCGCGGCACCAGGGTCTGGAACTGTGGCTCGCCGAGTTCCCGCAACCGCGCCCGCCGCGCGAAACCTGGTCGCAGAACCCGGTCTTTCAGCAACTCGACGCGCAGTTCAGCAAGGCGCACGAGGAGAATCCGGACTACACCGGCCTGCACTACATGACTGCCGACGAGGTGGAGGAATGCTGGCAGCTGTTGCGCCAGTCGCTGCATTCGGTGTCCTACGAGACGCTGGCGCACATCCCGACGTACTCGCAGTGGCTGGCTCGTCAGGATTGGACCAAATCGTATGCGCGGCACCGCCGTAACCTGCAGCTGATCGGGCTCAACGAACCCGAGAAGCGTTGGGTACTCAAGAATCCCAGCCACCTGTTCGCTCTCGACGCACTGTTCGCGACGTATCCCGACGCGTTGGTGGTGCAATGCCATCGCCCGGCGGAGACGATCATGGCGTCCATGTGCTCGCTGGCCCAGCACACCACAGAGGGCTGGTCGAACACCTTCACCGGCGACGTCATCGGCGCCGACTCACTGGAGACCTGGTCGCGCGGGCTGGAACTGTTCGACGCCGAACGGTCCAAGCACGATCCGGCGCAGTTCTGCGATGTCGACTATTTCGAGTTCATCAAGGATCCGGTCGGGGCGGTCGAGGGTATCTACCGCACCTTCGGAATCGAGTTCACCGACGCGGCGCGGCAGGCGATCTCCGCCAGTCACGCCGAAAGCCAGCAGGGTCCGCGTGCGCCCAAGCACACCTACTCGCTGAGTGACTATGGGCTGACCGCCGATCAGGTCAAGGAGCGGTTCGCCGGATTGTGATCAGGCCTTCGTATTGGCCAGCGACTCGATGCGTTTGAGCGTGTCGCGGGCCAGTGCGCCGACGTTGTAGCCGTTGACGGGTCCACAGGTGGTGATCTCCGCGGCCGCATTGTGGGCCGCGACGAATGCGTTGTCACAGGCCCAGTCCGGCGCTTGGAACGACCAGATCACGATGTCGGGGGAGCCCGAATCGGCGGGGGCGCCCATCGCGAAGTGGTATTCGCGGCCTTTCATGTCTTTGACGGTGAATGGGGTGCTGCGGCACGCCGCCAGGGTGGAGCGGGCGTCGGCGACGGCGGATCTCGCGTCGAAGTCTGCGGGGTACACCGCCACGATCTCCTCGACGTAGACCTCGCGCCCGTTGGTGCTCACCCAGTGACCGCCGTCGGTGACCACCGGATGATGGTCGACGATGAAAGGGGCGTTCTGTTCCCGTGCCACGCCGGCGCACGATTCGGGCACCGTGGTGACGAACCGGTTTCCGTCTTTGTCGGCTTCGGCTTTTTTGCTCAGCAGATCACCGACCTGGTTGGCGAGGATAGGCCCCACCGTGGGCACGGGCAGGGCGGTCGGGGAGTCGATGATGCGGGCGCAGCCCGTCAGTGGGAGCGCACAGACGACGGCGATCACGATCGGTCGCACCCGCGGCCCGCGCCTTCGGGTCTCCTGCCGGACGGCCATCCTCGACTGCATGCCTGATGTTATCGGTCAGGTTCTGCCGGGGTGTCGCGGCCGAACCGCCTTGGCGTTCGGCGAGGTGGGATTGCGGCGGCGGGCTGCTGCGCCGGTCCGGCAACATGTCCTTCAACGCGGGATACGCGGCTGATTCGGTGACCGCCGATCTTTACCCCGTAAACGACCTGTCATCGGCGTGGCAAATATTTAATACCAGCGCCACGCCCTCGTATGGCGAAGATCACAAACGGCGGGAATAGTGCTTGGACATGAGCAACGCTTCGACTGCGCCCTATCGCCGGGACTGGGTGATGCGGGCGGTCGGTGTCTCACACCGACATTTTGGCAAACTTGTCTCCAGCTATGGGTATCGCCTTCTCACCAAGATTCTGAGCGACGACGACCTCCACTTCCTGAACTGGGGTTACGAGGAGGATCCCCCGATGGGGATCGCCCTGGACGCCGCGGACGAGATCGACCGCTATTCGATTCAGCTGTATCACCGCACCGCCGATCAGACCGACCTGGCTGGGAAGGACGTTCTGGAGGTCAGCTGCGGCCACGGCGGCGCGGCGTCGTACATCACCCGGTACATGAACCCGGCCTCATACACGGGACTCGACCTGAATCCGGCCGGCATCGAATACTGCAAGACACATCACCGATTGCCCAACCTGTCGTTCGTGCACGGTGACGCCGAGCATCTTCCGTTTCCCGACGCGTCATTCGACGCCGTGATCAATGTCGAAGCCGCCCATCTCTATCCGCATTTCACCCAGTTCCTCGCTGAGGTCGAGCGGGTGCTGCGGCCGAACGGTCACTTCCTCTACGCGGATCTGCGCGGCGGCACCGGCAATGATCTGCAGAAGTGGGAGACCGACCTAGGGAACTGGTCGCTGACCGAACTGTCTCGGCGTCCCATCGAGACGGAGGTGTTGCGCGGCCTGGAGAAGAACACCGTCCGCCACACGGAGTTGATCGCAAAGCACATGCCCAGGCCGTTTCGGGGGGTGGCCCGCGATATCGCCGGCGTCCAGGGCGCGCGGCTGTACCGGCAGGTGGAGAGCGGCGACATCTTCTACCGCATCTACGATTTCGTGAAAGCGCCCTGACCGGACCGCTAGCTGTACTGCTACCCGTCACCCGGGGACGGCGCGGTCGACACTTCTTCCAGACAGCCCTCCGCGACGGCATGCTTGATGCTATCGGTCAACCGCGAACAAGACCGTTCGCGGGCGGGTTCACCGCCGGCCGCCCGGATCTCGGCGAAAACCGCGCAGCGCTGGGTGGCCGCACTGCTCCACTGCACTGAAGTCTGCTCCGGACCCAGCTTCTTCACCTGCACCGCGACATGGCAGAACCGGCAGTCCACCGACACCAGGCCGGAGGTGAGATACCGCTCCCGGTCCCGCGCGGTGGCCTCCCGGACGGCGGCGGCGCGGCGCGGGTCGTCGGCGAAATCCGGTGCCTTCGACCACGATCCGGGCGCGGCCGCGTTCCCGACCGGATGATCGTGATCGTCATCATGACCGAGTAACTCCAGCATCGAGCGAGCCAGACGGTCTACGTCTGGCGTCTGGGCCCGCTCGTCGTGGGTGGTCATCAGCTCGACGGTGCCGCTTCCTTCTCACCGGCCTGCTGCTTGAGGTTCTCCTCCACCTCGACATGCCATTTCTCGTTGGCGGCCGTGGTGTCGACCTCCATCTCGAACCGGTCGGTCATATCCGGTGTGACGTCGGCGACATCGACATAGAACTGCTGGTACCAGCGGCGCATCTGGTAGACGGCACCGTCCTCCTCGACCAACAGCGGATTGTCGATGCGGGTCTTGTGCTTCCAGATCTCGACGTCCTGCAGGAAGCCCTTGCTGACGCCCTCGGTGAAGACGCGCGCCAGCTTGTCGGTGGTCTTCTCGTCCAGGCCCTTGGGCTTCTCGACGATGACTCCCCACTGCAGCATGAAGCTGTCCTGGCTGACGGGGTAATGGCAGTTGATCAGGATCGA
>JAHFVC010000016.1 GCA_023264765.1 Mycobacterium sp. | reverse complement strand
GTGTGCAGTTCGTGGGCGAAGTTGGTGTCGGGGTCGCGGTCATAGGCCGGATCGGCGTGCGCGGGTGCGGCCAATCCGACTGCGGCGCCGGCGATCAGGGTGGCGATGACGAATTTCATGAGAGGGACTCCTCGGGCTGCTTCTGGATGGGGGCGGGCCAGTTGGACGGAACCGGGCGCTGACGCACCCGCTGCGGCCACCAGAACCACTTACCCAACAGGGAAGCGATCGCCGGGGTCATGAACGACCGGATGATCAACGTGTCGAACAACAGACCCAGACCGATGGTGGTACCGACCTGACCGATGACGGTCAGCTCGCTGACGGCCATCGAGATCATGGTGAACGCGAACACCAGACCGGCCGAGGTCACCACCGACCCGGTGCCGCCCATCGAGCGGATGATGCCGGTGTTCAGCCCCGCGTGGATCTCCTCCTTGAACCGGGACACCAGCAGCAGGTTGTAGTCCGCGCCGACGGCAAGAAGGATGATCACCGACATCGCCAGCACCATCCAGTGCAGCGGGGTACCGAGGATGTGCTGCCACAACAGCACTGACAGGCCGAACGATGCACCCAGCGACAGCAACACCGTCCCGACGATCACCGCGGACGCGACCACCGCCCGGGTGATGATCAGCATGATGATGAAGATCAGGCACATCGACGCGATACCCGCGATGATGAGGTCCCAGTTCGCGCCTTCCTGCATGTCCTTGAAGGTCGCCGCGGTCCCGGCCAGGTAGATCCTGGAGCCCTCCAAGGGCGTGCCCTTGATGGCTTCCTTGGCCGCCTGTTTGATCGACTCGATGTGCGAAACCCCTTCGGGGCTCATCGGATCCCCGTCGTGGCTGATGATGAACCGCACCGACTTACCGTCCGGGGAGATGAAGTTCTTCATACCGGTTTTGAATTCGGGATTGTCGAAGGTCTCCGGCGGCAGGTAGAACGAGTCGTCGTTCTTCGCGGCGTCGAAGGCCTCACCCATCGCAGAACTGTTGTCCTGCATGGCCGACATCTGATCCTGTATGCCCTTCTGGGTCTGATACATGGTCAGCATGTAGGTCTTCATGTTCTTCATCGTCGCGATCATCGACGGCATGAGCGCGACCATCTGCGGCATCAAGGTGTCCAGACGTTCCATGTCCGGCATCAGCTGCTGGATGTCGTCGGTCATGGTGTCGATGCCGTCGAGGGTGTCGAAGATCGATCGGATCGCCCAGCACGACGGGATGTCGTAGCAGTGCGGTTCCCAGTACAGGTAGTTACGAATCGGCCGGAAGAAATCGTCGAAATCGGCGATGTGGTCCCGCAATTCGGCCACATCGACGGTCATGTTCTTCATCTTGGTGACCATCGAGTGCGTGGTGGCCGCCATCTGGACCGTGATGTTGGACATCTTCGTCATGCTGTCGATGGTCGACTGCATGTCGTCGGCCTGCTTGAGCATGTTGGCCATCATGTCCTGCTGGTACTTCTCGTTCATCTTCTGAGAAGTGCCCTGCATGCTGATCTGGAACGGGATCGAGGTGTGCTCGATCGGAGTGCCCTGCGGCCGGGTGATGGCCTGCACACGCCCGATACCGGGCGTGCGGAACACCGCCTTGGCGATCTTGTCGATCACCAGGAAGTCCGCCGAGTTGCGCAGATCGTGATCGCTCTCGATCAGCAGCAGCTCGGGGTTCATCCGCGCCTGATTGAAGTGCCGGTCCGCAGCCGCGTACCCCTCGGCCGCGGGCAGATCGGCAGGCAGGTAATTGCGGTCGTTGTAGTTGGTCTTGTACCCCGGTAGCGCCACCAGCCCGATGAGGCACAGCGCCAGCGTCGCCACCAGGATCGGACCCGGCCAGCGCACCACGGCGGCACCGATCTTGCGCCACCCGCGGATACGGGCGCCCCGCTTGGGCTCCAGCGTCTTACCGAACCGGGTGGCCACCGAGATGATGGCCGGCCCGAGCGTCAGGGCGCAGAACACCAGCGTGACCATGCCGACGGCCAGCGGGATACCGAGGGACTGGAAGTACGGCAGCTTGGTGAAGTGCAGGCAGAACGTCGCGCCGGCGATCGTCATGCCCGAGCCCAGGATCACGTGCGCAGTGCCGTGATACATGTCGTAGTACGCGGCTTCGCGGTCCATGCCGCGGGTGCGCGCCTCTTGATACCGGCCGATCAGGAAGATGGCGTAGTCGGTACCCGCCGCGATCGCCAGCGTCACCAACAAGTTCACCGCGAACGTCGAGAGCCCGATGATGTCGTAGAAACCGAGGAATGCCACCGCGCCACGGGTCGCGGCCAGGCCCAGCACCACCATGACCAAGGTCAGCAGCACCGAGACCACCGACCGGTAGATCAGCAGCATCATCACGATGATCACGCAGAAGGTGAGCGCCTCGATGACCTTGAGGCTGCGGTCGCTGGCGATCTGCTGATCGGCCGTCATCGCGGCCGGTCCAGTCACATAGACCTTCACCCCGGGAGGGGCGGTGATGCTGTCGACCGCGCTCTTCACCGCCTCGATCGACTCGTTGGCCAGCGACTCGCCCTGGTTACCGGCCGTGTACACCTGCACGTAGGTGGACTTGCCGTCAGCGCTCTGCGCGCCGGCCGCCGTCAGCGGATCGCCCCACATGTCCTGGACGTGCTCGACGTGCTTCTTGTCGGTCTCCAGCTTGGCGACCATCTCGTCGTAGAACTTGTGTTCGGCGTCGCCGAGTTGGTGGTCGCTCTCCAGCACCACCATGGCCGAGCTGTTTGACTTGAATTCCTTGAAGTTGTCGCCGACGCGCTTCATCGAGATCACCGACGGCGCGGTGTCGGGGCTCATCGACACCGCCTTCATCTGCCCCACCACTTCGAGCTGCGGAACGACGACGTTCAGGAGGACGACGAGCGCGATCCAGCCGATGATGATCGGAACGGCCAGTGTGCGAACCAGTTTCGCGATGCCGCGACGGTCCTGTTCGGTCGCGTGCGGGGTTGCCACGAAGGGATCGGTGGGCGGATCGGTCTGAGGTGCACTCATGCGGATTTCACCAAGCAGTAGGTATGGGCGCCGACACCGTCGACAGTACGTTCGTCCTTGACCTCGTCATCGACGGTGATGCGGCAGGACAGCGAGGCTCCGTCGCCCTGGCCGGAGATCGTGGGAAAGACCGAGGGCGCGGTGGTGCTCAACGTGAGGGTCCAGGGCAGTGCGACGTTGTCGGCGCGCTGCGGCTTGGCGTCGAGATCCATGTAGTTGACGTTCGCCGTCGCGCCCGGCTCACCCCAGATCTCGTACTTCACCACTTTGGGGTCGAATGGCTCGCTCTCGTCGGCGGCGCTGTTCTCTGTGGAGACGTAGCCGGGACCCGTTCCGAAGAAGGTGCGCACCCGCATCACGGTGAAGGATGCGACGGCCACCACCACCACGATGACCAGTGGTATCCACACGCGCTTCAACACGTTCATCGCCCGACTCCGTCCGATCCGTGAACAGCCTCAATTAGCCTAGCTACTCGACTGGACGAGATTAGCCAATCGGCTAAGTTAGGACAAGACGAACGTCAAAGTCTGTGACGGCGGATACTGTCCGTGCAAAGATGCGCAGCAGGTCACATGCCGGATCAGCGAAAGGAGGCGGGTCGGATGGCCAAGCCGGTAGCGCAGCGTGGTTTCGCACGCGAGCGGGTGCTCGACGCCGCCCTCAATCTGTTCGCCGAACGCGGCGTCAACGGCACATCGCTGCAGATGATCGCCGACCACCTCGGCGTCAGCAAGGCCGCGATCTACTACCAGTTCCACACCAAGGACGACATCGTGCTCTCGGTGGTGCGGCCCGTCTTCGACGACATGGACCGGTTGGTGCGCATCGCCGAGACCATCGCCAACCCCGATTCCCGCCGCGACGCCACCATCAGCGGCTTCGTCGAATTGGCCATCCGGCACCGGCGCATCGGCACCTTATTCTACGGCGATCCGGCCGTGCTCGAGCTCGTGAAGTCGCACCAGGAATTCGAGGAATGCGGCGACCGCATGCGCACGCTGCTGATCGGCCCGACCGTCGACGTCGAGACCCGGGTGACCATCGGGATGATCACCGCGGGCATCTTCGGCAGCATCACCGAGCCGCACCTGAGCGATGTCTCCGACGCCGATCTGCAACGCATCCTGCTCGACCGCGCACAGCGACTGCTGGCCGTCACCGCAACGACCAGCGCCGCGGCACTGCGGCGCTGACCATGAAGCTCGGTCTTGCCGCACTGGCCGCCGTCACTGCCGTCACCGTGACGCCGGCCGTCGCGCACGCGACACCCAACCCACTGGATCCCCTGGTGTCGGCCGCCGTAGAACGGCTCCAGGTCGCCGACCCGGTCGCCGCGCTCAAGTGGATCACCAAAGGCGACATCGAAGATCCGGAACGCGTGCAGCAGGTGCTCACCTCCGTCGCCACCGCAGCGGACACCCGCGGAATCGACGCCGGCTACGTGACACGAATCTTCACCGACCAGATCCACGCGACCGAGGCGGTCGAATATCGCCGCTTCGCCGAGTGGAAACTCGATCCCGCGGCCGCACCGCCCACCGCGCCCGACCTGTCCTCATCCCGGGCGCGCATCGACGCGCTGAACACGACGATCGTCGATGAGCTTGCGGGGCAATGGCATCTGCTGCATTCACCGTCGTGCGCCGCGGCGTTGCGCGGTGCTACCGAGGGTGCCGCGGCGGCCCACCAGCTGGACCAGGATTACCGCGATGCGTTGGCGTACGCGACCCACTCATACTGCAACTGATTGCTTCGCCAACCCGAAGTTGACCACCGTGCGAACCAGTTGCTCCAGGTCTGCCACCCGGCCGACGGACACCGAACGCGGTGCCACCCACCATCCCGAGTGGACACGGCGCAGCCACAGGTGCGATATCGGCGTGCGGAACACGGTGGCCGGCTCGTCGCGGACGATCCGCACTTGCAGCGGCCGGCCATCGACGCGCCGCACGGTCAGCAGGCCGGGATTCTTGACCACGTCGATCGCGCCGGTTCGGTAACGCCCACCAAGACCGATCTGGATCACGTCGTCGACCAGGGGCACCGTCAGACGGATCGCACCCGGCCTCAGGTCGTCGAGATCCGGGACGCGCAGCAGCCGGCGTGGAGCAAGGAACACCCCTTAATGGTAACCGTTGCCAATAAGCGTCTCAGCGGCCGCCGGCCTCCGCGGGCAGCGGCGGCGGCAGCGGCGACGTGGAGGTCGGCGTCGCGGAAGTGACCGTCGTGGTCACCGTGGTGGCGGTGCCGCTCGTCGTGGTGCCGCTCGTCGAGGTGGACGGCGCGGTGGCGAGGGTGCCCTGGGGCTCATGCACGTCGGTCATCGGTTCGTTGCGCAGCACGGTGCCACCGGTGCTCACCTTCAGTCCGCTAGGCGTGACGGTGTAGGTGACACCGTCACTCTCGGCGACGAATCCGCCGTTCGAGGCGGTGGCCTTGAGGACGAGTTTGGCACCGTCACGCACCCGTACGCCGCGGTACTCGTAGCCACCGGCCGAGGTCTTGCAGATGGCGATCCGCGCGCTCGACGTGCTGCCGAACAGGACAGCGACCGCCGGGGCACTGCACCGCGCGGTGGAATCGACGTAGCCCTGACCATCGCTGTCCGGTGCGGCGCCGGCCAGTCCCGCCGCGGTGGCGAGCAGCGTCAGGCCCGCCGCGGCGGACGCGGTCAGGCGGACAACGGAAAGCTTCGAAGTAGGCATCACCGTCCACCTGACCACGAGCAGGGTAATTGCGCGAGCGTCAACGCCGGGACAGCACCGAATTGTTAACTTTCCGCAACGCACTCGAGCTTGCGCGGCGGCGGTGGTCCGTCAGCCCGCGAGACCGGCACCATAACCACAGCAAATTGCAGATTCGTTGAAACCGACTGCACCGCCGATCCTGGGAACTTGCTGAATGCACTGTGCGTTGCGCGTGCTGCCATAGCGGTCAGCAAATGCTCGGACGTGACGGAGGGGTCTACCCCTGCGCGTCCCGCAGGATCTGCTGCAGCCGTTCCAACGGGTCACCGGCGCCCGGATCCAGGCGGCGCCCGGGGTCCGGTTCGGTGGGGGACGGGCCGATGATCGGGGTAGGTGCCGGGGCGGCCGCCACCGGCGGTGGTGGCGGGGGCGGGGGCAGGGTCGCCAGGGTTCGTAGCTTGTCCTGCAAGCGGGCGGCAGCACCGTCGAGCACCGCGCGTCGACCGGAGTCGGGGTCGGCGTTACCGGCGAAGCATCCCGCGGGAGCATCCCGCACGACGTCCAGCGCGTTGCTGTACTGCCGCGCCGCCGTGTTCGCGTCGAAGATGCCGGCTGCCCGGTCGCCCAGTGTCTCGCGCACCAGTTCCAGGTTGACCCGCACCGGACACGATGCCGCTCCGTCCGTGCCGGCGAGCGCTGCCGAGAAGCTGTCCTCGGCGGCATCGAGCCGGCCGTCCAGGACTGCGAGCGCGCCCTTGGCGAACTCCGCCTTCGCCGGCTCCAGGACGTTGAGCACACCGAGCGCGGCGACGTCCGTGCGCAGACCCTGCTGATCTCCTTCGGCGAAGTGCCGTTCGGCCGAGTGACCGAGAACCACGACGGAGACCGCCTTCACCATCAGCAGGACGATCAGCACCACCACGGGCGCCGACCAGACCAGCAGCCGCCGCCTCATCGCTGCGCCTCGACGTCGACGGAGCGGGTGCGACGGAACTCGCGCAGGATCAGGAACAATTCCGCGAGAAGCAGCGCCGAGGCGATACCCGCTGGCGCCCAGTAGGTTTCGACGAGCCGTGCCGCGCCGACGGTATCCTCCCGAGGCCGGGTCCCACCATCGGGTAGCACCGAGTTCAGCGTGCCCGCATCGACTCGAGCGGCATAGGGCACGCCGATCTGGCCGGCGACCTGTTGCAGCGTGCCGGGCGCGGCCGCTCCATAGCCCAGGACGGCGCCGCCGTCGACCGCGCCGGCAGGAAGGTCGAACGGCCGTGCCGGATAACGGGATTCGGGCGCGCCCGCGCCCAGATAGAACACCAGGTTGTCGGCGCGGGGATACTGCTGGCGCGCGCTGATGAGCTGGTATCGCAATACGGTGCCAGCCGCCCCGGCATTGGGCGTGACCGGCGAATCGGTCTCCTCGGCGTCGGGCCGCACGGCCGACACCACCGGTCGCAGACTCCATGTGTCGGCGGACAACGGCCAGTCCAGCGTCGGCTCGGCGGCGAAGGTGACGAACGCGAACCTGGCCCCGGGGTAACGGTCGATCAGCGCATCGATGTCGGCGCGCGCGGCATCCATCCCGGTGCGCATGTCCGCGGACCTGTCGAGCACCACGAACACACTCGGTTCGCGGTCCCCCACCGGTCGCGCCTGCGGATCGTCGCCGACGACGGGACGCCAGCAGGCCAAAGCCAGCAGCAAAGCCGCCGAGATGACGGTGGCCCAGCGCCACAACGACTTCCGGGGCCATCCAGCGGCCCGGACCCCTCGAAGCGCCGCGCCCCCACACAGCAGGATCACCCCACACAACACGGTCAGCACGATCGGGTTCAGCACCGGAAGGAACGTCATAGGTGCACCACCCGCGACCACACCAGCAGACCGGTGACCGCCAACAGCCCCAGCACCAGCGGGACATCAGGTGATTCGAGGGTGCGCGCCTCGACTTCCTCGGCCTGGCCCGGCTCCGGGGGGTGGGCCCGGATCTGAGCCAACTGAGCCGCTGCCGCGCCACCACCCGGATAGGACAATCCACCGGTGCTACGGACCAGGGTGTCTATGGTCCCGATATCCGGGCCCGTCACCACGGCGTTCACCTGAACTCTTGCCGCCGTAGCCACGTCGCGGAGCCGGTCCGCGGTGAACAGGTGCGGCCGTGGATCGTCCGGCGCTCCGAGGGTGGCCGGGCCCACGTAGATGAGCGACCGGGGGCTCGTGGCCGGGGAGCCGAAATCCGGGAATCCGGTCAGGCACATTGCCAGCACGTCCTCGACACTGGTCGCGTAGTCGGTGTAGGTGACGCCGGCGATCAACCGCCCGCTACCGCCGGAACGGGCCAGATCCGCGAATTGCGCAGCAGCATACTGATAATCGCGGGTCAGTGGGATGGCGCGGCGGTTCGCCGAGGTGAGCCCGATCCGTTCGGCGCCCATGTCGGTGACCTGCTCGGCGAAGTACTGCAGCGCCGCTGCCACCGCCGGATCGGTCGACGGGGCGCCCGTACAGACCATGATGTCGCCGGCCGGGCGGATGCTGTGGCCGTTCACCGCCGAAGGCAGTCCGGTGGGCCGGGCGGCGGCGAGCACGGCCGCCGCGAACCCCGTCACGAGCAAGATCGCCGCGACCGCAAGACGCACGATCCTCAGCCGGATCGCTCGGCGGTATTGCGGCAACCGGGTCAGGCGGGCGGTGTTGGCCAAATGCCGCAACTGCCGGCGCCCGGCATCCATCGGCCACAGGACCGCCGCACCGATGCCGACCGCCAGGGCCACGCACCCGGCGATCGCCACGATCCACCACCTCAGGTCCACGCGCGGACCAACTCCTCGGCACGGTCGCTGACGGCACCGACATCCACCGTGGAATGCGCATTGAACTGCACGTCGACCAGATCGGCCAATACCGCTGCAGCAGGGGCCAGTTCACTGCTGGCGATGGCACCCAACTGCATGTATTCGGCGCGTAGACCGGTGATCCGATGCAGGAAGCGGCGCAGCTCACCGCTCAGTGCCTCGCCCGCCGGTGCGGGCGCAAGCTCGCCTCGGCGATGACGCAGCGCGATGGTGTGGATGGCACGCACCGCACGTCGTTTGATCATCTGATCACGCACGCCGGACAACACCGGCACCTGTGGAAGCCGGCGGCCCGGCGTGGTCAGCATGAAAACTGCCGTGTACCAGAAGATCAGGACGGCGAGACACAGCACGGCCCCCCACAGCCACGCCTGCGCGTAGGGCTGCGGCCCGGTGACGTAGCGGAGCAGATCATCGGGCACGGGCATACACCGCCGTCATGACCGTCACACCCGACCTGATCCCCGCGCTGCTCGCGAAGTCCGTGTGCACGACGGCGTGCGCGGTGAGGAACTCCGAAACCTGTTGTCGGCGTTTCTCTTCAGCCTCACGGTAGGCCTGCACGACGCCGGCCCCCAGCTCGGCGCCACTGAGTACGAAACTGCCGTCGGCGATGTCGAAACCGGCCCGCTCGTCGTCGGCGGAGGACACCGCGGGCAGATCGGAGATCATCGCCCACATCAGGTCGTGCCGGGCGGACAACCGGGTCAGTACCTCGGCCAGTTCCGGACTCGGGTCGGGTTCGTCGGCCACCACGACGATCAGCAGCCGGTGCCGGTAGTGCCGCGCCACCCAGTTCAGTTGGACGCCGATGTCGCTGCCCGCAGGCGCGGTCGTGCTGTGGTGGTGAAAGCGGTGCAGCAGGTACTCGATGTGCGTCTCGCCGCGGCGCAGGCGGATGTCGACACAACCCCTGGCGTCGCCGAGGACCATGCCGATCTGGTCGGAGCGGGGCACGGTCAGCAGCCCCACGGCACCGATCACGTTGAGTGCCACATCGCGTTTGCACTCACCGGATGGTGCGAGTGCGCTGGTGTTGCGCCCCGTGTCGGCGACCACCAGAACCTTGTGGTGCTTCTCGGAGACGAACCTCTTGATCAGCGTGTGGCCGGACCGCGCCGTCGCCTTCCAGTCGATGTCGCGGACGTCGTCGCCCGGTACGTACGGCCGCAGATCGTCGAGTTCCAGGCTGCGGGTGTGTACCAGCGCGTACCGGCCGCCGTCGAGCAGGCCGCCGGCGTCGCGACCGAAATGCGCTCTCGCGCGGTCCAGATGCCTGCCCATGTCAGGTCAGGGCACGCGGACGGCGCGCAGCACCGCGTCGACCACCGAATCGGGGGTGATCCTGGCACTGGCCGCCTCGAAGCCGAGGATGAGACGATGCCGCAGTACCCGGTGCGCGACATCGGCGATGTCCTCGGGCACGACGTGCCCACGACCGCGCAGGACCGCCAGGGCGCGTGCCGTGCGACAGAAGGCGATCGTGGCCCGCGGGCTGGCGCCATATTCGATGAGCCTGGCCATGTTGGCGGGCAGGTGACCGTCGGGAGCTCTGGTGACGGCGACGAGAGTGCTGGCGTACCGGATCAACGCCCGATCCAGATGCACGCCGCGGACGGCCTGCTGGATCCGCTGGATGTCCTCGACGCCGACGACCGGCGCGGTGTGGTGATCCTTGTCGTAGAGCCCGGTGTCCATCCGCGCGATGATCTCGACCTCGTCGTCGACCGACGGGTACCGCACGACATCCTTGAGCATGAAGCGGTCGGTCTGGGCTTCCGAGAGCGGATAGGTCCCCTCCTGATCGACCGGGTTCTGTGTCGCGATGACCAGAAACGGTTCGGGTATCGGGTATTCCACGCCGGCGATGGTGGTCTGGCGTTCCTCCATCGCCTCCAGCATCGCGCTCTGCGTCTTGGCACTGGACCTGTTGATCTCGTCGAGCAGCACGATGTTGGTGTGCACCGGCCCGAGCTGGGTGACGAAGGTGTTGGCGGCGGCGTCGTAGATCTGGGTGCCGATGATGTCGCTGGGCAGCAGGTCGGGTGTGCACTGGATGCGCCGGAAACCACCGTGGATGGATTCGGCGACCACGCGGGCCGCCGTGGTCTTTGCCAGCCCCGGCACGCTCTCGATGAGCAGATGCCCGCCCGCGAGTAGACCCAGCAGGATCGACTCGCGCAGATGATCCTGACCCACCACCTTGGCGGAGAACGCCGAGGCCACCGCGCCGATGACGTGTTGGGTGTCGGCCATATCGCGCTCGTTGAGCCGCATACCGGCAGTCGTCATACGCGGCGGGTACCCGCCGGGCCGGTGATTCATGCCCACCCGATGTTCGCTGGGGTCAGTCGGCCGGGTGCGGGACCGCCCTGATCGCCGTGCGAATCGCCAGGTAGATCAGCGACGAGGTGACCACGAACACCGGCCAGCCCATCGCGACGCGGGCGATCGCGAGCAGCTCGGCCTGATCCGAGTCATACAGGTGGTACTGGACGAAGAACCGGGTCCAGGACACCAGTGCCATCACCACGGTGACGGTGTCGAAGGCCAGCCGGGCCCGCCGGATTCCGCGCCAGCTGCCGTCCCGACCGGTGACGCGCGCCCACACGACGCCGACGAGCGGGCGCCGGATGAGCACCGAGACGGTGAACGCGATCGCCATGCCGAGATACATCCAGATGCCGGGGAGGTAGAAGTCCTTGGCCTGCCCGGTGACGAACGCCAGGCCGGCGCACAGCAGCACTCCCGCGAAGCCGAACAGCGCGGGCCGGATGGACTCGCGGCGCGCCACTTGCCACCCCAGGATCACCACCGCGACGCCGACCGCGGCGGCGACGGCGGGGACCAATCCGGCCAGTGCCGAGGTCGCGGCGAACACGGTGACCGGGAGTGCGGTGTGGAGGAGACCGCGTACCCCGCCCGCGTGGGCCAGCAGCGCGGCGGCCGGGGACCGCGTGTCCGTCATACCCACCGAGGGTACGTGCCGGTGCCCCCCCCCCCCCTCCCGCACTTGCCGCCGCGAAGGTGAGTGAGTACTCTCTCACCTGTGACCGCCTCCCGTCGCGATCAACTCATGGCCACGGCGCTGCAGCTGTTCGCGGCCAAGGGCTACGGGGCGACCTCGGTGGCCGATATCCAGCAGGCCGCCGGGCTGGCCCCGGGATCCGGCGCGCTCTACAAGCACTTCAGCTCCAAGCGCGCGCTCCTGGAGGCCGCGGTGGCCAGCCGTATCGAGAAGATCGTGACCGCCCGTGAGGAATACGACTCGGGCGAGCCTCAGGGTGTGGTCGCCTCGGTGCGCACCGCGGGCCGGCTGATCTGGGACAACCTCACCGAGAGCGAAGAGTTGCTGCGGGTCATGCTGCGCGAGCCCGACGAGCTCGGCGACCTCGACGAGAAAACCTGGCAGATCATCACCGACAACGCCTATGCGCGTTTCGCCGACGAACTCGTCCGATCCAACGCCTCGGGCCGCACCCTCATCCCCGACCCGGAGGCTGCGGCCGCGGTGGCCATCGCCGGACTGAGCTACTTCGCCTCGCTGCGCGCGCTGACCAACCGCACCCCCGGCAATGTCGACGACGACCGGTATTTCGAAGCCTGGGTGGACCAGACCACCGCCGTGCTGGAACGCCACACCATCCCCAAGAAACCTTGAGCACCAAACCGATTCAGGAGTCCACATGACCTTCTCGCTCCAGTTGTCCGACGACGTCATCGAGGTGCGCGACTGGGTGCACCAGTTCGCCGCCGAGGTCGTCCGGCCCGCCGCGTCCGAATGGGATGAGCGCGAGGAAACACCGTGGCCCATCATCGCCGAGGCGGCCAAGGTCGGCCTGTACTCCCCCGAATTCTTCGGCACCCAGGCCGCCGAGCCCAGCGGACTCGGATTCATCACCGTCTTCGAGGAACTGTTCTGGGGTGACGCCGGTATCGCGCTGTCCATCCTGGGCACCGGCCTGGCCGCAGCGGCGTTGGCCGGCAGCGGAACTCCCGAGCAGATCGGCCAGTTCCTGCCTGCGATGTTCGGCACGCCGGGCGAACCCCAGCTGGGTGCGTTCTGCTCGTCGGAGCCCGACGCAGGCTCCGACGTCGGCGCCATCCGCACCCGCGCCCGCTACGACGAGGCGTCCCGCGAATGGGTGCTCAACGGCACCAAGACCTGGGCCACCAACGGCGGTATCGCCAACGTGCACATCGTGGTCGCCTCCGTCTACCCCGAGCTCGGATCGCGTGGGCAGGCCACCTTCGTCATCCCGCCCGGCACCCACGGTCTGACCCAGGGCCAGAAGTTCAAGAAGCACGGCATCCGCGCCTCGCACACCGCCGAGGTCGTCCTGGACAACGTCCGGCTGTCCGAGGATCTGATCCTCGGCGGTCGCGAGAAATTCGAAGAGCGGGTGGCCCGCGTCAAGTCCGGTGCATCGGCCGGCGGGCAGGCCGCCATGAAGACCTTCGAACGCACCCGCCCCACCGTCGGCGCGATGGCCGTCGGGGTGGCCCGCGCGGCGTATGAGTACGCGCTCGAATACGCCAGCCAGCGTGAGCAATTCGGCCGCAAGATCGGCGAATTCCAGGCCGTCGCGTTCAAGCTGGCCGATATGAAATGCCGTATCGACGCCGCCCGGATGCTGGTGTGGCGCGCGGGTTGGATGGCGCGCAACAACCAGAATTTCGACAACGCCGAAGGGTCGATGGCCAAACTGGTGGCCAGCGAGACCGCGGTGTACGTCACCGACGAGGCCATCCAGATCCTCGGCGGTAACGGCTACACCCGGGACTATCCGGTGGAGCGCATGCACCGCGACGCGAAGATCTTCACCATCTTCGAAGGCACCAGTGAGATTCAGCGCCTGGTGATCTCGCGCGCCATCACCGGACTGGCCATCCGGTAGCCCGAAAATCATTGGCGCCGGACACCGGTGCCAGGGCACGCTGAGTCGATGATCGACGTCGACTCCTTCCGTCGCGACGGCTACATCCGGATCGACGGGTCCGCGGTACGCGAGGACGCCCTCGCGGCTCAGGCGCTGATGTGGGAGCGCATCGGGCTCTCCCCGCACGACCCGCGGCAATGGAGACGTCCGGTGGTGTGGACCGCCGACCTGGCCGGAGCCGCCCCGTTCGGCGCTCTCACACGCCACAACGCCCTGCGGGAAGCACTGGACGACCTGTTCGGAGTGAACGGTTGGATACCGCGAGTATCGTTGGGCAACATCGTCATTCGCTTTCCTGTGGAGCCCGACTCTGATGACCGCGGCTGGCACATCGACCACAACACGCCGCTACCGGACGGTTCGTGGGCGGTATCGGGGCGTCCCCACACCGTTCTGCTGCTGACCCTGCTGTCAGAAGTCGGCGCTCCGGACGCCCCCACCCGCATCCGGGTCGGGTCACATCACGACGCGGCAGAGGTGCTCGGCACCGAACCGATGGACGCGGTGACGGCGGGAGAACGCGTCGCCGCCGCCAGCAGCGGTCGCCCGGTCGCCTACGCCACCGGTCGCCCCGGCGACATGTTCGTGTTGCATCCGTTCACCGTGCACGCGGCGGACCACCATCGCGGCCACTTCCCGCGCTTCATGGCTCAGGCCCCCGTTCTGTTGGGTGAACCCCTCACTTCGCGGTGAGCAACACGTACTGCGCGGCCACCAGCTGCTGGACATCCGGTAGTTCGGCGCCGGTGGCCTCAATCGCATACTGACCTGCCGGTGCCACGCAATAGAAGCTCTTCGGGCGTGCGGCGCAATGACTCTCGGGCAGCGCGGGCACCGGGTCGGCCGGTTTGGCACCCTCCGACAGAACCTCGGCATTGAAACCGTTGGTGATCATCAGCGCCGTCAGCGGTTGCTTGGCCTGGTACACATTCGCCTTGCCCATCGCAACCATGGTGACACCGGTGTCGGAGAACAGTGTCTTGGATGCGACGGGATCGGTCTGGAAGTGCATCGCGGCCTTGGCCGGATACACCGCGTTCTTGGTGGGCGAGGCCTCCCCGCCCAGCGGGATGGTGCGAGCCAGCAGACCGGTCGGGTCGAGCGGGACATCGGCGAACGCAGGCAGCTCCGCCGGGGTGAACTTGTCGATCGCCGGTCCCTGCGTGTCGATCGCCTTGGTGACCAGACCCGTGGCCGCATCCAGACCGTCGGCGGCCTGGGCCAGCTGCATGAACACGAACGCGCCGTGCGGGGTGAACGACCGGACCACCGACCACGGGTGGTCCGCGCCGTGCGGGGTGTAGTCGTACTGGACCGCGGCCGCCTCGGGATGACCGGGCACGGGGACGCGCTGCGGCCGGGCCCCACCGACGGGGCTGGCGGCGGCGGCATCGGCCATCGCCGTCGCGGCGGCGGTGGCGGCAGCCGGGTCGGGGAAGCGCAGCACCGCATTGACGAAGACGGCCTTGTCCGAACTGCGCGCGGAGGCGAAACCGTTGACGAATTGGTGTTCCTGCGCGGCGGTCGCGATCGACTCCGGGCCCAGCTGCGCCAGCTGCAGCGCAGTGGTGAGGATGTAGTAGGCGCTCAGATACGGCTTGATCAGTGTCTTGTCGACATCCCAGGGCCCGACCACGAACTCGGCCATCCGGCGTGCGTCCGCCGCCACACCGGCCTCGACGGAGCCCGCGTTACCGAGCGGGGGCCGCGGGGCCGTGGGGTAGCTACCCACGTTGAGCAGGGTCGGACTGACGATCGGCGGCGGCGTAGCAGTGGGCGCTGCAACCGAACTGGTGGACGCCGAAGGGTCACTGGTGTGCGAACATGCGGCAAGAGCCACCACACTGGCAAGGACCAGTGCGTGCTTCACCATGCGCCGCAACGCATCTGATGTATTCATTGCGCTCCGACCCTAGCGCGCTAGTCGCCCGTGCGGACGAACTTGTCCGTGAAATCGCCGCCCTTGCACTCACCGCCGGTGGAGACGTTCTGCCCTTTCCCGTTCAAGACGGGGATCGGATCCTGCGCATCGCCGATCAGCGGGTACTCGGCGGTGATCTTGGTGTGGGTCGTGCCGCCCATGGCGCACGGCACGGTGCCCTCTTCGTTGCGCACCCATTTGCCGTCGCCGAACACCAGGGTCACGACGCCGTCGATGGCGTGGAACATGCTGATGCACCGCTCGCCTGTCCGCAGGCAGTGGGTGCGGACCTGCAGGTCCGGGGCCCCGGGCGCGTAACCGCCGTTCGCGTACACCGTGGACTCGTGGTAGCGCCCGCGCAGACCCGACGCCGGCGACGTCACCCGCGGCGGGAGGGTGGTCGGGTCGGGCAGTGTGCTCCGCTCGTTCTCGCCGGTGCGGGTGAACGTCACCGTTCGCTTGCCACTTCCGCAGTTGTTCGCGGTGGACCTGGCGGTCTCCCCGGTGAGGGTGCCGTCGGGTTGCGGCGTCAAGGTGTAGACCACCCAGACCTCGGTGGGCACATCGGGACACTGCACGGACGCGGTGGCCACCGCCACCCAGTCTCCGGCGATCAGGTCGAAGGTCATGTCGGACACGAGCACGATGCCGCTCTCCCCGACATAGGAGGCGGTGGCGATACATCCCCCTGCTCCGCAACCCGAACGGACGTCATAGGTGCCCGTGGTCGCCGGCGCGCCCGGAACGGGGTTGCCCTCCAGGTCGGTGCCGGGCCCGAAGTCGGCCCGGTACAGGCCCGTGAAACCGGATCCCGTGGCCACCGGCGCGGCGGGAGGCGCCGAGGACCTGGGCGCGGCCGTCGGCTTGTCGTCGTGCCAGAGCAACCGCACCCCGGCGAAGACACCTCCCGCGACCAGCAGCAGCGTCAGCACCGACAGCACCGCGATCAGTGGCCTGGAGACTCCCCTTTCGGACGCCGGCGCCGGAGGCGGCGTGACGGAGGTCGCGGTGGGCTGACTGCGGTGATCCTCGACGGGCGCGTTGAGTTGGAACTGCAGGGCATGCGCGAACTCCTGGCAACTCGGGTACCGGGCTTCCCTGGTCTTGGCCATGGCCCTGGCCAGCACCGGATCCAGCCCGCGCAGGTCCGGGCGGCGCTCCCCCAGCGAGGGCGCGGGCGCAGTGACGTGCCGGGTGATCACCACCGCCGGGTTGCTGTCCGCGTACGGCGTGGTTCCGGTGAGCAGATGAAATGCCGTGCACGCCAACGCGTATTGGTCGGTGCGCCCGTCCATCGGCTCGCCGCGCAGCTGCTCGGGTGCCGCGTAGGCCACCGTGCCGACCGCCATGTTGGTCGCGGTCAGCTTCGTCGAGTCGTCCATCGGACGAGCGATACCGAAGTCGGCCAGGTATATCCGGGAGGTATCGGATTCCAGCAAGATGTTGGCCGGCTTGATATCTCGGTGCAGCAGGCCGCGCTGATGCGCATAGTCCAGCGCCGAGGCCACCCCGGCGATGATCGGCAGCGCCACGTGCGCGGGCATCCCGTTGGGATAGTGGTCACGCAGCAGCCGGGCCGCGTCGGTACCCGCCACATAGACCATCGAGATCCAGAGCTGGCCGTCGACTTCGCCGCGGTCGTAGACGCCGAGGATGTTGGGATGCGACAGCGTGGACACCAGGTCGGCCTCGCGCCGGAACCGCGGCGCATACTCCGGATCCGAGGTCAGTGTCGCCGCAAGGACCTTCACCGCATCCTGGCGCGGCAACCGCGGGTGATCGGCGAGGTACACGCTGCCCATCCCGCCGGCGCCGAGCAGTCGCCGGATGGTGTATCCGGCGAAGACCTGGCCCTCGGTGAGCGACACGGGCAAATCGTATTCGACCCGTCGTGCGCGCGAGGCAGGTCGGTCAGGCAGGCTGGAGCGGACATGAAAACCCTGCTGCCTGCGTCGGACACCGACCCCGACGAACTGTTCACCTCGTTCGCGGCCTGGGCCGAGGACGCGGGCACCTCTCTGTACCCCGCCCAGGAAGAGGCCCTGATCGAGGTGGTCAGCGGCGCGAACGTGGTGCTGGCCACGCCCACCGGCTCCGGTAAGTCACTGGTGGCCACCGGGGCGATCTACGCGGCGCTCTCGACGGACCGCGTCAGTTTCTACACCGCCCCGATCAAGGCGCTCGTCAGTGAGAAGTTCTTCGCACTGTGTGAGGTCTTCGGTGCCGACAACGTCGGCATGCTGACCGGCGATGCCTCCGTCAACGCCGATGCGCCCATCATCGCGTGCACCGCGGAGATCCTGGCCAACGTCGCCCTGCGCGAAGGTGCCGAGGCCGATATCGGCCTGGTGGTGATGGACGAGTTCCACTTCTACGGCGACCCCGACCGCGGCTGGGCGTGGCAGGTGCCGCTGCTGGAGTTGCCGCGCGCGCAGTTCCTGTTGATGTCGGCGACGCTCGGCGACGTCAGCTTTCTCCGGGAAGACCTGACCCGGCGCACCGGCCGGCCGACGGCACTGGTGGCCGGGGCGCAGCGCCCGGTGCCGCTGTACTACTCCTACGCCACCACGCCCATGCACGAGACCATCGGCGAGTTGCTGGACACCAAGCAGGTGCCCATCTACGTCGTGCACTTCACCCAGGCCTCTGCCCTGGAACGCGCCCAGGCGCTGATGAGCGTCAACGTGTGCACCAAGGAAGAAAAAGCCGCGATCGCCGAGCACATCGGCGCCTTCCGCTTCTCCACCGCCTTCGGCACCACGCTGTCGCGGTTGGTCCGCCACGGCATCGGCGTGCACCACGCCGGCATGCTGCCCAAATACCGGCGCCTGGTGGAACAACTGGCCCAAGCCGGCCTACTCAAGATCATCTGCGGCACCGACACTCTGGGCGTCGGCATCAACGTGCCGATCCGGACGGTGGTGTTCACCGCGCTGTCCAAGTACGACGGCACCCGTACCCGGCTGCTCAGCGCCCGCGAGTTCCACCAGATCGCCGGCCGGGCCGGGCGCGCCGGCTACGACACCGCGGGCACCGTCGTCGTCCAGGCACCCGACCACGAGGTGGAGAACCTCAAACAGTTCGCCAAGGTCGCCGACGATCCCAAGAAGCGGCGAAAGCTGGTGCGGCGCAAGGTCCCCGAGGGCATGGTGCCATGGAGCGAGGCGACCATGACCCGGCTGGTGGACGCCGCCCCGGAAGCCCTGACCAGCCACATGCGCGTCTCGACGGCGATGGTCCTCGACGTCGTCGATCGCCCTGGGAACCCGTTCGAGGCGATGCGCCGTCTGCTCACCGACAATCACGAGCCGCGCAAACGCCAGCTCAAGCTGATCCTGGAAGCGGTCGGCATTGCCCGTTCCCTGTTGCAGGCGGGCATCCTGGAACGGCTCCCCGCACCGGAGGCCGACGGCAGACAGTACCGCCTGACCGTCGATCTGCCTGCCGATTTCGCGCTGAACCAACCGTTGTCGACGTTCGCGCTGGCCGCGCTCGGCGTATTGGACGTCGAGTCCGACACCTATGCGATGGACGTGGTCTCGGTGATCGAGGCCACGCTGGAGGATCCGCGGCAGATCCTGTCGGCACAGTTGAACAAGGCCCGCGGCGAGGCCGTCGCGCAGATGAAGGCCGACGGCATCGAGTACGACGAGCGCATCGAGTTGCTCGACGAGGTGACCTACCCCAAACCGCTGCAGGAGATGCTGGAGTACACGTTCGAGGTGTACCTGCGCACAAATCCGTGGGCCGCCGACGGGAAGTTGGCCCCGAAGTCGGTGGTGCGCGAGATGTGGGAGCGCGCCCAGACCTTCCGGGAGTTTGTCAGCGAGTACGGCCTGACCCGCGCGGAGGGTGCGGTGCTGCGCTATCTCTCCGACGCGTTCAAGGCCCTGCGCTCCGGAGTGCCCGCCGGAGCCCGCACCGAGGACGTCGCCGATATCGTCGAATGGCTGGGTGAGCTTGTCCGACAAGTCGATTCGAGCCTGCTCGACGAGTGGGAGGAGCTCACCAGCGGTGCACATCCGGAGGCGGCGCCGGTGACCGTACCGGTGCGGTCACTGACCGGCAATGTCCGGGCGTTCACCGCGATGGTGCGCAATGCGTTGTTCCGGCGGGTCGAGTTGTTCGCGCGTGGCCGCTGGTCCGACCTCGGCGCGATGGACGCCGGCTCCGGGTGGCCCGCGCATCGCTGGGAAGAGGTTGGCGCGGCCTACTTTGCCGAGCACGACGATGTGGGTACCGGCGCCGATGCCCGGGGGCCCGCCCTGTTGATCTTCGACCGGCAACCGGAGGTGTGGCGGGTCCGGCAGATCCTCGACGATCCGGCAGGCGATCACGACTGGGGATTCGATATCGAGGTGGACCTCGCCGAGTCCGATGAGGAAGGATCACCGGTGGTGCGGATGACAGGGGCCGGCCGACTCGACTGAGCGTGCCGGGCACCACATTCGGATGTGATTCAGATGTGGACTTCCTGGGTATTCGCACCCTGCTTATCGCGGGGCACCGGCGCCACCGCGGGTCGGGGTCGAAGTGTGGAGCGCGAGATGAATCGGATTGATCGTTGGTTGGGCGCGGGAGCCGCGACCTTGTTTGCGGCGGCTTGTTCGCTGGTGGCGGCCGGGCCGGCGGCCGCCGACCCGTGTCCGGACGTGCAGGTGGTGTTCGCCCGGGGCACCTTCGAGCCCGCCGGCGTCGGAGGTGTCGGGCGGGCGTTCGTGGATTCGGTACGGGCCAAGGCGCCGGGCAAGTCCGTGGAGGAATACGCGGTGAACTACCCCGCGTCCATCGATTTCGCGACGGCGGCCGACGGCGTCATCGACGCGAGCAACAAGGTCATGGCCACGGCGGCGGCGTGTCCGAACACCAAGATCGTCCTCGGCGGTTACTCACAGGGCGCGGCGGTCGCGGCGTACATCACGGCCGACGCTGTGCCGCAAGGCTTCGCACTGCCGCCGGGGCTGGCCGGCCCGATGCCCGCCGACGTCGCCGATCACGTTGCCGCGGTCGCCCTGTTCGGCAAACCGTCCAGCGGCTTTCTACAGATGATCTACACCGGCGCGCCGCCGATCACCGTCGGGTCCCGGTATGTCGGCAAGACCGACGACGTGTGCATCGCGGAAGATCCGGTGTGCTCACCGGACGGCCACGACCAGGGCGCCCACGGCAGCTACATCGACCGCGGTCTGGTCGATCAGGCGGCCGACTACGTCGTCGGCCACCTGGGCAATCAGCGTGCGCCGCAGCCGGTCAACCAGGCTTCAGCACACGGCTAGACCAGACCCCGCAACTGTTCGATCAGCTTGACCCGGGCGGCGGGTGTCTCGGCGATCGGCACGACGTTGAGTGCCGTCACACCCGCCTCCCGGAACGCGGCGACCCGTTCCTTGACGAATCCCGCTGAGCCGATGAGCGATACGTCGCGTACGAGCTCGTCGGGCACGGCTTTGGCGGCGGCCTCTTTGTCGCCGGCCAGGTAGAGCTCCTGGATGCGGTCGGCCTGGGCTCCGTAGCCGTAGCTGGTGGCCAGCGCGTGGTAGAAGTTCTTGCCCTTGGCACCCATTCCGCCGATGTACAGCGCCAGATGGGGTTTGACGAACTCGCGCAACGGCTCGACGTCGTCGCCGATGGCGAGCACCGGCCCGGCATATACGTCCAACTCACCCAGTGCGGGATCACGCTTGGCGCGTCCGGCCTCAAGCGAGGTGCCCCAGACCTCGTCTGCCTTCTCGGGCAGGAAGAAGATCGGCTGCCAGCCCTCGGCGATCTCGGCCGTCAGCTCGACGTTCTTGGGTCCCAACGCCGCGAGCAGCACCGGGATCCGTTCCCGGACAGGCTCATTGATCAGCTTGAGGGGTTTGCCCAGCCCGGTGCCGCGGTCCCTGGGCAGCGGGATGGTGTAGTGCTCGCCGTCGAACTGCACACGTTCGCGGCGCCACACCTGCCGGCAGATCTGCACCACCTCACGGGTGCGGGCGATCGGCGCGTCATAGGGCACCCCGTGAAAACCCTCGATGACCTGGGGCCCGGAGGCGCCGAGTCCGAGGATGAACCGGCCGTCGGACACGTAGTCCAGGCCCGCGGCCGTCATCGCGGTCAAGGTGGGTGTGCGGGTGTAGAGCTGCATGATGCCCGAAGCCAGTTGCACCCGTTGGGTGGTGGCAGCCAGATAGCCCAGCGCGCTCACCGCGTCGAACGAGTACGCCTCCGGGACGAAGACGATGTCCAGGCCGGCACGTTCGAGATCGGCGACCTCGGCGGCCACCTCTTTGAATCCGCCGGCGTAGTTGATGCCGAGCCCGATCTTCACGCTTCGAGGCCTTCGAGGCCTTGGAGGGCTTCCTGCTGGATCTGCGGGAACTGCGCCGCCATGGCTTCCGACAGTGCCTGCGCGCCGGAGAGCGGGCGGACCATCACCATGAAGTCGTCGATCAGGCCGTTGTCGTCGGTGTGGATGAAGTCGCAGCCGGTGATCCGCTTGCCGGACACGGTGGCCTCGAAAACCAGGGCGTGGTCTGCGCCGTCGCTGATCTCGCGGATGTAGCGGAAATCCTCGAACACCCGCAGGACCGCGCGCAGGATCGCGGCGGTGATCGGTTTACCGGGGTAGGGCTTGAACGCCACCGGGCTGGTGAACACGACATCGTCGGCCAGCTGAGCGGCCATCGCCTCGGGATCCCGGGCTTCGACGGCTTGGCGGAAAGGATGCATCCGACACCTCGCATAGTCACTTTGTTGAATAGGTGCGGATGACAGTACACTAGCGGCGTGGCACTACGTGACGCGGTGCTGGCCGCCCTCCTCGGCGGCGAATCGTCCGGTTACGACCTGGCCAAGTCGTTCGACGCCTCGGTGGCCAACTTCTGGACCGCCACCCCCCAGCAGCTCTATCGCGAGCTGGACCGTCTCGCCGCCGACGGCCTGATCGAGGCGCGGGTGGTGCAGCAGGAGCGCAGGCCCAACAAACGGATCTTCTCGCTGACGCCGGCGGGGCACGCGGCCATCATGGCGTTCACCGCCGCGCCGCCGAAGCCCTCGACGTTCCGCGACGAGTTGCTGATCAAGGTCAACGCCCTCGACGGCGGCGACCCGGCGGCGGTCCGCGACCTGGTGGCCGATCAACTGCGCTGGTCGACGGACAAGCTCGAACGCTACGAGCGGATGCGCCTGCGCCTGCTCGGTGGTCTCGACGAGGACGACTTCCTCGCCACCGGCGAGCGGATCGGCCCCTACCTGACCCTGCTGCGCGGGATCGCCTTCGAAGAGGAGAACATCCGCTGGGCCCGGCGCACGCTGTCGGTGCTCGACAAGCGCTTGGGTTCAGAGTCGATACATCTCGCGTGACATGGCCGCCTCTTCTATGACACGATCCCGTTTGGGCGGGTAGTACCGCCTGCGCTTGGGACCCGGCTCGGACTGCTCCGATTCCGCCAGCCATTCGCGCGCGAGGACGTTCATCAGCGCCATCACCAGCCGGCGCGCTCTCGCCGGGGTACCTGAATTGGTCAGTGCAGCCATGGCATCTTCCCCTTTTCGTGCCTGCCGGAAACGTAACATAAGATTTTGAAGTAAGCACTATGTTATTTCAGTTTGCACATACATTCAGGAGCGCTCCGGTAGGGTTGTCGATCATGTCCAGGCGCAATTACGGTCAGTTCTGCGGTCTCGCCCACGCCCTCGACGTGGTGGGGGAACGCTGGACGCTGCTGATCGTGCGGGAGTTGGCGTCCGGGCCGAAGCGGTACACCCAGCTGGCCGATGCGCTGACCGGGATCGGCACCAGCCTGCTGGCCACCCGGGTCCGCCAACTGGAAGCCGACGGTGTCGTCGCACGCAAGCTCATCCTCGACCAGCCCAACGCCGCGGTCGCCTACGAACTGACGCCGTCCGGCGTCGAACTGGCCAAAGCCACCGTCCCCCTGGCCCTGTGGGGAGCTCGGCACCAGATGGCTTCGGCGGACTCCGTCGACGAGACGTTTCGCGCCGAATGGGCCCTGGGTTTCCTCGCGGCCGCCGATGACGACGAGGTGGCTGCCGATTTCACCGCGGTCTATCAGTTCCACATCGACGACAGCAGCGCCTGGCTGCGGGTGCGGGCCGGCCGGATGCGGGTCGCCGCGGGCGAGAACCCCGACGCCGACGTCACCATCGTGACGACGGCCGCGACCTTCCTCGCGATCGCAGGCAGGCACGTCACCTTGCGTGAGGCGATCGCCCACGGCGACCTGGAGGTGACCGGCGATCCTGCGGCGATGGCCGAGCTGACCGGTATCGTCGAGCGGCGCCTGCCGGGCGATGCGCCTGTGCGCACCTGACTCCTCACACCCGGAACTCATGGCCGTTCGGGTGCGTTGGGGGGAACTGTGACTACCGGAACTGCGACGGCGGGAACTGGCGGATACGACGACGAGCTACGGTCCGAACGGCAATACGTGGATCGGCTCTACTCCCGGCTGGACAACGATCGCGCGGCTGCCAAGCGCCGCTACGACGCGGCGCTGCGCGGCGACATCGACGCCCAAGACGGGGCCACCCTGCTGGATCGCGACGTCAGTGTCCGCGCGCTGGCCAGGGAGATGAACCGCCTCGACGTCGCGGACAGCGGTCTGTGCTTCGGGCGTCTGGATTCCGAGGAGGGCGAGGCGCTGTACATCGGGCGCCTCGGCCTGTTCGATCCGACCGACGGCTACGAGCCCGTGCTGCTCGACTGGCGCGCGCCCGCATCCCGGGCCTTCTACACGGCCACCGCCGCGAATCCCGAGAGCATGCGCCGCCGCCGTCAGTTCCGCACACTCGGCCGCGCACTGGTCGGGTTCACCGACGAGGCGCTCGGCAGGCCCGACGCCACCACCGGGGGCGACGCCGCGCTGCTGGCCGCGGTCAACGCGCCGCGCGGCGACGGCATGCGCGACATCGTCGCCACCATCCAGGCCGAGCAGGACGAGATCATCCGGCTGGATCACCCCGGCGTGCTGGTCATCGAGGGCGGACCCGGGACCGGCAAGACAGTGGTGGCCCTGCACCGGGTGGCCTACCTGCTCTACACCCGCCGCGAACAGATCGAACGTCACGGCGCCCTCGTGGTCGGGCCCAGCCCGGCCTTTCTCGATCACATCGGACGGGTGCTGCCCTCGCTCGGTGAGACCGATGTCGTCTTCACCACCACCGGCGACCTGGTACCCGGGCTGCGGGTCACCGCCGAGGACGCCCCCGAGGTCGCGAAGATCAAGGGCTCTCTGCAGATGCTCGACGTGCTGGCCGCGGCGGTCGCCGACCGGCAGCGCGTCCCCGACGAGCCGTTGCTCATCGAACTCTCCGATGTCACCAGCCGGATCGACGCCGAGACCGCGCAGTGGGCTCTGGAAGAGGCCCGCGGCAGCGGTCACCCGCACAATCGGGCCCGCGCGGTGTTCATCGACATCATCACCTACGTCCTCACCGAACGCGCGATCGCACGGATCGGCAAGGGCTGGTTGTCGCGGTCGGACAAGAACGCCTGGGAGCAGATGCGATCCGACCTGCTGGAGGATCTTGCCGAGAACACCGCCTTCCACGCCGCGATCGAAGCGCTGTGGCCACTCCTCACCCCGGAATCACTGCTGTCAGAACTTTATTCGTCACAGGATCGGCTGAAGGCCGCCGGCGCCGACGAGTCGCTGTGGCGCGCAGACGGCGCCGCGTGGACGGTGTCGGACGTGCCGCTCCTCGACGAACTGGTCGATCTGCTCGGCCGGGACAGCGCCGCCGACAAGGCCGCCGCCCGCGAACGCAAGAGGCAGGAGGACTACGCCAAGGGTGTGCTGGACCTCATGGTCGCCCGCGAGGAACTGATGGACGACGAGGACCGCCTGCTGGCCCAGGACGTCCTGGCGGCGGAGGACCTCGCCGACCGGTTCGTCGAACGCGACAACCGCGATCTCGTGGAACGTGCTGCCGCCGATCGCGATTGGACGTACCGCCATGTGGTCGTCGACGAGGCGCAGGAACTGTCCGCGATGGATTGGCGGGTGCTGATGCGCCGGTGCCCCGCGCGGTCCTTCACCATCGTCGGCGATCTGGCCCAGCGACGCTCCGAAGCCGGCGCCCGGTCGTGGGCCGAGATGCTCGACCCCTATGTGCCCGGCCGCTGGGTGTATCGCTCGCTGTCGGTGAACTACCGGACCCCGTCGGAGATCATGGCGGTCGCCGCGTCGGTGCTGGCGGATTTCGCGCCCGAGGTGACCCCGCCGGAGTCGGTGCGCGCATCGGGCTTCCAGCCCTGGGCCCGCCGGGTGAAAGCCGACGAATTATCCTCGGCGATAGCACAATTCGTCGCTGAAGAAGACCGACTACCGGGCACCAGTGTGGTGATCGGCCCGCCCGGCATGCCGGGTACCGTGCCACCGTCGGAAACCAAGGGCCTGGAGTACGACGCGGTGCTGCTGGTGGAGCCCGCGGCGATCCTGGCAGCGGGGGTCCGCGGTGCGGCGGACCTCTACGTCGCGCTGACCAGGGCCACCCAGCGCCTGGGCGTGCTGCACACCGAAGCGCTACCGGAGGGTCTGAGCGGGCTGCACCTCTGAGGACACCACCAGGTTGTACAGCGGGGCGCCCCAGGCGTGCGGCCCTGCGGCCGTCGGTGCGTAGCCGGTGTGGATGGCGATACCCGCCTGCGACATCGAGTCCTGATCGGGCACCGAGTCACATACCGGGTCGCCCACATCGCACACGCTCACGGTGCGCGCGCCGATGCCGGCCGGGAGCATCGAGGTATCCGTCGACGCCAGGAACGAATGCTCCTGCGCGACACCTTTGCCGATGCCCGGCGCCAGCGCGGCCGAACCCATGTTGATGGTGGTGTCGACGGGCAGCCGGTCGCCGTCGGCGACGAGCAGCGCGGCGACCACCTGCGGATCGTCGGCGAGGTCGTGCAGGTTGCGGTGCATCACCATGGCGCCCTGCGAGTAGCCCGCGAGCACCACCTTGGTGGCGGGGCACTGCTTGCTGAAGGCCTCCAGCTGGTCGGCCGCGGCATCGGTGCCGTCGTGGACGCTGTCCATGAAGTTGGCCCACCCACGCAGTCCGCCATCTGCAGGTACGGGGGCGGCCGGGTACTGCACGGCCTCGGCGGTGATGGTCCGTCCGCTGGCTGCCAGCGCACTCTGCAGCTGCAGGAACGACTGATAGACCACGTCCCCCATGCCGGCGTTGGCGGCCAGGTGCGCGGCGTCGCGCTGGCCGGAGCCCGCGGCACCGATCCAGTGGTAGTCCGCACAGCCAGGCGCCGCCGACGCGGCGCCGGTGGACAGGCCGACAAGTCCTGAGGCGAGAAGCATGCCCGCAAACACTGCTGTTACCCGACGAATCACGATTGGTTGATCGTCACCCGCGGTTCTGGTGTTACGTGATGTGCGGCACGGCATCCTTGGCTACGGCCGAAGGCAGCTAATTAGTGTTTGGAAACGAAATATCGCGTTTGCTCGTCCTTCCGATCCCGACCTGAGTCGGCCCACGTGCGCGAAGACCGCTAGAGTTGACCCGTCTCCGCGGCTGACGATGCTGTTGCCGCGTCCCGCCCTACCGGTGAAAATGTCTCTCGGCGTGGGTAATAGAAGCGAACAGTCGACAGTCGGGTGTTCCCGCGCAGCGATCGCGGAACAAATGCCCCGCCGAAGGAGTTGCAGCAACACGTGGCCGACCCATTCCGGATGACCAGCCGGCCCCTTGCTGCGCGCAATTGGCAGCAAATTCACAGTTTCGGGCTCCGCTGATGCGCCAAGGTCCGCTCGCCGGCCGTTACCCGGCCGTGGCCGCGATGGTCACGCTCGCGCTGATCCCCTACCTCGCGCTGTCAGCGGCACTCGACCCGCTGGTGCCCATCATCTCCGCGGACCTGCACATGACCGCCCAGCAGATGAGCCTGTCTGCCGGACTCGGCAATGCGGCCTACGCGGTCGGCACGGTCCTGGCCGTCCAGTTCGCCCAGCATCTGCCCCAGCGCCGCATGCTGCTCGGCTACGCGGTCCTGCTGGTCCTGGGATCGGTATTGGCCGCCTCGGCCCAGAACGCGGGCATGTTCATCGGCGGTCACGTGCTGCAGGGGCTGTCCACCAGCATGCTGCTCATCGCGGCCGCCCCGCCGCTGACCATCGGCTTCCCACGCGACAAGCTGCGCAACACCGCCGTGATCATGAACATGTGCGTGTTCGGGGCCGTCGCACTCGGTCCATTCGTCGGGGGTGTGCAAGCCGAAGCGCAGGCGTGGCGTCCACTGTTCTGGATCGTCGCCGCCATCGCGGTGACGGCACTGGTCCTGGCCGCGCTGACGTTCGACGACGCCCCGCCCGCCGACCGGGACGCGCCCCGGGATCTCTGGGCCATCGCGCTGGCCACGACCGGATGCACCGCGGCATTCGTCGGCGCCGCGCAGCTGACCACCCACGGCTTCGGGGACATGGCCGTGACCGGGCCCATGCTCGGCGGCCTGGCGCTGATCGTCGCGCTGATCGTCTACCAGTTCCGGGCCAAGAGGCCGTTGCTGACCATCCGCACCATGCTCACCAGCGCCATTCCGGTCGCCGGTGTCGGCGTCGCCCTGTTCGCGGCCGCCGCGTCGGTTGCCGCCACCGCACTGACCGCCAACGTCTTCCTGCTCAGCTTCAGCCCGGTGCAGGTGGGGCTGATCTATCTGCCCGAGCTCGGTGGCGCAGTGGTGATGGCCGTGGTGTTCGGCATCGTGATCTCCCGGCGCGCGATGCACTACCTGCCGCTGGTCGGCATGGCCTTGCTCGCTGCCGGGATCCTGGTGTTCCGGCTCTCGCTGCCCGGCAATCAGCCGCTGGCGCTGCTCGGGTCGGCGCTGACCGGCCTGGCGCTCGGCGCCACGGTCGCACCCGCGCTGTTCGTCGCCGGTTTCTCCCTGAAGTCCAACAGCTTGCAGCGCGTCTTCGCGATCATCGAGCTGCTGCGCGCGGTGGCGGCGTTCATGGTGGCGCCGATCTTCGCCCATTTCGCCTCGACCGCCGCCGATGACTTGGTCACCGGCACCGGGATCGCCCTGTGGATCGGGTTCGGGCTGTCCATCGCCGGCGCCGTCTTCGGCGTGGCGGTCTACGTCCTGAGCGGCGCGCGGCCACAGACGCCCGACCTCGACCTGTTCCTGGACGGTGAATCACCGGCCTGGTACTCGCCACCGTTGCTGGCCCGGCTGCGCCGCGGACTGCCGGTGCCGGAGCCGGTGGCCGAACCCGTGTCCGCCCCTGCGCCGCCGCCGTCCTTCGCGGGGTCGCCCGGTCCCGTCATCATCGCCTACGACGGCTCGGAGCGGGCCGCCACCGCCATCTCGGCAGCCGCGGCGGCCCTGCCGCCCGGCCGCCAAGCCCTCGTGGTGTGCGTCTGGCAGCCCGTCGACGTCGGATTCACGCCGGCCGACGGCCGGCACCTGGACGCCGACAAAGCCGCTGAGGTGCGCCGATCCGCCGAGCAGACCGCAGCCTATGGCGCCCGGCTGGCCGCCGGGGCAGGATTCGAGGTGTGCAGTAAGGCCGTCGAGGCGTCGCCTACGTGGCAGGGCATCGTGGCGACGGCCAAGGAATACCAGGCAAGCCTGATCGTGCTCGGACCGCACCGCCGCAACGGATTACTGGGTCACCTGCAGGGCAGTGTCGCAGCGGCGGTCGTCGCGCACACCGACATCCCCGTGCTCATCGTGCCGCAGGTCCCCGATCTCGTGTCGGCCGGTGACTGAAAGGAACCCGTTGATGAACCGACGAGACATGATGTTGCTGACCGGCATCGGCGCGCTGTCCGCCGCCATGCCCGCACCCACCGCGGGTGCCGCACCCGTCGCTCCCCCGCCCGCCGCGCCACCCACAGGCGGGTACCTCTTCGCCGACGAGTTCGACGGCCCCGCCGGCTCGGCGCCCGACGCGTCGAAATGGGAAGTGGCACTGGCCCGCGAGTCGATGGAGGATCCGACGTTCTGGGAGTTGCCCGGCAATGTCGGCCAGTACCGCGATGACCGTCGCAACGTGTTCGTCGACGGCAAATCCAACCTCGTGTTCCGCGCGGCGAAGGACGGCAACACCTTCTACAGCGGCAAGCTGTTCGGCAAATGGCGGGGCGGAATCGGGCACAACTGGGAAGCCCGGATCAAACTGAACTGCCTCACCCCGGGCAGCTGGCCGGCCTGGTATCTGGCCAACAACGACCCCACCATCGGTGGCGAGGTCGACATCATGGAGTGGTACGGCAACGGCAAATGGGCTCCCGGCACGGCCGTGCACGCCAAGCTCAACGGCGGTGAACACGTCAGCCAGACCATCAGCGTGGACAGCGGGTGGCACACCTGGCGCGTGCAGTGGGACGACGCGGGCATGCGGTTCTGGCGCGACTACGCCGACGGCGCCCAGCCGTATTTCGACGTCCCGGCGCACGCGCTGCCGGACTGGCAGTTCAATCAGCCCGGCTACCAACTGTTTCCGGTTCTCGACCTCGCGGTCGCCGGCTCCGGCGGCGGCGATCCCGGCGGGGGCACGTACCCGGCCGACATGCTCGTCGACTACGTGCGGGTTTGGTAGCGGCTCAAGCCTTTTCGGCCGCCACGCGGGCCCGTTCGCGCATCGAGGCGACCACCCCGCCATCGTTGAGGATGTCGGTGCCGGTCAGGTAGCCGGCCCGCTCGCTGGCGCAGAATGCGAACAGCTCGGCCATCTCCTCGGCCTTGCCCCAGCGTGGCACCGCGAAGTCGGTCACCATGGCACCCGCCCCCGCGTCCGCTTCCAATTTGCCCATCTCGGTGTCCACCGAGCCCGGCGACACCGAGACGATCCGCAGTCCCCTGCCGTTGAACCGCTCGGCCTGAGATGCGCTGTACCACTTCACGAAACTCTTGCTCACGGCGTAGGACATGCCGGAGCGGGCTTCCTCGGGCGCGACGGCGTAAGACGCGCTCATCGCGGCGACGAAGGCGGCGGTATCGGTCAGCGCCAGGGGGAACTGCGCCACCGGGATGAACTCCTCCGGCATCAGGTACGACGCCATGGACGCCACGTTGACGATCACCGCGCCCTCACCCGCGCCGGCGAAGAAGGCCTCGTTGACGTTGACCGTGCCCAGTGCATTGGTTCGCATCACGTAGTCGGCGTCGCCCATGCTGGGGCTGACCCCCGCGGCGTGGATCACCGAGGCGATGGCACCGAGACCGGCGGCGGCCTCGAACAGCGCCCCGACCGCGGACCGGTCGGTGACATCACAGTGCACGGCGCGGGCCTGCAACCCGAGCTCGGTGAGTGCGTCGGCAGCGGCATCCAGCCGATCCCGCCGGTTGTCGGCCAGCACGACGGTGTGCTCCCTGCCGAGGATCTTGGCCGTGGCCAGTCCCATCCCGCCCGCACCGCCTGTGATGATCGACACTCCACTCATAGTTAGACCGTATACGTAATCCACGGGGATGCGTAGCTCCGCCTACGGATTACCACGCACTTTCAAGGGCTCCAGCGACCCCCGGACCCGGCAGGCTGAGAGCCGGTACAGACCACACAACGAGGAGAACGAACATGAAGATCACGGTTTTCGGGGCATCCGGGTTGATCGGTTCGCAGGTCACCACGCTGCTCACCGCCGCCGGACATGACGTCGTGGGTGCATCGCTGCGCACCGGGGCCGACGTACTGACCGGTGCGGGTCTGGCCGACGCCCTCGACGGGGCCGACGCGCTCATCGATGTCACCAACTCCCCGTCGTTCGAGGACGAATCGGTGCTGGCGTTCTTCACCGCATCGTCGACGAATCTGGTGCAGGCGGCTCGCGCGGCCGGTGTCGGGCACTACGTCGCCCTGTCCATCGTGGGTACCGACGGCCTGCCCGACAGCGGTTATATGCGGGCCAAGGTTGCCCAGGAGCGGATCATCACCGAATCCGGGCTGCCGTACAGCATCGTGCGCGCGACGCAGTTCCACGAATTCGCCGGTGCCATCACCGATTCCCTGCTGTCCGGCGGTGAGATCCACGCTCCCGCCGGCCGGATTCAGCCGATCGCGTCCGCGGACGTGGCCGCCGAGGTCGCCGCGGTGGCGCAGAAGCCGCCGCTGGACGGCATCGTCGACATCGGCGGCCCGGACAAGATCGGTTTCGCCGACATGGCGCGTGCGGTGGTGGCGCAGCGGGGCACCGGCATCCCGGTCGTCGTCGATCCGTCCGCGACGTACTTCGGCACGGCCGTCGGGCAGGACAGCCTGGTGACCGGGCCTGGTGCGGTGCTCGCCCCGACCCGGTTCACCGACTGGCTCGCCACCCAGTGAGCCGCTAAGCGGGCAGGTCCACCGGATAGGGCTCGGCGAAGTCCGCCGATCGCCCCACGGCCGCCCATTTGCGGTCCTCGGCGAGCAGGAATTCGTCCTGGCGGATCGAGCCCTCCACGGCGTTCACGCCCAACGGCAGGTGATAGGGCAGATCGTCGTGCCGCGACAGGCGCACCAGGATCTCAGCAGCGCGGGCCGGATCGCCCGCGGTGATCGCGGCACTACTGGCGCGCATCGCGTTCATCGCCCCGACGGTGCCCGCGTACTGCTCCGGAACATCGGCGACCTCCATCGACGAACCGGCCCAATCGGTCGCGAACCCGCTGGGCTCCACGACGAGCAGCTTGATCCCGAACGGCTCGGTCTCGGTCCGCAACACCCGGGAGAAACCGTCGATCGCGAACTTGGCGGCCTGATAGGACGCGATACCGGCCGATCCGCCGACCCGTCCACCCATCGAGGAGAACTGGATGATCAGCCCACCACCTTGGCTGCGCAACACCGGGATCGCCGCCTTGGACACGTTGACCACGCCCCAGAAGTTCGTCTCGAACTGGGCCCGGAAATCGGCCTCGTCGGCGGTCTCGATGGGGGCGACGTTGGCGTAGCCGGCATTGTTGACGACGACGTCGATGCGGCCGAACCGTTCCCGTGCGGCGGCGATCGCCGCGCCGGCGGCGGCCGCATCGGTGACGTCGAGCGGCAACGCCGCGATCCGGTCGCCATAGGTGGCGACCACGTCGTCGAGTTGCTCGGGGCGCCGCGCGGTGGCGGCGACGCTGTCACCGGCTTCCAGTGCGGCGCGCACCAGTTCCCGGCCGAAGCCGCGCGAGGACCCCGTGATGAACCAGACCTTGCTCATAGCTGTTTCTCCTTGGTGTGATCAGTCGGACACCGTGGCGGCATGCACGGGGGTGTAGCGCTCCCCCACCACCCGCCCGGGTGCGAACAGTTGACTCAGGTGGGCAACCTCGTCGGCGCTGATCGTGACGGCCGCGGCGGCGACGTTCTCCCGCACGTGCGCGATGCGCCGGGTACCCGGGATCGGCACCACGTCCAGCGGTTGCGCCAGCAGCCAGGCCAGGGCCAATTGACCTGGTGTGCAGCCTTTTTCGCGCGCCAGGTCGGCCAGCGCCGTGACCGGCTCCAGGTTGGCGGTCAGGTTGGCACCCGAGAACCGTGGGTTGGACGACCGGAAGTCGTTGGAGTCGAACGTATCTCCGGGTTTCAGTGCGCCAGTCAGCGCCGAGCGGCCCAGCGGGCAGTACGGCACCAGGGTGATCCCGAGTTCACGACAGGTCGCGGTTATGCCCTGCTCGACGCCGCGTTCCCACAGCGAGTATTCGCTCTGCAATGCGCTGATCGGGTGCACCGCGTGCGCCCGCCGGATCAGATCGGGACCCACCTCGGAGAGCCCGAGCGCGCGGACCTTGCCCGCGGTCACCAGTTCGGCCATGGCGCCGACGGTGTCCTCGATGGGCACGGTGCGGTCGCGCCGGTGGCAGTAGTAGAGGTCGATGACATCGGTGCCCAACCGGCGCAGACTCGCGTCACACGCCGCCGCGACGTATTCGGGCCTGCCGTCGATGACGATCCCGTCGCCGGTGCCGTTGATCTTTGCGCCGAACTTGGTGGCCAGCACCACCTGGTCGCGGTGGCCCGCGAGCGCGGTGCCGATCAGGTGTTCGTTGTGACCGAAGCCCCGGGAATTGGTCGCGGTGCCGATGTCGGACCCGCCGTACACATCCGAGGTGTCCAGGAAATCGACGCCGAGATCGATCGCGGCGCGGATGGTCTCGATGGACCGCTCGTCGTCGGAGTCGCCGTAGAACTGCGACATTCCCATGCAGCCGAGGCCGATGGGCCGGACCGTGAGATCCGAATGTCCGAGAGTGATCACTGTTCCTCCATAACTGATAGTGTAGCTATCACATAGGCTGGAACGTGTTGGCGCGGGATCTATTCCCGGGACGGTTCATCGGAGGTATGCGTGCGGCGGGATGCCACCAACAACCGCGACAAACTGGTCAAGGCGGCCGAACAGGTCTTCGCCGACCACGGCCCGACCGCCACCCTCGAGGACATCGCGACCGCGGCCGGCGTCGGCGCTGCGACGCTGTACCGCCGGTTCGCCAACAAGGAGGCACTCGTCCGGGAGGTGCTCGCGGGTTTCTTCCAGCGGCTCATCGCGGTCGCCGACGCCGCCGAACAGGCGCCCCCCGCCGAGGGCGTGGAACTGTTCCTGCGCACCGTCGGTGTCGAATTGGCCGAGAAGGCGGGATTGTCCGCCCCCGTGTGGGGCGACCTCGCACCCCGGCCACTGGTGGAGGAGTTGCGCCGGCGCTCGACGGCCCTGCTCACCCGGGCCCAAGAAGCGGGCGCGGTGCGCGCCGACCTCACACCGGATGACATCACCATCGCCGTGTGGGCGCTGCGCGGTGTCATCCAATCCGAGCGGATCGACCCGGCTCACCGGGGCAGGCGCCGTTGGCAGCGGCACCTGGACACCATCATGCGGGGGTTCAGCCCTGACGCAGCGCCGCCGCCCGGATCGTGAGGTGGTTGCGCTCGGCCAGATTGTCGGCCTGCGCCGCGGCCTGGACATAAAGGTCTGCAGCCGTGGCCTTTTCACCCGCACGCTCGGTCAGATAGGCCCTGGCGGCCGTGTGCCGGGGCAGCCCGGGATCCAGTTCGGCCAGCGCGGCGAGCCCGGCCAGCGGGCCGTCGGCCTCGCCCACCGCAACGGCCCGGTTGAGTCGCACCACCGGGCTGTCGGTGAGCCCCACCAGTTCGTCGTACCATTCCACGATCTGCACCCAGTCGGTCTCGTCAGCGGCCCGCGCATCGGCATGCAGGGCCGCGATCGCAGCCTGAACTTGATACTCCACCAACCGATCCCTGGCCAGCGCGGTCTGCAGCACCGCGACGCCCTCGGTGATCAGATCGCGGCGCCACAAACTACGGTCCTGCTCCGCCAACGGGACGAGACTGCCGTCGGGCGTTGCGCGGGCCGCGCGCCGGGCGTGATGCAGCAGGAACAGCGCAAGCAGTCCGGCCACCTCCTCGTCTGCGGTGGCGGCGGCCAGCTGCCGGGCCAGCCGGATGGCCTCCTCCGCGAGGTCCAGATCGCCGCCGTATCCCTCGTTGAACACGAGATAGAGCACCTTGAGCACGGTGCGCAGGTCACCGGGCCGGTTCAGCCCGGTACCGCCGATGGTGCGTTTGGCCCGGCTGATCCGTTGCGCCATGGTCGATTCCGGCACCAGATACGCCTGCGCAATCTGCCGGGTCGTCAGACCACCCACCGCGCGCAACGTAAACGCCACCGCCGAGGCGGGGGTCAGGTCCGGGTGGGCGCACAGGAAGTACAGAGCCAGGGTGTCGTCCACCGAGGCGGCCGGACCGGCCGGAGGCTGTTCTGCGACAAGGACTTCGCGGCTCATCCTGGCTTTGTCGGATCGCGTCAGGTCCAGGAAGCGGCGCCACGCCGTGGTGATCAGCCAGCCCTTCGGGTCCTCGGGCGGGCGCGCGGGCCAGGTCTCAAATGCCCGGATCAGAGCCTCCTGTACCGCGTCCTCGGCCGTGGCGAAATCTGCTCCCCGGTGCACCAGTGCCGCCAGCACACCGGGGATCAGGCTCCGCAGTTGCGCGTCGTCCATCAATCAGCGGCACACGGCGCATGGTTCAGGAACGGCCGCAGCTCCAGCCATTCGTGGATCGCTTCGCCACCCGCGCCGGGCGCGGCCGACAACTCAGCCGCCAGCTCGAGCGCCCGCTCGTAGGTGTCCACATCGATGACCATCCAGCCGGCGATCAGGTCCTTGGTTTCGGCGAACGGGCCGTCGGTCACCGGCGCTGCACCCGCACCACCGGAACGCACCCAGGTGCCCCCCGGTGCCAGCGCCTGACTGTCGACGTACTCGCCGCTGGCCTGCAGCCGCCCGGCGAAAGCGTTCATGTAGCCGATATGCGCCTCCACCTCGGCGGGCGTCCACCGATCCATCGGCACGTCGTTGACCGACGCCGGCGCCCCCCGGTAGTGCTTCAACAGCAGATACTTCGCCATGTTCTTCTCCCTCCGGTTCGCGACCCTAGCGGTCGCTCGGCACTGGGACGGAGCCGTGACGCGATTCTCGACATCTACGCCGAGGCGGGCGCCCGGAACAGCACCGTGATGCAGAACGGATGACCCGCCGGGTCGATCAGCACCCGCCATTTCTCCGGATTCGGCTGCACCTGCGCCTTCGTCGCCCCCAACCCCAGGATCCGGCCCTCTTCGAGGTCGAGGTTGTCGACCGCCAGATCCAGGTGCAACTGTTTGGGCACCGGGCCGCCCGGCCACGTGGGCGGCCGGTGATCCTCGACCCGCTCGAAGCTCAGCAAGATCCCCGGGCCTTCCAGCGCGACGAGGTCCGGGGTGGACAACACCACTTTCGCGCTCAGCACCTCGCGGTAGAAATCCCCGAGCGCCGCCGGGTCCGGGCAATCCACCGCCACCGCGCCCAACCGAATACTCACGACCGCCCCCCGTCAGTGCCTCCGACAACAACCTGACAGTAATTGCTCAGGGGCGCCGGCTCAGACCCCGCCCAGACCGGGGCGCAGAATCGGCTGCAGCGCGGCCAGCGGAACGTGCACCTCGACGGTGCCGCCATCCATGGACCACTGCATCGCGGCGGGCGTGTAGTCGACCGGAAGATCGTGCGCCACTGGATAATCCGGGAGATAGAGGATCAGCTCATCGGGGGTCAGCGCCCACGCCCGGTACGCACCCGAGTACACCTTGTCGGGCGTCCAGCGGTCCGGGACGAACGGATACGTGCCCGGGTCGTGCGGCGGGGCGGCGGTGGCGAGTGCGCTGATCAGGAAGGGTTGGGCCAGCGGTGGGATGGCGGTCAGCGGGTCGACCCCGGGGCGCAGCAGGTCGGCGAGGCGTACGTGACGGCCGCCGGCCATGTCGAACGTGAACGTCCGATACGCGTTGTTGAAGTCGGGTCCGTCGGCGTGATACGTCTCGTGGAAGACCACCGAGAGCAGGTTGCCGTGCGCGAAGGTCTGGAAGTTCTCCTCGCCGTAGCTGTCGGCGACCATCTTCCCCGCGACCGAGCGCCAGTTGTCCATCAGCGTGCGCAGGTAGTCGCGCACCACCGGCCCGGCGGTGGGATGGTCGACCAGATCAGCAGGGATGGCCAGCTTGATGTCGCGGACCGCCTGGCGTTCGGAGGTGACGGTGGAGCGGCAGTACTGCCCGTCCCACTGCCCGCCGACGTCGCCGCACAGGGACACCGCCGACGCGGCTGCGTGCGGCGCCCCCAGCATCGCAACGGCGGCCCCGGTCATCAGAAAGCTTCTGATACGCATGGCGTTACGGCAGCTCGACCTTGGCCGCCCGCCAGCGCCCGTCGACGTGTTCCATGGTCATCTTCACCCGGCTGCGGTCGATCCGCGGATCGGGAACGTTGGTGTTCTGGACCGACTGGTCGACGAACAGCAACACCACCACCTTGTCCTTGGTGGCGGACTGGACGGCGGACTCGGTCACGATCCCGTGCGCGGCCGCCTTGTTGTCGATCAGCAGTTGGCGCAGTTGGACGCTGGACTGGGAGTACATGTCCTTGAATTCACCGGTGGCGCCGTCGAGCACCTGGGCGAAGTTCTCGTCCACCTTGCCGGAGTCGATGCTGGTGAGGATCTGCGCGTATGTGACGGCGGCTTGACGGGCATCCTCGCCCGCCCGCGCCACCTGATGTTGCTGCCACAACTGCCAGCCCAGGAAACCGGCCCCGCCGAGTGTCACCAGGTAGAGCAGCACCAGCGCCCCTGCCAGGATCCGCCGGGACGCGCGCGGCTTCGCTTCCTCGGTCGTCGCCTCGGGCTCGGCGGCCTCGTCGGTGGCCTCATCGGTGTCGTGCTCGGTCGTCTTCTCGGTGACGGTGGCCATGGTGGTGCTCCTCCTGTCGTGCGTACTAATGCGGTGGTTCGATCGGCAGCACGGGGCCGCCGTAGGGGGTGGGAATGCTGAACCGGCCCTGCGGGGTCGGATCGGTGGTGCGGCCCAGATCGGCCCCGGGCGGGGGTCCGGCGGTGTCGTCCCCGGCCGGGCGTGGTGCGTTCTTGGCGCCACGGATCAGCACGGCCGGATCGTCGTCGGCGCAGTAGGTGTACATGTACGGCTCCGGGTAGTCCGCCGACGACGGTGGGCGGCGCGGGGTTCCGTACTCACACGCGTACCGCGGGTAGGCATCGCCGGTGGCCCAGATGCCGTGGTCGTGCATGATGCTGCCGAGTGCGTCGAGCGCCGAGGTTCGATACGTGGGGAACAACGCGTTCACGGCCGGGGTGCGCAGGTACAGCAGTTGCGAGGTGCTGGCCAGGCTCCCCAGCAGCGAGACCATCGTGTCGGAATTGTCGGTGAACAGGTTGTCGATCGAATGCAGTGCGCCCGGTGTCTGATCGGTGAGCCTGCGGAAGCCGTCACGCATCTTGTCGATGCCGACGAAGGTGGCGTCCAAGTTGGTGCTGGCGGCCTTGATGCCGGCGTTCTTGTCGTTGAACAGGTTCATCACCGCGCGGCTGGTCTTGAGCAGGCTGGTGGTCTCCGGGAGCACCGAGTCCAGTGTCGAGAGCAGGAACGTCCCGCCATCGATGATGTCGGCGAGCTTGCGCGGTCCCGCTGCGCTGAGGCTGAGCTCCTTCTTGATCAGGTCGAGTTTGGCCGTATCCACCTGTGCCAGAGCACCATCGGCGTTGGCCAGCAGCTCGGCCAGGGTGACGGGCACGGTGGCCGTGCCGAGTTTCACCACGCTGCCGTTCCT
>JAHFVC010000475.1 GCA_023264765.1 Mycobacterium sp. | reverse complement strand
GTCCGGGCCGACGGTCGTCGTGGTCGGATCCGAGGGCAAGGGGCTGTCCCGGCTGGTGCGGGAGAACTGCGACGCCATCGTGTCCATCCCGATGGCCGGCCCGACCGAGTCGCTCAACGCCTCGGTGGCCGCCGGTGTGGTGCTCGCCGAGGTCGCCCGCCAGCGCCGCGGTTAGAGCCCCAGCACCCGCGTTCCCGCCCACAGGCACACCACGCCGGCCACCAGGCACAGTGGTGTCGTCAGCAACCCCACGCGACTGAATTCCAGGAAGCCGGCCGCCAGGCCTTCCCGGCGGATGATGTTGCGCCACAACAGGTTGGCCAGCGAGCCTGGGTAGGTGGCGTTCGGCCCGACGTTGACGCCGATCAAGACCGCCAGCACGGCCGCCGGCCCAGCGGCCGCGACCACCGGGAGCAGGACCAGGACGGCGGGCAGATTGTTGACGACGTTGGCCAGCGCCGCGGCGACCGCGGCGATCACCAGGAGCGCCCCCAACGAATGGCCCAGCGGGACATGAGCTTTCATGAAGTCGCCGAGACCGTGCCGCATCACGGCGTCGACCACGACGCCCAGGCAGAGCACGAATACCAGGAACGGCACGTCGATCGACGTGAGAATGCCTTTCACGCTGCTGCGTCCCCGGGCGACACTGCGCACCCCCAGCACGATCGCGCCGGCCAGGGCGGCCCACGCGGGCGCGATGTCGAGGGCCGAGGTCACCACGAAGCCGGCCAGGGTGAGCCCGAGGACCACGAGCACGAACACCGGCATGTCGGCCGCCGGTGGCGGTTCGTCGCGGGGCGAGCGTTCGGCCAGTTCGCGCTTGAAAAGCAGCCGCAGCAAAAGGTATTCGACGGCGATGACCACCAGCCACGGCAGCACCATCACGGCAGCGAACATGGCGAAGGAGATACCCGCGGCGCCGAAGGCCAGCAAGTTCGTCAGATTGGACACCGGCAGCAGAAGCGACGCGCTGTTGGACAGGTGCGCGGTGGCGTATGCGTGCGGCTTCGGCGACACCGACAGCGTGCGGGCCGTCGCGAGCACCACCGGCGTCAGCAGGACCACCGTCGCATCGAGGCTGAGGACGGCCGTCGTCGCCGCCGCCAGCAGGAACACCCCACCCAGCAGGCGGTGTGGGTCACCCCGGCTCATCCGTGCCATCGCGGTTCCCGCCGCGCGGAACAGACCCTCGTCGTCGCAGAGCTTGCCCAGCGCGAGCACCGCACCCAGAAAGGCGGTGACCGGCAACAGTTCCCGGACCTCGGTGGCGGCCGAGTCGGTGGTGACCACGCCGGTCAGCAGCAGCAGCCCCGCGGCGGGTGCGGCCACGGCTGCTTCCGGCCAGCGATGGGGCCGGACCATCGCGAACAGCAGGACGAGCGCGAGCAGGGTGGCCGAGAAGACAAGCGAGAGGTTCACATCCACGGGTCCGTCGGCTGCCACAGCGTCGGGAGGTGCAGGTCGACCCCGTCGGCTTCGGCCAGCCGGGTCAGCATCCGCATCGACACGTCGAGATCGTCCCCGGCGTAGGGGAGTGCGCGCAACGGGACGTCGAGCGGTTGGAAGAAGTCGTCCCAGTGGATCAACACCACCCGGCGGGCACCGACGGTGCGCACGGTCTCGGCCCAGTAGTCGGTGAGGTAGCGCTCGGGCTGCAGACCCAACTGCCCGACCCCGAGGTAGACGACCTCGGCACGCCGGCCGGCCAGCGCGCCGGGAACGAACCCTGCGCTGCCGACGATCAGCAGCCGCCGGTCCGACGGCCGGTGGTGCACCACCGTGGACCAGGCCTCACCGCACCGATATGCCGCGGCGCGCACCGGTGGACGCACGGGCGCGGTGATCGGGCCGGGGAACCGGTCGGGCGGGCAGTGCTCGCCGGCGATCAGCGTGATGTCGAAAGCGCCGAGGCTCAACGGTTCTCCCGGTGTCGCCACCAGGGTGCGGTCGTGGCCCAGGTGCGTGACCGAGTGGCCGCCCACCAACGGGGCGTCGGTACGCGCGGCCACCGTCGCCGAATCCATCGCGTGATCGAAATGGGTGTGTACCGGCAGCACCGCGTCCAGTTTGCGCACACCCATCCGGGCCAGGCAGCCGTCGATGCGCGGGGCGGACGGGGCGATGCGGCCCAACCCGACGCGCAGCAGCGACGGCCTGCTGAAGAACCCGTCTGTCATCACCGCCGAGGTGCCGTCGTCGATCAGCAGCGTGGTCACGCCCGCCCAGGTGACGGTCACCGGCGCAGCGGCCGCGGCGGGGAGGTCGAAGAACCGCGCGTAGTCGCCGAGGTCGGGGCGGCCGCGTTTCAGGCGCATCCTCCCACCCTAGGGGGTGGCGCGCGCCCCGTACCGCCGGTGGAATTTCTCGACCTGGCCCGCGGTGTCGATCGTCCGATTCGTTCCCGTCCAGAACGGGTGGGAATCGCTGGTGACATCGACGATGATCAGCGGATAGGTGGTGCCCTGCCAGTCGACTGTGCGCTCGCTGGTCGCCGTCGAGCGGGTCAGGAACATCGTCTGAGTGGATGCGTCGGCGAACACCACCGGGTGATAGTCGGGATGGATGTCAGCCTTCATTGGTGCGCTCCTTATCGGTCTCCGGGTGCCATTCCCCGAACGGATCCGGGTAGTTCGACCAGTCCTGCGGTCTGGCCAGTTCGTCGTCGGTGAGCAACGCCCCTGCCAACGCACCCGTGATGGCCGCGGGTTCGGCGCCGCAGAGCAGCGCGGTCAGCGCGACGTGCCGGTCTGCGAATCGGTCGTCCCAGATCGCGCCCGCCAGTGCGACCCGCTCCGGGTCGACGTAGGCGCGCTCGGTGGTGTCCATGTCCGCCAGCCAGGTTCCGCAGTGCGCCACTCCCAGCCCGCCGCCCGCGGACTCGATCCAGACGACGGCGTCGGGTTGGCTGGCGATCCAGGCGCGGCCGCGGATCCGCACCACGCCGTCGAGCAGGTCGTCGATCGCACGGTGCAACCGGAGCGGGTGAAATGGCCTGCGCGCGTTGAATTCCAGGAGTTGTACCGCCCCGTCCTGGCGCAACGGCGGTTGTCCGGCCAGCAACGGGTCGTGCGCGTCGTCGGATCTGCCGCGGCGGGCGAGTGGATCGAGGTTGGCAAGTGCCAGCTCCACGTTGTCGGTGCCGACGGTGATGCGGGCCCGCGGGGTCAGCCTACGCAACACGGCCAGGGTGCGGGCGTCCGGCTCGGTGAGTACCAAGACGTCGGCGAACTCAGCCTGGCCCACCACCACCTGTGCCACGGTGCGGGCGTCGTCGAGGTCGTCGTCGCCGAGTGCCTGGGCCAACCAGCTTGCGCTGTCGATACCCGTGACCACCGCCGCGACCACCACATCGCGGGCGGCCGGTCCGTCGATGTAGCCGGGACCGATGTGCAACGGGGTGTTTTCGATTGCGGTGCAAAGTGATTCGGGGTCACCCCAGATGGGCAGCCGAACGGCGATCCTGCTGACCTCCTCCCGGCGATGAAGGCGGCGCAGCAGTGGCAGCAGGTCCGCGCGGATGGCGCAATTCAGACAGCCGGTCACCTCGATCGGCCACACCGAGACGATCCGGCGCTCGGAGCGCATCTCGACGATCTGGCGGATGGCCAGATGCCCTTCGAGTGCATAGCTGACGCTGATCGTGCCTGGTGACGTGATCAGCCGGTCCGCCACTTCATCCGCCGTACCTTGGCCGGCCACCAGCACCACTGGGGTCCGCATCGCGCCTCCTGACATCCTTATTGGAAATGATTGCCATTAACGTCGTCCGTACGTTACCGTGCCGATGTCGACTTGTCGAAAACCATTTTCATCTAGCACAGGAGGTTCAGGTGTCGGCGCACTGCCAAGTCACCGGCCGCGCACCGGGTTTCGGGAACCGGGTGTCTCATTCGCATCGGCGCACCCGGCGCCGCTGGAACCCCAACGTCCAGCAGAAGACCTACTATCTGGCGTCCGAGGGACGACGGGTGAGGCTGCGGGTCAGCGCCAAGGGCATCAAGGTCATCGATCGCGACGGGATCGAGGCTGTCGTCGCCCGACTGCGCCGCAATGGGGTGAAGATCTGATGGCTCGCAGCAACGAGATCCGGCCCGTCGTCAAACTGAAATCCACTGCAGGCACCGGCTATACGTATGTCACCCGTAAGAATCGGCGCAACGACCCGGACCGGTTGGTGCTGCGCAAGTACGACCCGGTGCTCCGGCGGCACGTGGATTTCAAGGAAGAGCGCTGATGGCCAAGGTATCCAAGATCGTGCGCAACGAGA
>JAHFVC010000197.1 GCA_023264765.1 Mycobacterium sp. | reverse complement strand
CCTGCGACGGGCGCGGCTCGACGCTGCGCGACGCAATGGGCCTGGTACCCAAGAGTTTCGGTGCGCCGATGGATGTCTGGTGGTTCCGGCTACCCCGCCACGAGCAGGATCCGCCCGGCCTGGCGGGCATGCTCGGCGCCGGCCACATGATGATCGCCATCGATCGCGGCGACTACTACCAGTGCGCCTACGTCATCCCGAAGGGCAGCGATGCCCGCCTGCGCGCCGAGGGAATCGAAACCCTGCACCGCGCAGCCACGGAGTTGGTGCCGTGGCTGGCCGACCGGATGGACACCCTGACCAGCTTCGACGACGTGAAGCTGCTCGACGTACAGCTCAACCGGCTGCACCGGTGGTACACCGAGGGCCTGCTGCTGATCGGCGACGCCGCCCACGCGATGTCCCCCGTGGGCGGCGTCGGCATCAACCTGGCGGTGGCCGACGCCGTGGCGGCCGGCCGGATTCTTGCCGGTCCGTTGCGGGCCGGCCGGGTGACGACGCGTGAGCTGGCGCGGGTGCAGGCCAGGCGCTGGGTACCGACCGCTGTGATCCAGGGCGTGCAGCGCGCCATCCACGACAACGTGATCGCGGTGGCGGTGCAAGACAACGCGACCATCGCGCCGATACCGGTCCGCATCTTCAGCCGAATTCCTCTGCTGCGCAGCATCGCCGGTTACGGTGTCGCCATCGGTCCGCTTCCCGAACACATTCCTACGTTCGCCAGGCGCTGAACCGGCACACCGCCAGGTACCCCCTATCGGTGGACGGCGGGCCGTCCGGCGGTCGATGATGTCCGGCATGGTCCTGGAACACACCGATAACGAGGCCCCGCTCTCCGTCACGGCCAACGTGCCGTACACATCGGGGGGTGGCGCACTGCGCAACCCGTTCCCGCCGATCGCGGATTACGCGTTCCTGTCCGACTGCGAGAACACCTGCCTGATCTCCGCGGCAGGGTCGGTGGAGTGGATGTGCGTGCCCCGCCCCGATTCCCCCAGCGTGTTCGGCGCCATCCTGGATCGCGGTGCCGGTCACTTCCGGCTGGCCCCCTACGGCGTCAGCGTCCCCTCGGCGCGGCGCTACCTGCCCGGTTCGCTGATCATGGAGACCACCTGGCAGACCCATACCGGCTGGATGATCGTCCGCGATGCCCTGGTGATGGGCCCCTGGCACGACATCGACACGCGTTCACGCACGCATCGCCGCACCCCGATGGACTGGGATGCCGAACACATCCTGTTGCGCACCGTGCGCTGTGTATCCGGCGTGGTCGAGCTGGTGATGAACTGCGAACCCTCCTTCGACTACGGACGCCAACCCGCGACCTGGGAATACTCCGCCGCCGCCTACGGAGAAGCGATCGCCCGCTCCCACAAGGACCCCGAGGCCCACCCAACCCTGCGGTTGACCACCAACCTGCGCATCGGCCTGGAAGGCCACGAGGCACGCGCCCGCACCCGACTGACCGAAGGCGACAACGTCTTCGTCGCGCTGTCCTGGTCCAAGCATCCGGCGCCGCAGACCTTCGAGGAGGCCTCGGAGAAGATGTGGAAGACCAGCGAGTCCTGGCGCCAATGGATCAACATCGGCGACTTCCCCGACCATCCCTGGCGGTCCTATCTGCAGCGCTCGGCGCTGACTCTGAAGGGGTTGACCTATTCGCCGACCGGCGCCCTGCTCGCCGCCCCGACCACGTCGCTGCCGGAAACACCTCAGGGCGAACGCAACTGGGACTACCGCTACTCCTGGATCCGCGACTCCACCTTCGCATTGTGGGGTCTGTACACCCTGGGCCTGGATCGCGAGGCCGATGACTTCTTCGCCTTCATCGCCGACGTGTCCGGCGCCAACAACGGCGAGCACCACCCGCTTCAGGTGATGTACGGCGTGGGTGGAGAACGCAGCCTCGTCGAGGATGAGCTGCACCATTTGTCCGGCTACGACAACGCCCGGCCTGTGCGCATCGGCAACGGCGCCTACAACCAGATGCAGCACGACATCTGGGGCACCATGCTCGACTCGGTCTATCTGCACGCCAAGTCGCGCGAGCAGATCCCCGAGATGCTGTGGCCGGTGCTCAAACAACAGGTCGAAGAGGCCATCAAGCACTGGAAGGAACCGGACCGGGGCATCTGGGAGGTGCGCGGCGAGCCGCAGCACTTCACCTCCAGCAAGATCATGTGCTGGGTGGCCATGGACCGCGGGTCCAAACTGGCCGAGCTGCAAGGCGAGAAGTCGTACGCCCAGCAGTGGCGGGCCGTCGCCGAGGAGATCAAGAACGACATCCTCGCCCACGGCGTCGACTCCCGCGGGGTGCTCACCCAGCGCTACGGCGACGACGCACTGGACGCTTCCCTGCTTTTGGCCGTGCTGACCCGGTTCCTGCCGTCAGACGATCCGCGGATCCGCGCCACGGTGCTGGCCATCGCCGACGAACTCACCGATGAAGGGCTGGTGCTGCGCTACCGCGTCGAGGAGACCGACGACGGCCTGTCCGGCGAGGAGGGCACCTTCACCATCTGCTCGTTCTGGCTGGTGTCCGCGCTGGTGGAGATCGGTGAGGTGAGCCGCGCCAAGCATCTCTGCGAGCGTCTGCTGTCCTTCGCCAGCTCGCTACATCTCTACGCCGAGGAGATCGAGCCCCGCACCGGACGCCACCTCGGCAATTTCCCGCAGGCGTTCACTCACCTGGCGTTGATCAACGCTGTCGTGCACGTGATCCGCGCCGAGGAGGAAGCCGACAGCACCGGGGTGTTTCAGCCGGCGAACGCACCGATGTAGGCCGATGTAGTCAGTAGGAGATCTCGAAGTCGATCACCTTCGGCGTCGGCACCGCGAGTGCGACGGGCGTCAGGCGATGGTCGTCGTAGGCGACACCGGTGATGACCCGGCCACCGAAGCCGTTGGATGCGGCGGGCACGCTGGCCGTCACCACGATCCGGCCGTGGCCTGCGGGGCGCAGGTAGATTTCGCGACCGGGCTCGACCGGCCCGTCGATCAGAGTGCCGTCTCGCTCCACCAGGTCGGCGCCCGTCGCGGCAAGGGCGGCGGTGTCGGTGGCATCGAAGCGGAACGGGCCGAGGATGCCGTCGGCATCCATCACGGCGCGGTCGGCGGCGAGCCGCGGGACGACGGTCAGGCGCCGGGCGGTGTCGGCGCCGGCCAGCAGGTAGTCGTACAGCGCGACGACCCGGTCGGCGTTGCGGTAGTTACCGGACCCATCGAGGGAGAAGGTGACGCCCTCGATGTCGACGCTGACGCCTGCGTGGGCGATCACCTGCAGCCGGTAGAAACGGTAGCCGCGGTGCGGGCGGCCCGGACGGGTTTCCGAGGTGGTCGCACCCACGCCGAGGGTGGTGCGGTGCCTGCCGATGCCCGCCGACACGTTCAGTTCCGAGCCCGCGACATCGCGCCAATGGCGGCCGTCGGCCGACTTCTGCAGGACCAAGGTGGCGGTTCCGTCGGTGCTGAATTCGACTGTGTAGCTGCCCAGTTGGGGCTCACCGTCGAATTCGAACGAGATCGATTCGGGCTCTCTGACCACGCGGGTGGGTACGTTGAGTGGCCGGTTGTCCAATTGCAGCCCGTTGGTGAAGTGCCAGATGGCGGCCTGCGTCGCCGCGATGGCCTCGTGCTCGGCCAGGTGCGATCCGCCGAGCGAATGACCGGCCGCGCGCACCCGCCGGCTGAGCTCGGCGATGCCCAGCGTGGGGAACGAGTTGCGGATGATCCAGTCGACCTCGGCCTCGTACGCGCGTGCCGCCACGTTCGGCACCGCGGACCAGTTCGCCGGCCGGTAGCGCGACGGGCGGGTGGGGGCCACCCCCAGGAAGTCCAGCGAATACGCGTCGATGTTCGGGTTGAGCCTGATCAGGTCGGTGCGCGCAGTGCTCCCGTCGGCGAACACGATGGTGTCCACGGTCGGGGAAAAGGTGCCGCCGCGGTAGCGGGTCATCCGGGTGATCTCGGCATCGCGGCGCACGACACGGCGCACGGCGACGGCGGGACGGGTGGCGGCGCGCAGAGATGTGGCAGACATCGGGTGTTGCTTTCTGGTGGCTGTGGAGAGCGCGTATCCATTGGCCGCCAGAGATGGGGCGGGCAGACACGCGGAGGGCCGGCGTCAGAAAATCAACAACAACAACACAGCACGACGACGGGCCGCGCGGTGGCGCGCTGCATCCGGTCGTCGTGGGACATGCGCCCTACCATACGGCAAACATCGACGGACGGCACCCTGCCCCCGGAGTTTTCACTCTTGTTGCGTGCTAATCATGTGACGACATCGCACAGGCCGTATCGTGGCCGCCGCATCACACAACAGAACCCCGTCGGAGGTAGCACCATGACGTCTGCCCAGAACGAATCGCAAGCCCTGGGCGATTCCGCCGCCCGGCAGCTTGCCAATGCGACGAAGACAGTCCCGCAGCTGTCGACCATCACCCCACGGTTCCTCCTGCACCTGCTGTCGTGGGTACCCGTGGAGGCCGGCATCTACCGGGTCAACCGCGTGGTCAATCCCGAGCAGGTCGCCATCCACGCCGACGAGGGCGTGGGCACCGACGAGCCGCTGCCCGAGACCTACGTCGACTACGAGACCAGCCAACGCGAGTACACGCTCCGTTCCATCTCCACGCTGCTCGACGTGCACACCCGGGTGTCGGACCTGTACTCCAGCCCGCACGATCAGGTCGCCCAGCAGTTGCGGCTCACGATCGAGACCATCAAGGAGCGCCAGGAGTACGAACTGGTCAACAACCCGGAGTACGGCCTGCTCTCGCAGGTCACCCCGGAGCAGACCATCTCGACCCGGGTCGGCACGCCCACCCCGGATGACCTCGACTCACTGATCACCAAGGTGTGGAAGACCCCCGCCTTCTTCCTCACCAACCCGCTCGGCGTTGCCGCGTTCGGCCGGGAAGCCACCCGGCGCGGCGTCCCGCCACCAGTGGTCAGCCTGTTCGGCGCGCAGTTCATCACGTGGCGTGGCATTCCGATCGTGCCCTCGGACAAGGTCCCGGTGACCGACGGGAAGACCAAGTTCATCCTGGTCCGCACCGGCGAAGAGCGCCAAGGCGTGGTCGGCCTGTTCCAGCCTGGCCTGGTCGGCGAGCAGGCCCCGGGCCTGTCGGTGCGGTTCACCGGTATCAACCGGTCGGCGATCGCGTCGTATCTGGTCACCCTGTACTCGTCGCTGGCGGTGCTCACCGACGATGCGCTCGCGGTGCTGGACGATGTCGCTGTGGACCAGTTCCATGAGTACAAGTGAGCACGAGTACCGCTCGCTGGATGCCGAAAGCGACTTGCCGATAAGCGAAGCCGAACTGTCGGCGCTGGCCAGCCAGCTGTTCGCGACGAGCATCCGGCCCGGCCCGGACAGCCCGCCCGCGACCACCCAGGTGGCCCCGCGCGGGGTGGCCCCGGATATCACCACGGCAACCTCGGCGGGTTCCACCGCCGCGGGGGCCGCGCATCCGGGCACCCCGGCCGAGTTCGTGTCGGTGCCGGAGGTCAACATTCCGGCCCCGACGTCGCCTGGGCCCGAAGGGATTCCGCCGGGTGTGGCACCGGTGGCACCCAGGGGTAACGCGGTCAGCCCGATCGCTCCGATCGGTGGGCTGGAAGCGTTCGCGGTGCCGACGGGCCTGGTCCCGACGGCACCCGGGGTCCTGGCGGCGCCGCCGTCTGCTCCCCCGGCGCCCCGAGGGTCGGCCCCGGCATGGCCCGGAACGGTCCCGGACGTCCCAGATCTGGGGTGGACGGGTGCCGCACCGGCGTCGCAGGATGCCGACGGGTTCTACTTCCTGAGTCAGCCGACACCGAGTGTCGCTACGGCCCAACCGGTTTCGTCTCCGGTACCGCTCATCCGCGACGACCACGAGATCTTCGATGTCAACGCCATCCGCGCCGATTTCCCGATCTTGCGGGAGACCATCAACGGCAAGCCGCTGGTCTATCTCGACAACGCGGCGACCACCCAGAAGCCGCAGGCGGTCATCGACCGGCTGGCGTACTTCTACGCGCACGAGAACTCGAACATCCATCGTGCGGCGCACGAGCTGGCAGCGCGCGCCACCGACGCGTACGAGGACGCCCGTGAGGCCGTGCGCCGGTTCATCGGCGCGTCGAAGACCGAGCAGATCATCTTCGTGCGCGGCACCACGGAGGCCATCAATCTGGTGGCCTACGCGTGGGGCGGCAAGCATCTGGGCCCGGGCTATGAGATCGTCATCACCCACCTTGAGCATCACGCCAACATTGTTCCCTGGCAGCTACTTTCGCAGCGGACGGGAGCGGTGCTCAAGGTGGCCCCGGTCGACGATGCGGGCAATCTGCTGCTGGGCGAGTTCGAGAAACTGCTGGGACCGAAGACCAAGCTGGTCTCCGCAACGCAGGTCTCCAACGCGCTGGGCACGGTGACGCCGGTGGAGAAGATCGTCGAACTCGGGCATCGCTACGGCGCCCGAGTCCTCATCGACGCCGCCCAGTCGGTTCCGCACATCCCGATCGACGTGCAAGCCCTCGGTGCGGACTTCCTGGTGTTCTCCGGGCACAAGATCTTCGGACCCACCGGGATTGGCGTGCTCTACGGCACCGAGGAGGCGCTGGCGGAGACCCCACCCTGGCAGGGCGGTGGCAACATGATCGCCGACGTCACGCTGGATCGTGCCATCTACCAAGGCATTCCGAACAAGTTCGAGGCGGGCACCGGCAACATCGCCGATGCCGTCGGCCTCGGCGAGGCGATTCGGTACGTGGAGAAGGTCGGCATCGAACGGATCGCGGCGTACGAGCACGCGCTGCTGGAGTACGCCACCCCGCGGCTGGCAGACATCCCGGGCGTGCGTCTGGTCGGGACGGCCGAGGAGAAGGCCAGCGTGCTGTCCTTCGTGCTGGCGGGTCACGAACCGCTGGAGGTCGGCAAGGCACTGAACTCCGAAGGCATCGCGGTGCGCGCCGGGCATCACTGTGCGCAGCCGATCCTGCGGCGGCTGGGACTGGAAGCCACCGTGCGTCCGTCGTTCGCGTTCTACAACACGTTCGACGAGATCGACGTGTTCCTGCGAGCGGTCCGGCGCATCGCGGAGGGTTCGCCCTAACGTCACGGGCAGAACGCAGATGTCCCTTCAGCGGACGGCGTTTGCGTTCTGCCCGCGCCGAAATCTCGGCGCACTCGCATCCTCGGATGATCATGGCCGTATGCGACATACCGGAATCCGGACGGCCATCTGGGGCGAGCTGATTGCACGCGGGCGGTTCTACGCGCTGGCACCGTCGTCCTGATGGCTTTCGACATCCGTGTCCTGGAATCCCATGACGATCTGATCCAGGCGGGCAACCTCTTTCGCACCGCCATGATCGGCTTCCCGCCGCTGGACGCGACGCAGCGCGACCTGATCGGCAAACTGCTGGAGCCGGGCCGCACCCTCGGGGCGTTCGTCGATGGCCGGCTGGCGGCCACCGCCGACTCCACCACCAGCACGCTGACCCTTCCCGGAGGCGAGCGGGTGGGGCATGCCGGAGTGACGCATGTGGGTGTGCTGCCGACGCACACCCGCCGCGGCCTGGCCACCGCGCTGCTGGAGCATCAGTTGCGCGACATCGCCGCCCGCGGCGAGGCCGTTGCCACGTTGCGCGCCTCGGAAGCCACCATCTACGAGCGATTCGGTTATGCGGTGGCGAGTACCTCGAGCACCGTCGAATTGCTCACTGCCCGGGCTGCATTGCGGCCCGGTGTCGGTTCGGGCGGACCGGTGCGCCTGCTCGATCCGACTGAGGCGTGGGACATTCTGCCCCGTATCTACACTGCCAACCGGCCACCGCGGGCCGGGACCATCGACCGCATTGCAGGGTGGTGGCAGGGCCAGCGACTGCGGTCCGATGCCGCTCCCGGGGCAAAGTATGTGGCCGTCCACGGCAACCCGGGCGATGAGACCGGATTCGTGCGCTACCACCCCGTCGACACCGACTCCTGGTTCGTCAGCAGCGAGCGCACCGTCGTGGTGGACGACCTGTTCGCCCCCACCGAGCACGCGTACCTCGGACTGTTGCGCTTCCTGCTGGATCTCGATCTGGTGGACAAGTTGGTCTTCAGTATGGTGCCGCTGGACGATCCGCTGCCGTGGCTGCTGGTCGACCGGCGCGCCGCCCGGCTGACCGCAACCCGGGACGAGACGTGGTTGCGGGTGACCGATGCCGCCGCGGTGCTGGGTGCCCGTAGTTACGCCGGCCCAGGGAACGTCACCATCGGTGTCAAAGATTCACTACTGCAGCAGAATTCGGCCACCTTCGCAATCTCGTCCGACGGAGCCGAACGCACCGACGCGGCGCCGCAGTTGCACATCGGCATCGCCGCGCTGGGGGCCGTTCTGCTGGGTGGGGCATCGTGGCGAGATCTCGCTCCCGCAGGCCTGGTACGCGTCCACGATCCCGCGGCACTTGCCATCGCCACCGATCTCTTCAATACGGGCGAGGCCCGCATTCGGGCATCTACTTCTGAGAGGCGACGGCCCGGGCCAGCAACCAGGCTTGCCCGTCGCCCTCCCCCGCCGCAATGGGATCCAAGGCAGCGAACGCCTCGTTCAGCTCGCCGGCCACCGCGCGGAACGGGCCCGGCGCACCACCTACCTCGCTGAGCACGCAGATCGCCAGCAGGCCCCCCGGTTTCAGCCGCTCGATCATCGCCGGGTAGATCTGGGTGTCCCGAAACCGATGGCACAGCACTACATCCACTGGTGGGCCGGGCGGCAGACCGTCATCCAGATCGGCGACCTCGAACCGTGCCGTCGTCCCCACAGCGAGGGCACGGGCCTGTTCGACCGCCACGCCCGAGACGTCGACGCCCAGCGTGTCCAGCCCACGCCCTGCGAGCCAGACCGTCGCCGCACCCTGACCACAGGCGATGTCCAGTGCCGTGCCGGAGGTGGGGAATGCGCCCTCATGGGCGGCGAACACCGCGGGCAGCGCCGGCTGCGAAGCAGAATGACGGTCGGCATACGCGGTATCCCAACGGCTCCGATCCTGCTCGCTCACGGCCGCCAGCCTAGGAGATCTACGGGAATTCCGATCTGCATCCCGTTGTTGCGCGAGAGCATGCGAGCTATCGTCTACGACCCGCAAGCAACAGCGAACCTCCGTTTCGGCGAGGTCGACGAGCCCACCCCTGGAAATGCGCAGGCCGTGGTCGAGGTGCACGCCATCGCGCTCAATTTCGGCGAAGTCCATTTCATCGACCAGATGCGGCAACCCGGCGAGGTACCGGGCTGGGACAGCGCGGGCGTCGTCGTACAAGCAGCCGCCGACGGCTCAGGCCCCGAGGTGGGCGCACGGGTGGTCGGCTTCGGCGGCGAAGCCGGCTGGGCCGAGCGCCGCGCGGTGGATACTGCGAACCTTGCCGAACTCCCCGAATTCGTCGAGTTCGAGGAGGCCGCGGCGCTTCCGGTCGCTGGGGTGACCGCTCTGCAAGCTCTGCGGGCACTCGGCCCGGTGGTCGGCCGCCGGGTCCTCATCACCGGAGCCTCCGGCGGTGTGGGACGGTTCGCCGTCCAGCTGGCGGCCAGGGCCGGCGCCCACGTGCTGGCCGCCGTCGGGAGTCCGGCTCGCGGCGAGGGCCTGGCCGAGCTGGGTGCCGACGATGTCGTGATCGGCCTGGACGCGGTGACCGAGCCCGTGTTCGGGGTGCTCGACAATGTCGGCGGTCCACTGCTCGCACAGGCCTTCGCCCTGGTCTCCGACGGTGGGTCGGTGCAGTCGATCGGGATGGCATCCAACGAACCCACCACCATCGACTTCGAAATACACCGCCGGCTCGGGATCCGGAAGCGGTTGGAGCCGTTCACCGTTCGCGCGCCGTTCCAGTCCGACCTGCAGTACCTGCTGAGCCTGCTCGCCGAGGGCGAGTTGGACCCGCAGATCGGGCTGCGCGACAGCTGGGACAACGTCGGCGCGGCGACGCAAGCCCTGCTGGACCGGCGCGTTCCGGGTAAGGCCGTACTGCGGATCCACTGACCGGACGGCTCCGCGAGTGGGCATCACCCGAGAAATATGCCAAATATAGAGGCGTAGAACACGTTCGGGGAAAGCGAACTAGTTGCCCTGTCCCCCACGCCCGATCGCCGCGAGGTTGGACACCGGGTCCTTACCATTGATCAAGAAGTCGCCCAGGATGCGGGCCTTATACACCCGCGGGTTGTGGGAAGCCAAGGTACGGGCATTGCGCCAATGCCGATCCAGCCCACGCTGTTCGGACACTCCGGAGGCGCCGAGGGCGTCGAAAACGGTGGTGGTAGCCCGTAAGGCGGCGGCGATGATGACCAGTTGCGCCTGGGTGACCGCGACCTCGGCGGCGATCAGACGACGTTTGGCATCCTCCGCGGTCGCATCGATGCGATCCAGCGCCTCTCCGGCCCGGGCCAGTGCCGCCTCGGCGGCAAACGCGTCGGCGGACACCTCACCGATGACGGCCAGCAGTTGGGCATCATCGGAGGGCACCTCGGTCAGCCCCTGGGGGTAGTTGCGCTTGCGCCCGGTCAGCGCCGCCGAGCCGTCTCGCAGTGCCGCCCTGGTGATTCCGGTGAGGACCGACAGCATCGCAGTCTGGTAGAAGTGCCCCTGATAGGCGAATCGCTGGGCGGCGGGGAATACGTCCCCGCGTTCGGCCCGGACCTTGTCGTAGCGGGCGGTGCCACTGGCCGTGGTGCGCTGCCCGAATCCGTCCCAGTCGTCGATCAGGGTGACACCGGGATCCTCGGCCCGCACCAGCGCGGTCAGCAGCTCGCCGTCATCGCCGCGGCCGAGCACGTCGAGCCACTCGGCATACAGGCTGCCGGTGGCGTAGAACTTCGCGCCCGTCACCAGGTAGTGGTCGTCCTCGGCAACGACGGTGGTGACCAGGTTGGCCAGCGTCACGTTGTTGGCCTCGGTCCAGCCGCCGCCGACGAACTGCCCGGCCCGGAAGCGTTCGATCCATATGTCATTGGCATCCGACACCGGGGCGTTGAGTCGGTCTTCGACGAAGGCCAGATGGTTGCGCCAGATGTGGGCGACGTTGGCGTCGGCCTCGCCCAGGTCGGCCAGCAGCAGGAACACCTGTTGCAGCGACGCTCCAAAGCCACCGCGGTCCGCCGGGATTCGCAGCGTGCCGAAGCCTGCCTCGTTGAGCAGCCGGACTTGCTCGTGCGGGAACGTGCGGTCGCGTTCCCGTTCCAGGTTCGCCTCGGCGATCTTCTGGAACGCCGGGGCAAACTGTGCGCGCAGGTCGTCGAGGTCGGCGGTGGCTGGCTGCAAGTAGCGTGCGGCGGTGGTCATTCGACGGGTCCTTCGGAGTCGATGCGGTAGGCGGACTGGTGCTCGACGGCGACATAACCCAACCGTTCATAGAGCAGGTGCGCCTTGCTCGCGTTGTTGATGTCGGTGCCCAGCGAGGCGACGGTCAGCCCGCGGCGCAGCGCCGCGAGCCACACCTTGCGCAGCAGGAATTCACCGATGCCCGCCTTGCGCTGATCACGCCGGACGCCGATGTAGTCGGTGTGGGCACTGCGTTCTTCCAGGGTCCCTGCCAGGTGACTATAGGTCGACCCGAGCACATAGCCGACCACCTGACCGTCGGCGTCGATCGCCGCATTGCTGAAATCCGGTGTGAAGGAACGGCTCTGAATGTGGTGGGCGAAGATCTCCGGTGTCTTGGACATGTTGCCGAAATGCTCGAGGAAGGTGTCGTACTGCAGCTGACGCACTTGCTCGCCCAGTCCGCCGGCGATGACCTCCGGCCAGCTGAGGTACCGAAAGCCGGGCAGCGTCAGAGCCTCCAACTCATCGACATCCTCGCGGTCCAGCGGTTTGCGTGTCCGGATGAAGCGTCCTTCTTCCGTCGCACCGTGCCGGATCAACCCGTCGAGGGCGACCTGTTGTTCGGCCCCGATGAAGCTGCGCAGAAACGCCCCTGGGATGGTCGTGGATTCCAGCTGGAACCGGGCCACGATTCCGTCCACGGCATCGTCGATGACGGTGGCCGGTACGCTCGCAGCGAAGACGAACTCGGCGAGGATCTCCGGCTGCAGACCGTGCGGTGGGTGCAGCACCGCATAGCCTTGGATCCGTTGCGACTCATCGCGTATCGCGGTCGCGGCGCCGGGGTATGCGCCGCCGAGTTGCTCGGCGATATCGCGTGAGTCGGCGGCGAACTTACGGCCGGCGATACCCGGCGTGGTGGCCAGGAAATCGGCGATGGCAGGGAAATCCAGTGGTGTCAGGGGTGTAGCCGACCAGCTACCGACGCTGCGTTCGTGGACAAGCGTCACGGCGCCACCGGCTCCTTGTTCCCGCTCGGCTGCTCGCCCTGATGGTCCAGCACGTCGAGGATGCCTTCGTCGATCAGCCGCTGCTGCTCTTCCTCCGACAGCGTCTGGATG